>BQIX01000005.1 GCA_021604145.1 Nitrospirales bacterium
GGGATCTGATGTGAGCGGTGATTCACTGATCGGATCATCTTGTTCCACCGATGCGGTGAATCCAAAGACATCCTCTTCCATTGGTCTTCACCTCCTTTCTCAAGGGAGTACCCTTATATACATATTACAAACGACAGTCGCCTCGCCCTCAGGTGACACGATTGTGAGGAGGGACACATGCGCACTCAGATTGGACCGTTGCTCATCCTCGTCTCTGTTATGCTCATCTCGTCATTGGCTCATGCAGAATCTCGATTCACGTTGACGCCCGGGATCTCTTCTGAAAACGAGAGACAATGGGTCTATGGACGCGGAACGGTGTTTGGAGATCCTGATCCATGGCGAAGTTGCCAACAGGCGACAAAGACCGCCGAGACGCATCTTCGTACGATGCTTGAGCAGGCATTGCCGGGATTTACCCCTCCCAATCAGACCCAATTTCCGATCCGATCGGTGTCGTTTTCGGCTGGCAATCTGGCTTGTACCGTCGTGGTAGGGATAACCGTCTCACGTGTCGAGCAGGTGATCCCTCAGAACAGGATAGATCGAGTTAGAAAACTCTTACATCTACCGTAGTTCGCTCGTTGTCGTCTCATCAGAAAAGACAAGAAAGGAAATGGTGATGGACTGCTTTCGTTTAACGTGGGCTGTCGGCAACCAAAATTTTCGGGACATTCATGACTACGAAAATAGATATGAAATCATCGGTAGCCGAGAAGCCATCTTCGATCTGTGGTTCCATCTCTCACAACTTGAAAAACTTGCGGACCAAAACCTCCATGAATCGGGGTGTCCGCGATGTCTCACCATCGTTGACATGAATGGCATCCCACAAGAACCTGAGCGGGGCCTGCATGGCTTGGTGGGCAACGGCACGTATCGGTAGAGCTCCCCTCCCCATTAGATTCATTCCTCCACGGCAATCGCACCACACCAAACGTTCTAGGCCCGCTACGCGGGCAATGTTCTTTCTTGGTCATTCATCGTGTTTCACGAACGCCAAGGAGGGACGTCATGCTACATCTAAACTTATCTTTCACAGTGTTTTTCTTCCTGTTTTTCACAGTCACTCAGTCTACATGGGCTCAATTACTACCAACAGAACCCGAAGAGGACTACCTCGTCAACGAAGACGTGAACATCGTCACCGGACTCTACACTCGGGAATATTCGTTACAACAAGATGGTCGGGTCGATTATAAAACCGCTCGGCAAATCATCATCTCCGAATACAACGAGTATTGGAATAGCGTCGTAACGACCAAAGAATTTCCTCTCTTCTACTGGATCGACGCCGACCATGATGGCGAGTTCAGTATGTATGTCGATCAGCAAGTTGAGGGACGACCATCGGACATTGTGCCGTACACGCCGCTGAGTTCCACGAATTCGCCGTGATGGTGTTGTTTACCTGTCATATCTTGCGCCCATCTTTGATCATCGAAAGGCACAGGCTCGCTCCGCGAGCAGATTATGCTACTGCACAATTTGTGTTATTCACTTTTTAGGGAGGTTCAATCATGTCTACAGAAACTTCGAAAAATCCATTTAGTGATAAGAACTCCGTCCATTTCACTGGTCGGTTGGCCCACACGCCGGAGGTACGCTATACGCAGGGAGGCACCATGGTCGTCAGTGCCAACGTGGCCATCAAGGAACAGTGGGACAAAAATGGTGAGATGCAGGAGAAGACGCACTGGGTCTCTGTTGTCATGTTTGGAGACGGGGGCGAACCGTTTTCTCAACAGGCAGACAAGGGCGACTGGATTGAGGTCAAAGGCAAGCTGAGTTATCGGGCATGGGAAACTGACAACCAAGAAAAACGAAGCAAGCTTGAAGTCCAAGCCTTTGAAATGAGTGTGAAGAAAAAGAAGGAGCAGCACGCAGAGTCCACGGCTCATGTCTCCTAAAAATTAAACAGGACTGGCGAGGGTTTCATGCCCTCGCCGTGGTCCATGCCACGTAATATCTGCTCGGCATAATCGTTCTAACTCTGAGACGGAGGTGACGATGCGCTTCTGGTTTAAACGAAATCCTGAACACACTCCTTTGGATATCGTTTCAGGGTCGCAGGCCCCACAGAACGCACAGTTACCCTCAAAGCCATCTCCCTGCCGCATCTGACTCATTCGGCTTCGAGATCTCTTGAGACGTGCAACAAGGCGGCGACCACGGCCAAACGTCCGGGTCACTCGGTGATCTTGTTAATGGCCCACTACGTGGGCAAGGTCATGCTCTTTGTGATACAGAGGCACAAGGAGGATATGATGACCACCTTACGACGGGCACAAATTGGGAAGTCAGAGGGTATTGATACAACGGTCAAATCGGCGAAAGGATTGTGGAAAGCTTTCGCACCCTCTTGGGCCATGGTTATGGGTGTGAAAGAGGGGAAAATTTCAGAGATGCAGTACATCGAGCAGTACTCTGTCATTCTGGGCAATGTCAAAGCTGAGGTTTGGGATGCTTTGGCCCAGCATGAGCATGTAGCGCTGTTGTGTTACTGCCGCAATGGCTGGTTTTGTCATACGCATTTGATTATTGAGTATGCAGTGAAACATTGGCCAGAACGGTTTTGTGACGGGCGTGCGGGTTAGCGATTATGACATAACACACGTTACCGTACGTAATGGGTCCGAAATGGAGACCTCACAATGAACAGCAATACACATCTTGGCACGTTATTTCGCTCATACTTGGCAGAAGAAGGGATCTTACGAGAAGAAGAACAACTGGCGATCAAGGAGATGTTCGCTCAACCAAGACCGCCGATGTGGTTTCTGGTCTCCGGCAGTCGCGAGTTTCCAGATGAGTCCCTCGTCCGTCGCACAATTCGTGAAGCTATTCAACCGACTGACACACTCCTCCACGGTGGGGCTCGCGGTGTTGATACCTGGTGTGCTGAAGAAGCTCAATCTCGTAGAGCGACGGTGCTTCGTCGTCCCGCACAGTGGGAGACTTACGGCAGATCGGCAGGCATGCGGCGGAATACCGACATGGTGAATGAACTCGTTGAGCAGGCTGACCCGTATCATGTCTTTCTCTTTTGGGATGGCGAGTCTCGCGGCACGGCTCATATGATTTCGATGGTGCACGACCGTCAACTTCCGCATACTTTGATTCTTCCAGAATAGGAAAGATGGGCCCGCTTTGCGGGCAGGGCCGTAAGGGCCGTGTTTACAAAATGCCCAAATAGACGGACAACAACAGCACGAGTGTGGCACCAAAGAAGATTGACAGAACAACCTTCTGCCGATGAGCTCGGCGAAGTTCTTGTTCCTGCTGTTTATACCGCCCCGTGAGTTCCAGAAGCTCCTGATGCGCTTTTCGCACCTTAGCGTCCTGCGTCTCCTGGTGTCGGCTACGTGCGCGGGCGAGACCATCTCGTAACCAGAGTCCACAGTCTCGAGGAGTCGCGAAAGATTTGTCCGACAGTTGATCGAGAATCAGATGGTCGCGAGTGTGGCCAATAGCGGTAAGCAACGGAATGGGACGTTGGGTCACCAGCTGGAGCAGGGTATCACTATCTAAGTCATGAACAGTTTCTCCGCCTCCTCTCGTCAACACGACAAGATCAGGAGTCGGCTGAGTTTCCCAGATCCGGCGCAGGCCCTGGCCGACGGACTCAGGATCTGAGACTCGCACAGGGATCCGGCATATCTCAATCCTATCTTTGTATTCGGCTAATGGTGTACACAGATCAGTCCAAGCCTCGCCGGCTCCTGAAGTGAGAACACCTACTGATGGTCGTGGCTGACCAAAGGTCACTTCTACATCTCGTTTTTGTTGTCGGATATAGGGCTCCCACTTCGTCAGTTGTTCATTGCGCGAAACCTTTCGGCCTTCTTCTTCGCTAATGACTGACAAGATTTCCACTTGAGGGACAAGACCCTTCACGCCCCAGGAAGCCATACCAAGAAGGACGGCCATTCTGGCCTCTCGATTCCATAGCAGTTCTACTGTCGATTGCGCTTTTGCTTCAAACGTCAGGCCGCGATCTTCGATGATGAAATATTGCCAGGTTCCCATCACGCTCTTCCCGCCTTTCTTTGGTACAGCTATTCCTTGGACCATCACGGGAAGGTGGCCGTTTCCCCGATGGAGATAGGCATCAATTCCACGTTGATACAAGGCTAAGACTTCCTTTAGCCGAAAAACATGAGAAGCATTTTGCTGATGGATCGACTCGCTCATGCTTCACCCTCTCCATAATCAACGTCCTCCTGTCGGACTCGGCGCATCCGCATACGATTTTTGACCTTTTGAGCTCGCTTAATGAGGAGGGGTCTCATCGAATTCGGTATTCGCTGGTAATACCGAATGTGCTCAGCCATCCTCCGCGGAGTCCATTCGGGGTGCCGCCGAAAGACTTCTTCAATTCGCATCTCCAAAGATTCCCACCGATATTGATCCTCAACGTACTGACCGAGGCGCTCATAGCATCGAGGTAAAAGATCTGGGGCCTCCTCCTTGATTTTATTCAGGAGCACCCCGAATTCATCCCAGAAGGCTTCCACGATTCCGGAGATTTCTGGAGGTCGCCTATTCATCCTTGATCAGCCTTGTTCGTCGTACATTCGAACACCCACGGCTAGCGCGTTTTCTCTTAACCTTGTATTACGCTCTCAAAAACCCTGTGCAGAGTTAGGGACATATATCTTATATATTGTTATCTCTGCACAGATTCGCACAAAACTGCGCACACATCACACAGGGTTCTTACCTAAATTTCCTCCATTTTTGACCCCCCAATTCGCCCCCCAATTGACCCCCCAATTGACCCCCCAACTTTAAGCCTTCTCGCGTAGTATTCAGATAAGCAAACACCGGCAACGTTGTCTTACGTTTAATCAGAAAAGGAGTCCTACGATGAACGCGAACACGCAGACCGCAGTTCAAAATCCAAAAGCTCAAACTAACAAGACAAAGAAACCTTCCCCTCCCGTGCCGCCCACGCTGGTTGGACTGGATGTCGGGTACGGCTATGTTAAAATTGCCTGGGACGATCGCATCGTGGCTTACCCCTCGGTCGTCTCCCCCATTGAGCCAAACTCAATTTCCTTGACGTTAGGAGATCAAAGCAATGTCGTAGACCTTGAGGGCCAGCAGTATCAGGTCGGCGAAGACGCAGTCACTGCCGCCTTTCGATTTCAAGAACAATATGATTCTTGGTGGGTCTCACCATCCTATAAGGCCTTGGTCACCTTTGCTCATCGGCACATCCCTGCTGGCTCATTCCTCGTGACGGGACTCCCCCTTCACATGTACACATCGACCAAAGCTCAAGCACAGATTCAAACCTTGGTGAAACAGATCCTCCGAGCCAAGCACGTCGAAGTACTCTCCCAAGGAATTGGTGCCTATTGCTATGTGTTAGGTCAGTATCCAGATTTACACGGAGGCCGGATCGCGTTAGTAGATATCGGCATGCGAACCACCGAATTGATTGGCATGTCCGGAACCCAATTTCTTCCTCGCTCTTCCACCGGTCTGGTTATGGGCATTGGAACACTGCTTCAGAAAGCGGCCACAACAGTCAGCCAGAAGCTTGGTCGCACGATCGATACCTATGAGATCGACTGGGCAATTCGTCAGATCAAGCCGCTTCATGTACGAGGCACAACCCTGAATCACGAGGACGTCATGGAGATCATCATGTCAGATCGCAAGGACTTCGCGGCAAACGTTCAGCGAGAGATGACACGCCTGTGGAATGACCGTGCGTCAAACTTTGATGAAATCATCTTCTGCGGAGGAGGAAGCGTTATTCTGCAAGAGGACTTTCAAACTCTTTATCCGAACGCCCTCTTTTTAGAGGACAGCGCACTCGCAAACGTGAAAGGCTATTTGCAATATGCGCAATGGCAGAACAATCTTCTGTCTACCGAACAATCCACAAAAAACGAGCGCTTATGAAATCTCGCCTTTACCTCTATCTCTCCAAATACAATTCTGCGGATCGCCACTTGTACGAGTTCATCACGCGTATACCAGCACGTCGCCGAAACAACGTGATCAAAGAACTTCTCTTGGATGCCTTTGTCGCTCGACAGAAGCGAACGAAGTCCGATAAAGCTCACATGCACAGTCCGCAGGATCTTCCACTGGACGATTTGACCGAATCCGGTTCACCGAAAATTTCTGGGACGTCAAGGCCCATATCAGATGGCACACTAACGCCGAATCCTCTCGACACTCTTCAACGCGCATTGGACAACATTCCGCTAAAACCAAGGCAGACCTAACCTATCAGAGCCACCAAAACCTTTTGTGATCAGGGATCACTCCATCGGGGCAACGCAGTCTGGCCCGTCATGGCGCGCATTATTCACGGCTAAACTGACTGGGTAGCAGGTAAGCGCATTTGGGGAAGAAGACGTGAGCAGTTGTTCAAGCTGCGTGGAATCGTCATAGGCGGGGTCTAGCCAAGCATCATAGTCTTTAGGCTTGAGTATCACGGGCATGCGGTGGTGAACAGGTTGGACGAGCTGATTAGCTTCTGTGGTAATAATCGTGCACGAATCGATTGACTCTTCTCCCTCTTTACTCTCCCAGTGATCCCAGAGGCCAGCAAAGAAAAATGGCTCATCTTCTGGGAGAAGAAAGAGGTATGGCTGCTTTGGTCCCTTGTCTTGTTTTTGCCATTCAAACCAGCCATCTACAGGTAGTAAACAGCGTCTTTTTTTAAACGGACCACGATAGGCCGGTTTGGTTCGGACGGTCTCAACCCGCGCATTGATCATGCTGTAACTGGACTTGGACTCTTTGGCCCATGAGGGAATCAAGCCCCAATGCAACGTCAGGTCTTCAAGCTGGCCTTCGGAGTTCACGCGGAAAACAGGCACTTGCTGACTTGGAGCAATGTTATAGCGAGGTTTGACCTTCGAGCGAACGACTGTCTTTCGCGCTGCGAGTTCTATTTCGGACTTTCTGAGGGTATAGCGGCCACACATGAGGGGATTTTACCTTGAATTGTGATTGGTTGTTACGGAATGGAGTATTCGGTTACATTTTTTGCTCTAACGTTGCCATGGGTGACCGAGCGAAGCGAGCCTCAGCGCCCTAAGGGTGCGATGCTTCATGGCCTTGTTATGAATTTTCTCGACCTACCTTCAGGAAGGTCTCACCCACTTCATTTTCGTAATCAACCATTATTTTCATTAAAATAATATGGTCCAAAGTAGGCTTTAGTACCAAGAGCGTTGATGTGACCTGACAAAGACTAATGGCCGTGGCATGGGCCGGATCTGTCATGCCCGAATTACTTTGTCCAACAAGCAAGACATCCTCTTTCGTCTCGCATAAACCTAGTCGGTTTCTCATTCCTTTTGAACCAGCATGTATATTCTGGCTCGCCCACGTGTAGTACGGCCGCATGTGATCTAGGCTTACGTCCTTTTCGAGAGCTGCGAAACCGACACGTTTATGATTTGGGAAAATGTAGGATGCCCAGCCGTAGTGGCCTGAAAACCTTTTGCCATATTTTCTATACATACATCATATTGTTCTTTACACTCATCAATTTCTTTTTGAGTAGGCGCCTTTTCCTGCAAACGTTCTTCGTATTTTTGGTGCGCAATCATACCGTTATATGAATCAACAACATCATGGAAATAGAATCTCTCGGCACATTCTTGACCATGTTTTGCTATGAACATTCCTGTAACATTTACTTCGTGAAGCGCCCGCCATCGCGCATGGGCTGCATCAGCATAGCCTGACTTTAAAAGGCACAATATCTCTTGAGATATATGGCATGCTCTACTATGGTGTCTAACAACAAGATCGAAAACTAGGTCGTTATTTTCAACAGCCTTAGGCCTGTACGAGTTGTTAAACTCCTCACCAACTTCAGTACAGACCACGATATGAGTTTCTAGAATATCGAAGGCCTCGGCCCACTTCTTTATATTCAGTTGCTCGAATTCCTTCGAAATTTTGCGTCTTTCAGCAAGCATTTCTTCTGCTCGATTCATCAGGGAGTCTTTAATTAGATTTACGGCTTCGGGTGTCACATCAGAAATAATTCCTTCAATATCCAGCTCATCACCTTTATCAGGATACTGCTCTAACTTTTCTACCAACATCTTCCTAAACTCTTTGTCCAGAATTTCCATGGAACATCCTCAGGTAATAATAGCGTCTATAATGAGTGGCTTTGTTTGCTGCAGAGCAAAACGGCACAGTATACAAAGTCCATGTCCATCAATTTGTTAGATAATATATCTACAGCGCTGTCATGCTAGTTGAAAATAGGACCGAATGATTTCTTTTCGTTTGATTTCGGTCAACTTGTCAAAATGTAACATTACTTCTAAACGAAGTGTTACATTTCCTCGATCACTTACCTACTTTCTGAGCTTCTCACACCAACTCCTAAACTAAGTCGACAACAAGAGAATACTGGATCCGCCTTAAGAATCAAGCCCTTCCCCTTGATTTCTCACACATTTTTACACCATTCTTGACAAGAGAACGATCGTTCTCCTAGTATTCCTCCCCCATGCGCACCCCAGCCACTTCCTTTGCCAAGATTGTGACCTTCTATCGTCGGTATCATCGGATGCCGTCGTATCAAGAAATTGCGCAATTGGTGCGGTATCGATCCAAGAGCCCCGCATTCAAACTCGTCGACAAACTGATTGAACAAGGCCGCCTAGTCAAAGACGCAAGCGGTCGGTTATTGCCCACCAAATATTTTCATGAGATTCCGTGGCTCGGCACCGTCATCGCAGGCTATCCCTCCCCAGCAGAAGAAGAGCTGTTGGATACTCTAAGCCTTGAGGAATACTTAGTTAGTAACAAAGACGCCACATACATGTTACGGGTCAAAGGGGACTCGATGATTGAGGCAGGCATTATGCCTGGTGATTTGGTGTTGGTGGAACGACGCGAGCAAGCCAAGTCAGGCGAGATTGTGATCGCCGAAGTGGATGGGGAATGGACCATGAAGACGTATCGCAAACGGGGACGAAAGATCACCTTGGAGCCGGCCAATAAGAAGTATCAACCGATTGTGCCGAAGGAAGAGATTCGCATTGCGGCGATCGTGAAAGCCGTCATTCGGAAATATTAGGAATGGAAACGCCACTTACCATTCAGCATTTGCCCAAAGCCATTTTACATATCGATGGCGATGCGTTTTTTGCAGCCGTTGAACAATCCCGTAATCCGGCACTCAAAGGAAAACCCGTGGTGACCGGGAAGGAACGAGGGATTGCGGCCTCGATGAGTTATGAAGCGAAGGCCTGTGGAGTCACACGAGGCATGCGTCTTTCAGAGATTAAACGGGTGTGTCCCCAGGTCGTGGTGCTGCCTTCAGATTACGAAACCTATAGTTTGTTATCCAAACGCATGTTCTCCATCGTCCGGCGGTATACGTCCGAGGTCGAAGAGTACAGTATTGATGAATGCTTTGCTGATATCACAGGGCTGCAGCGCCCGCTTAAAGGCTCGTATCAACAGATTGCCGGTCGCATTAAACATATGCTCGATGTCGAACTGGGGTTTACCTTTTCTGTGGGATTAGCCCCAACCAAGGTTGTCGCCAAGGTTGGATCAAAATGGAAAAAGCCATCCGGCCTCACGTGTATTCCGGGGTGGGAGATTCATCGGTATTTACAGAAACTTCCTGTTGAAAAAATCTGGGGCATTGGGGCACAGACGACGGCTTTTTTAGCCAAGAATAGGATTCGCACAGCGTTAGAGTTTGCCAGGCTCTCGGAGCGTTGGATCCAGCAACATCTCACCAAACCGTCTTATGAAATCTGGCAAGAACTACGAGGTACGAGTGTCCTGCCATTAGAGACGAAAGAAAAAGACACCTATCAGTCAGTCCAGAAATTTAAGACGTTTTCCCCGCCTTCCAATGATCACGGCTTTGTCTTTTCACAGCTATCCAAAAACATCGAGAACGCCTGTATGAAGATTCGGCGGTATCATCTTGTCGCTGGAAGTGCCATTTGCTTACTCCGAACACAGGATTTTCGGGATTATGGTCTTGAGGTGAGTTTCAGTAGACCGACCGCGTTCTCGCATGAAGTGATCCATGCGTTACGACCGCTGTTTAATCAGTTGTTTTCACACCAATTGCAGTATCGCTCAACGGGAGTGATGTTGGGCAAGTTACGGGAAGACGCTAATCTTCAACTGAACCTCTTTGATCCACCACTGCACATTGAAAAGTATCAGCGGATCTATCAGACGATCGATTCGTTACGTGGGCGGTATGGCAAACATACGGTCTTTCTCGGGGCCAGCCTCACAGCACAGACATTTACCCAGCATGTAGGTGAACGCGGCGATGCACCAGAACGAAAAGGCTTGATGTTTAAAGGTGAGACGACGAGAAGAAAGTTGGGGATTCCGATGTTCGTGGGGAAGGTGACGTGATGAGATTACTCCTCTTTCCTCAGTAGTCACAGGCTCATTGGGGAATCAACTTCCTCCAAATTGCATTTATTGACCAGGAAGCATTCCAACGCTTATTAGCAAAGCCCCCCACAAGACCTACGCTGAGGCATCAGCAATACAGAGTTCGACGAAAATGTTCAACTTCTGCTAAAAAGATTAAGTGTGCATGATGCACACAGAAAACTCAGAGGAGAGAGGTGAAACGCTGCAGGTTACTGTCCAATTCCTGTTCAACATTCTTCAGCGGAATTTTCCACAGAGCGCTCAGTTGAACAACAGCTCGTTGCGCATCCCAAGGCATCATACCCCGTCCGTTAACTTGTGCAAAAGGCCCATCTGTTTCCGTAAGTATTTGCTCGCGCGGAATATGACCGACCAAATCGAGCCCCTTCGTTCCAATAAGCATAGCAGGGCCCACACTAAACCAGCAGTTTAAAGAAAGCGCTCGATCCAAATCTCGCTTGTTCCCTGAAAACCAGTGCAATATAGGCACTCCAGCATTTGGAAATACCTCCAACCTGTCTAATACAGCTGACGCAGCTCGACGGCTATGAATCGACATAATTCGGCCACCGGCTCGGCTACAGGCTTGAAGGACATGGTTGAAGACAGACAGCTGATCATCCCAGTATTTCTTGAATTCTGGAGCACCATCTAGACCAACCTCGCCTACGTATGATGCGTCGGGCAAATAGTGATCGAAGAGATCTAACTCACTCCTACGCTGATGTGCGATCTGGGGGTGCAGACCGAGTGCCGTCCGAACACGCGAGCCAGGCATGGCTATTGCCGATGTACCTTTCCATGCGCTCGGTGTAGTTGTGACGGAGAGAATATCCATGCCTCGAACTCTGCACTCTCTTGCAACTTCAGAGGGATTTGGATATAAATCAAGATGGGTATGAAAATCGATCATCGCACGCCAAGACTGTTCATGAGCGCTTGCATCTCGCTAAGACCTCGACTGACGGTTTGTGCCAATTGTTCCTTGTTTTTCACAAGGGCAGAACTAAGCGTAGCGCCAAGCCAACGTGTGACACCTAATTCACCACATTCGGCAATTCCAATAAGCACTGAGCGCACATCATCGAAACCGGAATGGTTTTCGTCATTTTGCGCAAGGTTCTCGTACTCGTACTTTGTCGAATCTTTCACTTTCCAGGAGTGGAATGCTGCACGCCGTACAAGACAGGGAACACACCTTCCACAGTGCTTGTATCCAAACTGCTTGAAACGGCCGCAACTTGTCGTCTTAAAAGCATGAGGCTTAAGCAAAGATTGATTAGGACAATCTTGAAGCATTTCACCCTTAGTTTTGAACTGGTAAGGATTGACAATACGAACGCGTAGTCCAGAAGCGTCTAACAATTTTTGGAGCAATGAAATTACTACAGGATGTGTTGTACGGGTACTTAGACTGCCTAAGCGACCGCCAGTCAGCGGAGGATTGATTGAAATAAAACCGTTTTCACAAACGTACAGGGTCACTTCATCCCCTGCATGGTATCGAGCAAGTGTAGTCGCAATGAAAACGCCATATGCTACAAAGATAATTGAACGTGCTCTTTGTGAGGGAGGGCTTTCAGGATCTGGGACTTGAACGTTATGATTGAGTTGGATGTGTTGAAGGCCCCTACAGATTTGATTTGCAAACCAGCGTTGTTTCTCTCCATCACCCCGCACCACCTGGCTTACGGCAAATGGGTGATAGCCGCCAGTCACAAGGTCAATGGCACCCACGTAGCTGTCAAGACCACCGGACAGCAATACAACACAATCCTCCTCTGGAAACTTAGGTTTTCCCTTGAGCGTCGAAAGATATCCACCCTTTACAAACTGAAGTGTCCATCGATCGGTAGTAAGAAACGCGAGCAGATTCTCCACTATCGCTCTGTTGGCATTCCAGAACGTGGGGTCCACAACCGAAATGGTCAAATTGAATTCTCTTGTCCATCCATCTGGGCTGCGGCTACGATGCCCAGCCAAATCGGCAGCCACTACGGCCAAAGCTAACGATAAGAAGTCACACGCTTTCGGAGCGGGAGATAGTTTGCTCCTAGCAATGGCTTTTCTCAATGCTGCGCCCACGGTACCATAGGTGCCGTCGTCGCTATACCCATACAATACGACATTGAGATCGCTCTGAGTACTGGCAAAGTCAAAGTCAGAAAGTGCACAGGTAATTTTCATTCCGCATATGCCTCGAAAACTTGGAATGTCTCGCGGAGGGCACACTGAACGATTTGCGTGATACGACCGACCACTATTCGTTGCCTCGAGTCGCGCAAACGTCGGAAGGACGCAGCAACCGTCTCCCTGATGTACTCGCGAATTTCTTTGAGTCTTCCAAGACCACTAGTGGCATTGGGAGCTTTGTCACGAATAGTCTTCCCCAGATCTAAGTCGAAACGTCGAAACACGTCCACAGCGATATAGCGTTCGATGACGAATTCACGATGCTGCTCCTGAAGGTCCAGCAGATCGGCTTCAGGAAATCTCGTGAGTACTTCTGAAAGTGCGTCTTTGATCGCGGTGCGGCTGGCTTCCGTGTCCTGCGTTCCGTCAACTGGCCGTACAGCTTCGACCACCGCATCCATGACCTCATCCGCTGATCGACCCGCCAAGAGGACAGGATCGAGTTGTCTACCTGGCGCTGCATATGGATTAGCTCCACCACTAGAGAGCGCCGAATGCAACATATTGGCTGTTTGAGCAGTTCCACCAAATCGGCGAGTCGCGGTGGCACTACCACCATAGCCACTTTGGACATATCGTCCAATCCCCTGACGCATCCTGTCGCGATCCCCGGTGCGAGCATAGTCTCCAAGGGCACGCCTGGCACTGCCGAACCGACCAACGGGAGCAATAGGGATGGGTTGTCGAGGTTCAGTTCGAAGAGGAGACGCTTGTTCCCCATCGTCATCTTGTCCTGAATCCGGTGGCTCTCCCTCCGGAGGTACGGTTGGCAATGGGATATCCGGTACCCATGGAGGCACCATCGGCACACTGGAAGGCGACCCGTTACTTGACTGAGATGTTCCCATTGCCTTTCCGTTGTTTGATAGCACTTTTTACAGGTTTACTCACATCCTTGTCTTCGGTCCATGTTGAAAACACTCCTTCAACCCATGACTGGTCCGCGATTTTAGGGATGATGTTCGCCTTTATCTGAGTGCCAGGTCGATGTTGGAGAAATCCTGCAAGGCGTTGTCCTTGAGGTGGGTCGGCTTCTACCACCACCAGACATGCATCCAAGATCGGAGGTACACCCCACTCCTGCTCTTGCCGCGCACGGTCCAGCAACTGGTCCATGATTACAGACATTTCAGAACGAGGTACCGCAATAAGGCGGTCCTTAACGCTGCTCGCCATATCCGGGTGCTCAAGAAGTGCGGTCAGTAATTCAACGGTCTCTGAAGACAACCTATCCTCTGGCGTAATTAATGGCGAATGTTCACGGCTGACATAGAGAACCCCGCGCAAATCTCGATCACCTAACTGTGGCGGCAGCCGCAGCCAATCTATAATGAACGGCCCATCCCATGGCGACTGCAACTCTAAGCTCTCCCCAGCAATCGCCTTCTGCTCCCAATCTGCCAGAATGACGGGCTTGCCCTGATTGCTTTCCGTCACAGACTTAATTAGTGCGGCGTATGCCTTTGGATCAGCGCAGCGCTCAAACAACAGGACCTTGGCCAACACAGATTCGTCGACACCAACTCCTTGTGCACTGGACATCGCCATGCGAATAGAGAGTGCATTCAAGAACCTTTTAATCAATCGAGGATTGCCCGAGATGCCCGTGGCGCCGGTCATCAGCGGAGCCAAGCGGTCGGCTGCATCGAGACGCGCGACCAGTTCGTCCGGCAATTTGTCATTCAACGTCCTTAAAAATGGAAGATCAACCCTTTTCCCTTGCCAGGTCTTGCCAAGCTGCTCACAGAATTTTCCACGAATCCTTTCTTTTTCATTTGTGCTAAGACTGCTGTTCTCGATGAACAGCAGCATCATGTAGGCACGAACCTCCTGTGTGCCAAGGGGAGGCACGCGAATCGGAACCTGGATGAGTTTATCGAAGTAGTTCGTGACAAGATCGTCATTGACTCCCTCAAAGTGACGTTTCACAGCATGCTTGATCATCTGATCATCGGCCGCTATGACGAACGCTGTGTGTTTCAGAAATAGCAACAGTCGGATTGCCTCTAGCGTCGAAATAGTTGTTTCCGGTAGGCAACGATCTAGGTCATCGATCAACACGATCAGTGTCACACCCATTTCTGCCAGTGCCTCCTCGAAGCATGTCCGAAGCGCGTGAATCTCTTTAGGCGGGGATGATGTGTTCTTCGGTTCGATCAGGCCGGAGGCCGTTTCACTGACTTTCTCAACCGTCGCTTCAACTTCAGCGGCAGCATCCTGATCAAATTGCCCCCCCATCGCCTTCTTACCGAGGTCGAAAATTTCGCCAATGAGCCCGACTGGGGGCAGCCCCAATGCGACTGCAGCAGCTGAGCCCGCCGTCAACTTCGCAGCACGAAACCAACTGACACGTTTTAGCAGATCTTTGGTCTTATCTATTCCGCTCTTACGTTTTTGAGCCTCTTCCTCAAGGGCCAATGCGACTACCTCAATCAACGCAGCACGGGCGTCGTCATAGCCCTGATAAAGCCAGGCGTTGAACTCGACGAAGATGAACTTGTTCTCTTGTTCAGTCGAGCGCGCAGCCAACTCGCCACGGATCAGCTTAATCATTGACGACTTCCCAACGCCCCAGGCGCCGGAAACTCCGATGGAGATCGGACGACACTGTGCTTGTACAATGATCTCGGAAACGGTGCGAGCAACCCCACCGAAATTGAGAAAGTCTTGTTCTGTCTCATGGTCTGTCCACATTAGAATGTATCTTTCTAAAATTTCTAAAGGCCTAGGTCTTTAGGCAGACATGCTGCAACCCATAACTGTCTACCGAAGTAAGCTCAACCTCTAAATACCCTCACTACGATGCAACCAGACTTGGGTTCATCGCAGTGACGGGTTTGCCAAGTACTATCCTAAAGTTCTTGGGTTATTTGTCAAGAAAATAATTGAGGGTTGGAAAAAGAGAAAAGAGTTAGAGGTTTGACTTTATGTAATCACGTCATACCGCAGGTTCCGTTCGTATTCTTTGAGGGCATCACGCTTGCCAAACCAAAACGCGATCGCGGGGATCAACAGACAGAAGGCGGTACTGCCTACGACGAAATACGCGGACGGCCACAACACACCCCGAAATTGTTGTAACCAGTATTGAATCCACGTCGCGCCTTCCGGTGTCATCATATTCCCCAGCACTGACCAATTTCGTGTGAAGAAGCCCGCCACACGCTCCGGGGCGATCCAGTCACGCAACATATGAAACCACACAAAAAGTAAAATACACTTCACGACATTTGCAGATAGGAGTCCGGAGTACAAATAGCGAATAGCCATCGTCGGGACACGACCGAAGTAACAGGCCGAAAGATTGACGGCGATGAGCATGTTATAGGCTAGGGCGAAACTGCCGGCTAACAAAAACGCAAAGCCCCGATCAAACGATGAAAACTCATCGGATCCAAAAATCGGTAGGACTTCTTGAAACGTGGCCATACTCAAGGGTGTAAAGATGGCCATGATGAAAAAATCCAGAATCACGCCGCGGGCTCCCACTTCCCAGAACCCCACGCGGTCTTTGAAGAGGAGATATTCGAGTGGAATTTTCTTGCCGAGTTTCTCGACCGCCGCAAACATTTGTATTTTGGAAATCGCATCCAGTAACCCCAAAGGTCGGGACGCACTGCTGGTCCCCATGAGCACTGGACCGGGACCGCTTCCACCCCCTCCACGCGACATTTATGGTTACCCCATTAACAATTGCAGCGTACGCAAATAGGCGACTAAGAAGGCACAGAAAAAACACACCACGCCCAACCCCAAGCGTTGCTTATAGGTGCCAAACCAAAAGGCCATCACCAGAAAAAGCGACGCCAAGAAGCGCGCCATATTTCCATCGAAGATGGTGTCAAACAAACTATGCCACCATGCCTCATATTCCAAGGGAGTCCAACTCAGCAAGGCATTGGTAGTATCGACAACTCGGTCAAGCACGGCCGTCCCCTCTTCCTTTGTCATCCGCCTACCCTCCTCGCTCCACGGCCGTGATAAGCTGCACCCATCCCTCTTTTCGCTGTTCGAAGACCGAGGCCTGCTCACCAAATGCTTCGAGATTGATGGGAATAAAATACTGCCGCACGTTCCCTTGCCGCTTTGCTTGACTCGTCACTACTTTATACTGCCGCCCATAAAACCCTTCCCCAATGTCATCGGCAAGAATGTCTGCCTGACGAAACGCCTCCACGACTCGCCGAAGCACCAGTTCCCGGTCACCACTCCGAATTAAACTTAGGTCAATGACCTGCGCCGCCTTCGCACAAGCCTGCACTGCCCGAAACAGGGCATCCGGTTGGCAATAGACCACGCTCTTGAGAGTAAACGCGTCACAGGCGCGATTGCGCTGCACGATATTAATGCGAGCTTTCAGCTGATCCAGCACGGCCTGCACCTGAAACCAGGAGTCCCACGGTTTCAACGTGAGATTGTTCGTCACTCGCACCACTTCCAGTTCTCGCGCTTTGGTATCAGCCTGCCGTAACACCGTCGCAAACGGTTGCGTCGTCTTGCGATGATGCCCCTTCACAATCCCTAACGCTTCCTCCCACCAAAATGGTTCATCGTCTTTGTCGACTAACTCACGGAGCTTCATGGCACTAATGGTTGGATGATCGGCTAACGCATACTGCAAGGCGTGTCGAAACGCGGGAATTTTCCCCAGGTCATGGCCTAACGCCACGACCAAGAGTTTGGGGAGCAGGGGTTCCCAATCCCGATACGTCGACTTCAACCCTTCAATCGATAATGTAGTGACGCGATGCGTATGATCTTTTAACGTGATCTTTTCCAGCGTTTTGCGAAGGACGGCGAGTTCCCGCGCTTCTTCATCATGCTCCACCCCTTCCAATACAATCGACGGACATGAGCCATGCTCCTCCAACATGTCGATAATGCGCATGATCACTTCCTTGACGCCTTGCTGTTGGAGAATCGCCTCATACGGTGTGACAAAATCAACGACGAAGAACGAACTCGCACCGACTGACTGAACGGGTTCAGATTCAGTCAAGGGCGGCGGCGAAGGCTCAACACTAGCCGTCGTCGGCAGCAGGTCCAATTGTGGCGACTCAGGTTCAACGACCACAGGCGCCGAGACCGTCGGCTCTTGGACAGTCGGCTCTTGGACGGCGACAGACTGTTTCGCGGCTTTCATCGAATGATTGTGTTTCAGCCACAGATGCTGCGCCAAGTCCTCCAAGGTAATGGTAAATGGTTTATGTCTAAATCCACTGATTCGTCGATATCGTCTTCGAAGAACCAGCCAGATGTGTTGGAACATTAGCGCCATGGATCGGGAAGTGGCTTACGCTGTACGTGTTCTGCAGAAACGGTGACCCGTTGCGGGTGATCAAAAACAACCATCAGGACTTCTGCCTGACGATCACTGACCTTCTCCAGCAATCCTGTCATCGTCCACCCATCCGGCATGGCGACGATCACCACTTGACCGGGAATCAATGATTTCTCCGGCGCGTTCTCGGTATCCGTTTCTGTCCACAAATCTTCAGAGACCACGACATCGGGTACCCGTTCACGCACCGCCTGACCAAACCGATGCGGTCCATACCCCACGAGATAGCCAGACACGGGAGCTTCAACACGGACAGCCCCACACTCACGTAACACCGTGTCGAGTCGAACCATTTGTCCTCGACAGGCTTGTAAAACAATGCGGTGGTACACGGCCATATTGAAAAAGGCTCCACGTTACGATGACGGAAGGGATTCCGTTGCGATCATGTCTTGGAGTGCAGGTGCGGCTTGTTGAAGTTGATCCGTGGCCAAATGAAATCCTGTAACCAAACCCCTAAGAACTGATCGCTTCTGCTCCGATGACAGTTTGGACCACATATTAATCGCCACATCTACCTTGACCTTCATCACGCGTGCCTGAAGATTAATAAACTGATGCGCGACCGTGCGCACAACCTCAGGATCAACAGAATCGGCGACAGTCAGGATACTCTCAGGATCGAGAGAGAGACCCGGGGTTCCAGGTTGTTGGGAACATTGCGTGAGATGAAAGCTTAACATCACTATCAAAACCCAATGCCAAATAGGAATCACTCTCATTGAAACTCCCTCATCCGTCGCATCCGCATCAGGGCTTCATACACCTTCCATGAATACTCTGGGTTCACCCCGTTATACCGTTCGACTGCTATCCACTTGAGGCCATACTTCTGAAAGCGATCGTACAAAATGTAACTCACCCATTGGACATTCACACACGGATCAAACAGCGCGGCTAGATCAATACGATGTTCTTTGATATTCTGTCGATTGATTTGCCCAAGACCCACGTCAAAATTCACGCCGCGTTGCCACAATTCGACAGCATGCGTGATAGCCTCATCCTTCGTTTTCGGCTTCGGGGCTTTCACCGCTTTCGTATTCACCCCAATCGCCAGGGGATTGCCAGCACTTTCCACCTCCACCACCGCAGCCACCAGCACTGGCGGCAACCCATATTGCGTGGCCGCTTGTTTTAAGCAGGGCACAAACGCGTGCCAGGACTCCGGCAGTGAGGAGACTGTGACTGTCTCTGTAACCGCGTCGTTGGCCATGAGCTCTGTATTGACCGGCAAGACACTCACAATGAACAATATGATTACGTGATAAGTTTTCATCCGCCCTCTTCTCCTGAATCCGTAGCTGGCCCGCATGTCCCTAAAGCAAGGCACACATTTCTCTGGCTGTTCTCCAAGGTTTGCTCAACATCCAAGGCATACTCGATATCTGGATACCACTCCGATAAATCCATAGCTGCAAAGTCCAGTTGATGAAACTGGGTAATATGAAACCCACCGCAATCAGGATTCTCCCCACTCCCCCACCCACGTCCAACTTGCGGGCGTCCTTGTTCATGGACAATCCGCACCAGCTTACTCTTAAACGAGCAGAACACTTGCTCCTCTTCCAAACAAATTGACCCAAACACTAAATCCAGCTCATCAGTGCAATGCGTGCCCACAAAATGTACGAGTCCAGCTTGCTTGTTCGCCGCCAACCGAATCTCTTCATTTGAACACGACCCAAACATTTTGTCTGGCTCCTCATCGCAACAATCGACAAGGGGCTCAATAATCAGGTTCTGCTTGCACCCCAGCTTCTCCCCCCGAAACAAGACCAACGATTCCGGGTCCCAACTCTCTTTTGCCTCTTCTACCACGCCAAGATACGTCGCATGCTCGTTAAAATGTTCATTCGGTGGGGTAGAAATGTCCGTACAAAAGGGCACGAGACTGCCTGGCGTGCCGCAACTGACGCACTGTTTCACGATGCCCATACTCGTACACGCTGGATCGAGAGGACAGGCGATCGTTGTTCCGGGCTGCGTGCACACACCATTGACTTCTTCCACACAACCGGGGCCCGTTTCTGTGCATCCTAAGTCCACGAACGGTGTACAGTCCACGCACGTAAAGGTGCGAGGAAGCTTTTTACGTTCCAAACAAATTTCGACATTCGTACACGTTTCTTCAGTTTGCGGAGGAAACTCGGTCGTTTCGGCGACGTCGCCCGCTGTCAGAATAGGCGGAGTATTCGTTACATCGATACTCGACTTATCGCGTTGCATTTCCAACACCTGTTGCCCTTGCTCATCACCACCCAATTGCGCTCGTCCTTGTTCCTCGAGTTCTGACCCGCTTCCACGCGGCGCCTCGATCCCGGAACATCCTTCCTCAGCACACCCTAGCGTCCCTTGATACTGTGGGACGAGTGATTGATTGGTACCAAACGCGTCGGGGGAAAGAAGACCTTCACTCTCGATATTTCCAAGGAGACACTCTGCCGCAGGCTTCCCAGTCAACCCCTCACACGCGGCCAAGACCGCCGTCTCAGAGCACAGCAGCATCATGAGAAGCAGCAGTGGGCGCCCGCCGACCATCATATTCCTGTCTGATCTGTGAATGGTGTCTTTCATCAGCAAATCGCACCATCGTACCTGTGAGCGTCACTTGCACCATTGACATGCGCTTGGCCGGAAACGGACGGACGAGCACTTGTATCCCGACCACCGCCTCGGCGCCCTCCTGAGTCGCACGGCGCGTGACCGTGTCGATCATGGTTTGCATTTTTGAGAGCGTGAGCGAGTCATACGATCCCGCTTGCCCACCAAAGAAATCTGTAAAACCGGCTAACAAGTCTCGAACCACGTTCAACCCAAACGTCTGATGCTCGACAATAAGCCCCGACCCAACAATTTCAATTTGGCGCCCAGGGATGTGATCAATAGTCAGTAGCGGGATCATAGGCTGTCTTTCTATGACTTCTTTTCAGATGTTCCTGCCTGCTCTGATTTCGATGAACGCTTCTCGGTCTTCTGAGATTCTGATTGTTTAGCCTCTGGTGTCTTTTTGATCTTCTTCGAGGATGATGGTTGAGTGTGAATCGAGGAGAGAGATTTCTTCTTTCCGATCCCTTTCACATCTGTCGGGCCCTCACGATGCCCGCGTACCACGCGGAGAATGTCATCCGTCGATTTAACGAGGACATCAAAGCGTTTTTCCAGTTGCTGAACACGATTGGTGACTTCCGTCATCATCCTTTTGGCATGCTCGTCTTCTTGCGTACGATCCCCAATGGAATCCAGGACGGTCTGCATCCGACCATCCGTAGCTTGTAACTGTTCTTCCATCTGCGACATGACGGTTCGCGTCGATGCGAAATCTTTTCCTAACTCAAAGTATCCCGTTCGCAATTCATTGACCTCTTGATGAAGAGGAAAGCGTTCCTCAACGAGCGCGTTTTTCTCCTCCAAGAGATGCGCATACTTATCTTTCAAGTACGGATCACCGCCACAACCCGTGAATAGGGTGAGGACCGTCACACTCAAGCCCAGTACGCAGAGTGGTTTCACGAACCCCTGAATTAATGTGCTCTTTTTTAGCATTATAATTTCCCTCCTTTGACTGTATGCCTGTTCATGTCTTGATAACTGCGCGGTGGGTCATACCGCGTGCCTGCGCCTTGTGCAACTTGACCCGTCACGTCATGACAAAGTTTGATCAACGCAGCCGCTCGGTCAAAGACCTTATGTTGCAATTGCAAATCTTCACTGGTCAGACGAATCCGCATCAACAACCCATCGAGTTGGCCCACGCATAACCCCAATTGCCGAGTCTCTTCCGTCCGGGGCACAAACCCCATCGTCTGTGGGTCTTCAGCGTTCGCGCGTTCCGTCAACACGCTCGCTCCGCCATTTAATTCGGTGATGAGTCCTTGGAGGTCTCTCACAACGTTTCGCACCTTCACAATGTGTACCATCACATCCTCAAAACTAAATTGATGCCCCGCCCGTAATCGAAGCACATGGAGCCCACGATCCAGTGCGATCAACATACCAATGAGCATGCGACCCTCCGGTGTGCGTGTGCGAAAGAACTGGGCTTGCGGATTCTGGAGTAACTGCCGATTCCGCTGAAGCCGATCATCCCGCCGAGATTGTCTCTGTCGGTCTGATCGTTCACGTGTCGTTGTGGATTGGCTCATGAGTATCCTCCTTATTCTGGCACTAGGGAAGCTCGTCCACTCGTATCCGATACCCAGTGAGCTTGCTCGCCATGGCCACGTTGGTACCGTGTTGACCTAAGAACCGAGCAATGCTTCCTCGCTCGACAATCACCTGTGCGGTCTTACTTTCGCGATAGACCACAATCTCTCGAATCCACTGTCTGGGAGCTGGGCTCAACGCATGAGCGATAAAGTCTTCGGTATTCGTCGCATGCGCAATCAGACAAATGGTTTTCGGGGTATATCGAGCAAACTCCGGCACATATGGGACACACAGCGGAACGGGATCACGACTATCCGATGATTCCACAGCGATTTTCACGAAGGAGGAATCGGGCGAACTTCCGACCGCACGAATCCGCACATGATGCTCCTCCATCACGGGGGATAGCACCAGTTCCCCGATTCGTCGATAATAATGAACGGAAGACTGTGACACGACGGGGTAATGCACTCCCATGTTCCACACTGCTGCCGTCAGCCCATCACGAATCTTGTACCGTTTAGCGGCAAGCATTTTGGGAAGGACAGCCAGTTGACTACCTGCGTCTCCGACAAGCGTCAGATACCCTGGATGATCTGGAAGGTCTTTGACGACCATCGCAACGATGAGTTGACCAATTTTCAGCATGCATTTGATCCTCTATGAAGAGGTACTACGATCTGAAAAGGACCACTGCATGAAGAAAGTCGTTGGAGGAAAAGATATTGAGTCTGTAAAGCACCCTCTATCCGCTATCACCTAGACAGGACGACACGCAGACGTTGATTTTATTTACCTAATGAGATACATAAGTATCTGTTTGTGACATCGAATGGGTGAGTTCCTCACCCTCGCGAGAATCGTTTCATACGTAGATTCGTGTGTATACAGGCGGTATCCTATTCCGCAGGCTCTCTAGCAATAGAGTCCTACGCTGATGAGTGTCCGTGGAGCCAGCAGACACGACCACCCGGCTAGCGCGCTACATAGTCAAGGAGGACCAATCAATATGAACACTCGAACATTTGCCGCAGGCCGTTTTGCCTTGTTTGTCGACGGAGAGGCTCTGGGGTTTGTCAAGTCGGTGGCAGGAGGCAATACCAAAGGTGAAGTGGCGACGAAGCGGACGGGTCCCAACAAGGTCATCAAAAAACATCTGGCGACGATCAAACACGAAGAGATCACGGTTGAATGCGGTATGGGGATGGGTAGACCCGTGTACGACTGGATTCAATCATCATTTACTGTGTCCTCAAAAACTAAAGCCAGACCATCTCGAACCCGGTCAGGCATGATCATCCATGCCGACTTCGACTATAAAGAGCGGCGCGCCACGCTCTTTTCTGACGCATATATCACCGCGTTAACCATTCCCGCTCTCGATGGGAGTTCAAAAGACCCCGTCTATCTGTCGGTCAGATTGAACCCAACACGTCTGCGCCACGAGAAGCGCAACGGCGAACGGCTGACTCCCATGAAAGACACGAAGAAACAGAAATGGCTCGCATCAGCTTTCGCATTCGAAATTGGAGACCTGCCATGCGAACGAGTTACCAAAATCGACTCATTTACCATCAAGCAGCAAGTCGTCACGGACCCTGCTGGCAAGAGGCACGAACCCACCAAACACCCCAGTCATCTTGAAGTCCCCAACATCAAGGTCACCTTCTCTGCTCGTGACGCGGCACCGTGGGAGGACTGGTTCAACTCGTTTGTCATCGAGGGAAAATGTGCCGATGATGACGAGCTCAATGGCCAAATCACACTCTTGGGCCCTAACCATAAAGACGAGCTTGCAAGGATCACGCTCCGTCATGTCGGGATTATCAGCCTCCAACCCGCCAAGTACCACGCCAAAAAGGGCACCGTCACAAAGATGGTAGCCGAACTTTATGTTGAGGAGATAAAATTCGCGTTCAACCAAGCCGGTATTTGATCATCATGATCGCAACGATGTCGAACACACGAACATCCGATTTCTTGTAGAACACAGATGAAACACAGGAGATGGAGAATCTGTGTTATCCATTTTCTTGAGAAATCATGACTTCCCTTCCCTGGTCCTCCTGACCAGCGTCACCATCAGTGCGTGCAGCATTACGCTTCCCCAATCGGTTCTTCGCGTCGAGCATGATGAGAAGGTTGTCGCTGAGCGTGCATCCGCTCCTTCCTACCTCCACCTCGTCCCGCACCATGATCGATTGGGATGGACCGTCTATCCACGACAACCACTCCGTCAGGAAATCGCCAGAACCACCACAGAAAGATGGAACGCATTCACACAAACGCACGACAGTGTCAACCCGCTCGCTAGCGCCATCGCGATTCCGCTGTGTCCGGTGACACTCGTACTTGGCTATGCGACAGCCGGCCTTAAGCCCTCTGACCAAGCTTTTGAACTCCCTTTTAAAACGTGTCCCGCCATAATCGGGTACCGATGGTCTCTGACCGAAGTCGACTACCCTGTGATTCATCCAAACCCACTTCATATTGAACACACGGAACAGCCGATCCCTTCAGGAACGCTCACGATGATCGTATCTCTTCCAGACGGGACCACGCGAAGTATTCAGCGACAGGTCACCCCAGCAACCAGTGAAACTGGCATTCCCATGCGACTTCGGTGGGTAACGCACACGGCTCTTGAATCCGCTCCCTCAGACGACATCTGGACCACTCTCTCTGCGTCATTAGTGCTGGCCAGCAAGGAGCAGATCCTCGTACATGAGCCGCTGTCTGTCTCCCCACAGCAATGGCAGCAAGCGTATGCCACGCCGATTCTCGAAGCCGACGCGGCGGCATGGCCGACGTCATTACGCATCCGCTGGTCGTTGGTACCACTCGATGTCGAGTTCCCCTCGGACACCTTTCAATTCACGCAAGTTGCGTTTGAGGAAGGCCTCGCGAGTCACGATCTGGTTGTCATCACCCAGGAATCGAGAATGGCCAGCACCAATCAGTTACTCGCCCAGCATGTGGTTGGACGATTTGATGAGACGCGTCTGGCCAAGCCTGGCCGGTGGCGAGGCGCCAATGTCTTGTTGCTGGGCGAAATCCACACGCTGGTGAGTGGAACGCATGAACTCGTCCTGACACTGATTAATATTGAGACCGGGATTGTGTTATCGAAACTCAGCTACGAAGCCCCTCTGGATGCTTGGAAAGACCTGATCCACGCTGCCAGAGGGGATGTCCTTGATGTCCTTCATGCGCATGACCGTTGATAACCGCACCATATCGTTATCACTCATTGGAGCCATTGGCTTGGCCGTACTGACTGGGTGTGGCACGGGCCTGACGCGCGAAGCCATGGGCGAACCACGTGTTGAATATATGATTCGAGAGCGTGTTTCGACAGGGACACCCACCCTTTCACTGATCCCTCACGACGATCAACTCGGCTGGTCGATCTCCGTCACGCAGCCACACACGGAGACTCGTGTGATTCAGGAAACCCAAGATTGGGAGACGACGCGCCATGTGTGGTTTCCGCCATCCTTTGTACTTGGCCTGATCAAATGTCCTCTTGGTCTGCTGTTTCCCACGATCACTTCCGACATGTTGGGCGCTGATGCCCGTGATTATGGCTGCCAGCGACTCTTGATGCACGAACCCGTTGAAGGAACCGTTCGAACAACAACACAGGAAAACATGCGAGAAGAGACTGTCGAACGCACTGAACCGTTACGTGGAGGCGAGGTTGTCTATGGATGGCCCGAGACCTCCCTGCCTGCTATCCGCGTCAAGCTGGACCAGCTCGGTCACGCGTCATTGCGTCTGTCCCATGTTCTCGAACCACAGTCACAAAGTGGCATAGTCACCGACAGCATGAAGAAGGACGAACTACGACTCGAGGTCTCCCGACATGGCACGCGCTTGGTGACACAGAAACTGCCAGTGACAACGGAACAAATGACCCGAGCCAGAAAACAGGCAAGAGCCCCACTGCCTGCTGATCGATTTCCCGATCGGATCGTCGTGACGATTAAGGCGTCAGACCCCGCAGTTCAATCGTTACTCGAATACTGGGTCCTCCAACGTGGATGGTGTTTAGCGGCTGGTTCAGCGAGACATGCGATGATCGTTGACGAATTGCGTGAGCAGTATTCTGGGCGGGTCGCAGAGGTCGAACTAGTATCGTTAGGAAAATGGGTTCCTCCAACGACCATATTGGAAGCCACCCTGCACCACGATGAGCACAGTCGTCGTCTTACCTTACGAGCAGCGGACCTCAACGCTGGCGAGGCCTTAGGAACTGTGACAGCGAGTGGACCACTGGAAGAATGGGGCATGCTCATCAATCAGACAACTGTCGACTTAGACCATCTGTTTAGACAAGCCCCGAGAGGGTGTTTATGATAGGGAACAATTAAGGACTCGATAGACAGGAGAACGGACCGTTGCCACACAATAGACCGTGGCTGGAGCTGGCGAGGGAGCTACATGACGTACTAACGCTCTTATCGAATTTTTCGTGCGCACAAGAAGCAAAACGTATCAGCTGATACCCTCCTCCAAGGATTAAAAGACTATGAATTTTTAGAAGATGGGGACCAGTCCCACTTAAGAATTCGGGTGCAAAACTTCACACGGATGGAGCTACACTTATTTACCCTCGTTTTTCATCAATGGCAGCGTCGCCGAGGTAAGTCATGACGTTAGACGATGCCTGAAGCCTGCAAGAAAAATGGAGACTCAAAAATGGAAATAGGGTTTGTCAGCACAGGCAGGTGTTTGACTATTTGAAGCCAGAAAACGGAAGTACTTCAGACCATACTGTTTGCCTAGTCTGTGGGGAGGTGAATTTAGACTCTAGTGAAACTCGAACCGCCAGACTTGAAGAGAAATTGTGACTATTTCCGTTTCCTTTGTCTGTAAATTCAAGGCAAGAGCCAGTGAAGGTAACACTCCTTGAAGAAGAGGCCTCAAAAAAGAGATTAGCGATCCCGATGTTATTGCGCGAGATCCCATGATGAGAAAACTTTCATTTTCTCATAACTCAATGGAATTTGATAGCTATCTGTCGAGATTGTTACCATCTACAATTACAATTCCGAGCTTCTGGAGCATCTGAATTGACTCTGCATCAAGCTCTTTCAGACACGCGATGCAAAGCATTTCTCTTGGCCTCGTAAAAGCCACATATCCAAGCCTACATTTATCCTGTTTATCTGCAAGCCGAATCGATCTGTCAATCTGCAACCATTTTTTCAACTCTACAAGGCCTTTCGCGACAACAAGAGCTGCGTCTGATTGCAAGCCTTTAGCCTTTCTAATTGAAGCGCACAGCTCAGTTCCTTGTTGCACTACTTCTCCTATTAATACTGTACGAAGGTTATTCAATCCATCTTCAATAAGCTTAATGCGGGACTTTGATATCTTATGGCCAAATTCACTAGTTATTAACTCTTTGAATTGATCAATACTATACTGACTGCCACGCACCTCCCTAACTAACCGTATGCCAATGGCCCGCCACTGAAGACCCGAAAGTCCAAATTCCTCACAAATTTTTCTTTGACTACGATCAAGTGAGGCGGACAAAAGTTCAAGCCCATCTCCGAGAATAGTACTTGATTTTTTCCCTTCATTTGAAATCGGGGTTAATTGGAACTTTTCACGAACAGAATCAAAGGTCGCGTTCTCCTCCGAGAGATATAATCGGACAGGTTGATTCCCTTCGATTTCAATTCCCGTGCTCAACTCTTGATATCGTCGAACGATTTCCTCGAGAAACCTAGCTGGAATGAAAAGAACTCTGGCTTCTTTCCGAAAAGGTTTGATCGGTTTTTGCTGCACATCTTCTCTAAACTGATTTGCAAAACTAACGATTTCTCCATTTGATCGATAGTTTTCAATAATTGGGCTTAATTGGGAATGTTTTTTGAAACGAAAAAATGGAATTTTATCAAAAGTCGGAGGTTTCTGACCTCGATACGAAAAACTCATAACATACTGCTCAGGATCCCCTACAACATACAATCTGGTTTTCTCCGCTTTGCGAAAATGGTCAAATATATCAAGCATTCCAATATCTGTGTCCTGAAACTCGTCGACAAAGACATAAGCGAGCCGTCCACAAATGCGATCTCGTATTCCAGGTTTTTTAAAAATCTCTCTAGTTGTTGTGATCATTGAATCATACGGCACGACACCCTTATTGATGAGATTTTCAGCATATTTACTTGCTCCCCTTCCCTTTTCATGAACATCTATCGGTGAATAGATTCGATCCTCAGGAAAGAAGGACAAGAGTTCTGCGTAAGGGCTCAACACAAAGCGATGGACGAAAGAATGGGTAGTTCCAACAAAAATATTGGGCTTGGGGTGGATTCTCTTAAATAGACGCTCACGAATCATGGCTGCTGCGGCCCTTGTATAGGTGATGGCGGCAAGAAACCGGTTGGGAGGAAGAACCTGAATCGCATTAACAATTTCATCAACCATGGCATGGGTTTTCCCAGCACCTGGCCCAGCCTCGGCCAGCATCGGTTTTAGAGAGGTCTTTGCCAATGGTTACTCCTTGATGAAATCCAAAGCTTGAGAAATGTACGTTGGAATAGATAATTTTCTAGGTGAACGGCCCTCTTTCTCTGCTGCCAGACGTTCCCCTTTAATTACCGATACCAGATTAAATGCAAACTCTGCCTTGTACTTTTCGATCTCTAAGAAAAAGGTGTCGACGCTTATGTCATTTGCTCCCGTCTCAGTCTTTAGCTTCGGGCCATTAATTGGCTTCGTTAAAGCCAGGGCATCAAATAGAAGTTCCTTCTGGACACCAGCTCTATTTGCTGAGATGAGCTCCTTCTCAAAAGTACTTTCAGTTGTTACCTGAATGTTAATGTGTGAAACGTCCTTAAACTTTTCTTTTAATAATTCTGCTCGATTCTCTGATTTTGTTCCTATGTCCCTGTCTGTGAGAACCACACACTTCTTAAAGAACCCGTTTTTGATAATGGTCAAAAAGTGCTGAAAAGCCAGACCGTTTACATTAATAACAGTACAGCCAAGACTTTCAAGCTGCTTATGACTTTCGTCTTCGAAAAGTATAGGAATCACAATTTGTTCCGAAATTCCTTCGACTAAAATGAGCCGTCGTGCGAAAAACATTCGAGACTTCGTCGCATCTAAATAAAGACTCAGAAACCGAACAGCATCTTTGTCCTTCGCAGGGTCAATACCGTCAAGGACATAGTGCGCTGCGATTGCACCATCTGATTCGCGGTGAAACAGTACGGCTGTATTCTGAAGGGAAAGTTTTGCTGCTATATGAGTAGAATGTGATGTCAGGACCAACTGAAGTGAATCGGAATGTTTTCCTCTAATATCTTCAATATTTCGGGCGAGGTGATCTTGAAGATGGGGATGTAAATGGGCTTCGGGTTCTTCAATTCCAACTACCCGAAAACAGATGTAGGAATCATCTCCGGGTTTGATATCCGGTGCTTTTGCCATCTGAGATAACACAAGAGCCACGTAGAGAAGGTTGTTTCTCCCGAGCCCATTACGTGCAACGGTAATTGGGTTTACACCATAAGTCATTCCGATCTTTTTTAGAATCTCTGCTGCCTCAGGAGCTGCAAATTGCAGCCCAATGGTATGGTCTTCACCTGGAGTGTCCAGAGAGACCAATGCGAGCAATTCTTGTACTTCCGTCTTTATCGCATTAAGAGACGGGTCTGTATCGATGGCAATCTTCAAGTCTTCAAGCAATCTTTTGACATCTGTATACCGTGCCTCGCTACTTTGCCGAAGAACACGAAATAATAGGCGTTGTTCCCCACCAGCGACTAGTTCCCGCTCGGCATCACGAAGTGCATCAAGAATTTCAGCCCGAAGCATTCGCAACAGCCAGGCTTCACATTCGTTCGAGGGACGTCCGCCTCCAAAGAGCGTGTGTCTGTATTCTTCAATGGGGAAGTCAACATACAGGCTGTAGTCCACATTATCAGCGCCATCCCCTGACTCAGACTTTTGTTCCCCATCCTTCTTTTTGCGATAAGTGATTGCTTCACGTTGTTCTTTGATCCACTTATCTCGCTTGAAGTTTCCTCGTACTGAAAACCGATATGTCACACTGGCTTCAGTCATTTCCTCGTTACTATACCAATCACCTACCACTGGGTGTTGACCCTCTTGAATGTCCCCTAAAGTTGCATGAATCTCAACTTCTGGAAAAATGATGTCTTCAGCTTCAATGGATTGATCGGCTACGTGCTGTTTAAATGCGGCAACAGCTTGGAAATTGATGTCATCTATTTCCAAATTTCTGCGCTGGATGACTGAAATTTCTTGGCTGAAAAGTAAAGAAATTGCGGCTAATAGGTTCGTTTTCCCTATGTTGTTTTCACCTAAGATGAGGGTAAATGGCTGCAGCTCAATCAAAAATGGTGGTTCACCAAAGTTCCTAAAGTTCTTGATCCTAAGATGATGGACATACATGGATAATTTTTTCGCCCAAGTATGGAAGATAGAATTTTAACTGCTGGAAATTCTTACATTCTAATTTATAGAAGTCTAGAAGAGAAAAAACCGGGTATTTCAGGTTGCGATATAAGTGGCCAGCAGAAACAAGAGGTACGGGGTGAAATGTGACAAAGAAATGACTTAATATAGTTCATATAGTTTGGATAGAAACCCAATTCCCTAAAAAACAGGTCTAAACCAGGTTTTCCCCTAGGAGGGCTACAGACTAGGTACGCTTAAGTGCCCGAATAATATGGTGGGTCGTACGGGCATCGAACCTGTGTCCAGCGGATTAAGAGTCAGCTGCCCAAGCTAATAGCATAGCGACAAACTTATGTCGTCCGTACAGACGAACATGGATGAGGATCCCACAGTAGTTATCTATTCCTTCTTTTCATGAGATCTTGGCTCTTTTCTCATGACGGCCAATTAAGCCATCGAACTGTTCCACTTTTAGCAGGAACTATCGTAATGTTTGCGGCTTATTTGTCAAGAAGAAATGAGGTGCTGGGGATAAAAAGAAAGGAAAAGGACTGGAAGAGTGATCTCACGTAATCACGGCATACCATAGATATCGCTAAAAAAAGTTTGTTGGGAAAGGGGAAATAATCAACCTGTTACTTTTTCACATCTTTGGCACACCGGAAGCCCAACCAGAACCGCCCGCCGTGGTCTAAAACCTCGGTCCTAACAAAAAAATTTGGCCCTAATCGTTTTGAAAACGGACCAATAACTTCTTGGGTGTGAAACTCTTTACTACCGCCTTGCACCCATTCAGAGACACTTCCCGCCAAATCATACGCACCATGGGCGCTTACATCTTCAGACATACTACCCACCGGACGCACACCATCACGATACACGTAAAACGGCGTACTAAGTTCAACTTCTGTTGAACTTTGTCTCTTACCCAATTCGTCCAAATTGAGAAAGGCTACGCCACCCGAACCGACCTTTTCATCACCCCTTCGCACAGCTGCCATCTTCCATTCAGCACTGGTAGGCAATCGCTTTCCCACAGCCCTGCAATACAGCATCGCTTGACGCCACGTGACGCCAACAACAGGGTATTTAGCATGTTTTGAAACTTCAGCTTGCTCAAAATAAGCTGGTGCTAAATCACGTTTCAGAACATTACCAATAGGGTCAAGATAATTTCGGTAATCTTCAACAGTCACCTCAAATTGATCGATAAGGAAAGGTTGTTCAATAGTCCACTTAATCGACATCTGCCCTAGCCACAATCCTATACCGTCCCCCGCTGGCACCAGAACCATCCCTTCAGGAGGTGAATTGGCTAGTGAACGGATTCCACTCTGACTGTCTGCTGCCCAAGAAAATTCAAAGGGATGCAAGAGAGCAAGGATACCTAATAGAATAGTTTTGAAGAGCATTGGTAGATTATAGCGTAATTTTAAAATATCTTAACCGATCTTTTCAGAATTTTCACGGCTAAAGCTCCCAATACCCTAAGGTCACTTTCTCCGTGATGGCCGAAGCATTAATCGCCGAAAATCGATGAGCTGATCTTTTGTGAATTTTGTCACAGCCAACGCCTCCAAAGCCGTCATTTCGCCATCGGTCAATTCACTCGGGTCTCGATCTTCACCAAGCGCACGCAATAGCGCGTACCCAGTGTCGTAGGAGATCTCCCGAACATTCTGTTGACTGAACACGTTCTTTTGTTGATGTTCAACACCACTCAGTATTTGGTTATAGAGTTGTTCCCCTTCGGGCGAACGAAAGACTTTTTCGAATTCCTGTTGTTCATTCGCAAACTGCGTTGAGACGATCGCATTACCCTCGCCTGAGACAAGATCACCACCATGCGAATAGGTCACTCCGGCCATCGGTTGCAATTTGCCATCGTCATCAGGAAGAAAGACGATCCCGCTTTCAAGCTCTCCTCGTTTCGTTTCTGAAAAGAGGGTGTCGCCCTCCATATTGCTAAACACCGTTGCGAGTCCACCATCGTTTTCCAGAGTCAGTTGGGTGACCGAGGACGCTCTGGCAGAAACCAAGTCGTGAGTTGCGGGATCAAAATCAAAAGATCCCGCCATGCGGAAATACTGGCCCGGCTCTTGTCCCGGGAGAATCATGACACCTTCATGACTTTCTCGATTGAAAGTCGTACTGCGGGTCCCCGATTTGGATTCACTGAACACCGTTTCGCCGCCATCTTGAAAGTACAGGGACGTCACGGTATCGCCTTGGACAAACTCCCCTTCGATCCCACCTTGAAATTCCCCAGCAATGATCTGATCCCCTTGATATTGCGCCCGCGCATAGACCGGCAGATCGTTCAAAATCGCTGGGCCACCCTTCACCATTTGATCAAAGGTCGCCGCACCTTCAAACCGATCGACATTCAAGAACTCCTCAACACTTCCACGTTGACTCCGGCTAAACGCCGGTGGACCCGACATGATGCTCTCGGGGGCCAGTTGCTCTTGCAAGAACCGAAGCGGCTCTTCTCCACCACCTTCCACACCGAGAAAGTCAACAAGACTCCGAACCTGCCCAGCTGCAGGTTGAAACACGCCATCTTCAATTGATCCTTGAACCGAAAAAATACCCGGTCTCTCGCCTCCAAGTGATGGTCCAGTAAACGTGGCTTCCGCAACACTCGGTGAGAATTCGAATCCGGTAGGACCCTGTGTCGCACGACCGCTCTCTCGCAAGCGCACCGTCTCCGATGATGTGAGTCCATCTCCCAGCGCAATGGGTAAGGTTTGATCACCCTGAGCGGTATAGGAAAAGCTCCCATCCGCATTCCGTCGCAGTTCCGTTGGTAACCCATGTGGCCCTTCGGTTCGTTGTGTCTCCAGTCCTTCTCGGCTCGCACGTGATACACGAAAAAACGCCTCCTCGTCATCAAGCATTGGCATACCATCCGGTCCGAGCGGTGCAGGCTCCCCTGATGGAAACACCACTTGGCCCTCAGCCGACAAGGCGCCCTCGGGATCCTCAGTACTTCGAAATCGTGCCGAGCTTGGCTCAAACCTGCCGTTTTGCACCGTACCCTCCACGGTAAGGATGCCTTCCTCCAAATCACGAAATCCGTGATCCCATTCGAGCGGAAACAACCCACGATGTTCAAAGGTACGAAAGCCACCCCCTCGAGGCGAGAGCGTCTCCGAGAGACTTGAATACGAGTCTTGCAATTCTCGGCGAGTTTTATTGGAAATGTCACCACTGGTCACACGAAGACCCGGAAGAAGACTGTCTGTCTCTGAATCCTGAACGCCAACTCCGTAGAGCCGATAGCTTTGATACCCATCATTGCCTTCAAATTGTGCGACGCGGGATCCCGTCGGATCTCCATGAGCATTGTAAGCCTGAAAATAGGTCAAATCGCCTGTAGTAATCTCTGGTTTGTCACCCCGTAAAACTTCGACCGGTCCTCGATAAACCCCACGCTCCACGCTGCTCCCATCTTGAAAGCGTTCGAAGCTCGTAGCCGTGCGATCCGACCGCGTCGTCTCCGTTTCGTGCAACATGCGTCCACTTCCAATATCTGTGACGGCCTCAAGCGTCCGCAACGTCCCATCTTGATTGTCCTCCACCGTCGTGGTCCGTAACTGACTGCCCGCCATCACTTCTTCGCGCACATCCCGACGCACCCCATCGCTTCCCGTCGTCGAACGTACGCGAAATCCCTGGATCAGCCGGCCTTCCTGATTCTCCACGAATTCCCCGCGCGGTCCGCGATACATGAGCGTACCATCGGCTCCTGCTCGGGCCACCCCGCCTTCATAATCCAGAATGTCTGATGCACCTGATTGCTGATCGACACGCAATCCGGCCGGCCCTGTGATCACACCAAATTCTTCGTCATCAACCGTCGCTTGCTGCGTGACTGATCCCAGTCCCTCTTGCCGGACACTCCCCCGTCCACGCGCAAACTGCCCTGCGACCGCATCACCCTGTCCCGCTGTACGTGCTAGCCCGCCCATGAGTCCTCCAATTAAGTGAGACCCTCCCCAGACCAATCCCCAGGCCAGCAACGGCACCGCGAGCGTCAGGTCAGACGCCACGGTGTTCAACAGTGTCGTAAATTCGCGGATGCTATCGAAGTTGGCCATGGCCACCCCATCAATTGTTCCCGTCAACGGCGTGAGTCGGCGGCTGCCCTCCGCAAACATGAGGAAATTCATCACCACAAAGATGGGTCCCCAGAGAGCCACCCAACCAAACGTGCGTAGATATAAACCCATCCATCGGCCCATTCCCGGCTGAAACGCGAGCACGAGAAGAAAGGGGGCGAGTAAGTACACAATGCCCTCGCCCACTGTCCGCATCAGTGGTACGAGTTTTTGTGCAATATACGAGCGCGTGTAGGCTTGGTATTTGAGATCCTGAAGTAACGCTTGCTGCGTCATCACCAGTGTCCCGGCCACATCGCCAAAGCGTTGGCGATCCTGTCGCTCCGCCTCACGCCAGACTTCCCGAATGAGCATCGTATTGATCAGATCACGTGAGCTTTGGCTCCCAATCGTGAGTTCCGTGATCACAGGATCAATAAAATCGAGTTCGAGATCCGGCAAATCCGGATCGGCTTGAAAGGCCACGCGAAGGCGACGCATCGCTTCTTCGTAATCAGCATGAGTGAGGGTAAAGCCTGGTTGAATAATCGTGTTATAAAAATCGGGACACTGCAGCGCCTCCACGGGATTTCCGTTGACGTAGTTCGGAGCGGTCAACGCGGCATTATCCACTTCAATGGCTGATAAGAGATCTGTCGCTCGGAGTAAGTCCCCCTGTTTCAACTGATCAAAGGCGATCGCTCGAAACACACAATACACAAGATAAGATTGCGTGTTGCGCCGGAGGTCACCATCCGGCAGATAGACTTCCAATGTTTTTTGGAAATCAAACCAGGCCCGATTGAAGGGCGACGTGGACATGACATAGGTGTCAGGAACGGGAAAGACCGTTTCCATCAGAACCGTCAATTCAAAGCCGATGGCGCTGGTGACATACGCAGGAAACGCAATGATCAAGGGGACATCGGTCACGACAACATCGGGGATGAGCGGATCGACTTGTTCTTCTACCGAAACATCAGCAGTCAGTGTCACCGAGATGAGCAGAATCGCGATGCCACCCATCAGGATCGGCCACAGAAAACGGCCGCGGAAGACCGTCGTCAATAACAAGCTGAACGCTAACAGTAACAAGGCCAGATGCAGAAGACTTTCATATGCCCCGCTCCCGAAGATGAGCTTCAAGCCTTCAAAGATCGAGGCGATGACATCGCCATTTCCATAGGTGAAAATCGTCCACAACACCGATTGGTTCTCCTATCTCGTCGGGACCGTCATCTGCGTTTGGTTCCTCGGAAAGAGTGCCCCTCATCCCTTGAATCGATGCCGGTCACCCACAGAACAGACTCTCTGACCATGACCCAAAAGAATCCGATGAAGTGATACAGCCCACCTGCCACAAGTAACACAAGATACCCTGTGTAGAGTGGTTCTTCATTCCACTTACTCTGTAACTCTTGATAATGCGTCATGAGAAGCGTGTCATGTTCGACTAGAGACATGATCAGGAAGAGAGCCCAATACATGACAGAGAGCAGAAGAAAAAGCCTTAAGACCTGCCAGTAAATTACAAAGAGCGTCGCAAACATGTGCGTTCCTATTTCGTTGGCAGCGTCATCTGCACTTGATTACCCACAGTGAGCAGTATATCTCTCACGACATCGCCCACCGCTTCTTGCCCTTCTGTACGCTTGATGAGTTCTTGTCGGGCTTCATCAATCACTCGATTGGCTTGGGCTTTCCACATTGCAACATCCCCGGCATAATTTCGGCGAATCTCATAGACTTTATTGATTTGTTGCATCCCCTGATTCCGCGCCCATTTGAGCCATTGCAACGCCATGTCCGCGGCGAAGATATCGCTGTTTCTTGCAATCACTGCTTGTCCCACCTGAATGGGCTGCGTCGTATCCGCTAAAATGCGATAGACAGGTGACGGAATGAGACCGACAAACTCTTGATCTTCTCCGGTTAAGGCCGTGCCGTCATGAAGTTTCTCCAAAATTGTGGTCATCGAGTCCAACACCCGACGATTGAATCCGTCCACATCGGTGACCGTCACAAGATTGAGAGCCAAACATTGCGACCCGTCTGTCCCGTCCGCACACTCATAGACACGAAGCGGAATACCGGTCTCTACCGACAGTAAATCATCAACGGAGATCACAGGCATCCACACATCGACGGTCCCATTGGATGTCACGATGATCGTCCCTAGTGCGGACATCACCATGCGAGCCGTGTCTGGGTCCACGCCCGCTTCGGCCAGGACCATCCAGACTAAATTGCCGCGGGGATCCGCATCAGTATCAGCCATAGAAGCAATCGCATGGTCCGGAGTTTGTTGCTTCGCGGAATCCCGGTCTTCCCAGATGTCACCAATCTCTCCGCCTGCCTCTTTAAACCGTTGCCAGGCATTTTCAATCGTACCGCTCACCTTATGCTGGGCGTTCTCATCCCCAGCGAGCGCCGCCCCAATAGCTTTACCCGCTTCGCACGGTTGAATCCGACCAACAGAATTGATCAGGCGGGCTGCGGACTCCAACTTATTGAGCACATCCGCGCAGGGCTCACAGAGCTCCTTAATTGCAAGCTGAAACGCAAATCCAAGTACCGCGCCAGTGCCAATCTGCTGTAAAAGCTCAACGTAGCGATCCAATTTGCCATAGCTGAAACTCCCCAAATACAAGTCAATGCCACTGCACCCTGCGCTGAATCTCGGGGGCGCCAAGGAAAACGCGCGAAATGGTTGATTGTAGAAACGCACGGTGGCGGACCCTCCACTCAAATACCCACGGCTCTGACTTTCATACGCCCCAGGATCAGAAGTGGTGCTCAAACCCCAGCTATCGAAGAGCTCTTGGAGGGAATCATCCAAGTCTGCCCACGCACAAGTAGGAGCAGCGACCAGCAGCACAAGAAGAACAACGCTGAGAATTCGTGGTGATTGAAGGCTCACTAACATCATCCATGTTCTACGAGGGATATCTCGACTCTGACACATTCGTACGATTCTTGAGTACCGTTAACACGCGCGTTCGTAAATCTTCTACGGACATCAGCCCAGCGCCGATCGGCACAATAAAGCGCTCGGTGGGGATCGCAAGCAAAATGGTGGGCACCTGTCTAACCCCGACACGTTTACCCATGCCATTGTCCGGTTTCGGATGAGGGAATTCCGGCAACCCCACTCCATCTTGCGTGATTGGAAACACCTTCCAACCATAGGTGTCCGCAAATAATTTGAGCGCCTTCGCTTGCGCCTGGCAGTACGAACAAGTGGAAGTAAAAAAGAAGTACAAACCCGCTTCCTGATTCACGTGACTAAGCAGTTGATCATCGGTGTGTCGCTCGACTTGCGCTGTCAGACTATGACCAAGCGCAGACACAGGATGAGCCGTATGGTAATCGAGCTCAGGTTCCGTATAGAGTGCCAGCTGCCACATGTTGGTGAACCGCTCGGCACGGGCAAACGCCGCTTTCTGAACCAGAAAATACTCTCGAACGGATTGAATCGTCGGGTCATCCAACGACATAAGCCGTTTTTCTTCAATCAGGATTTTCAAGATGCGAGCGGGCACATGATCAAGATCCAGTTCGGACACCGGCACGTGCCGCAACCACTCTCGCACTTTCACATCCCAGGGAATTTCTCGCATTGGCTGCAAACGAATCAGCGGCCTGCGAGGAGGATCTTGGTACCAGAACCATCCTTCCTTCCGTCCATCTAAGAACGATGCTGTTGATGACGCTGGCGTCCACGACTCGGCCCAACTTATCGGAACCATACAGACCAGCACACAAAACACGAGACTGAAACGTATTGTCAGAGTAGACAGCATCGTTGGAGTTTCCATAAAAGAAAGACAAAATCATCACCAATCGCAGGCACGACGTGTCCTAACCCCCACATGAAGACGGTTCTCCCGATCGGGGAGCAACAACGCGGTGAAACATTGGGAATCGGATAGAGCATCTGAAACTTATACTGACTTTTCACAATCTGAAAAGTAGGGAAGTCATCACAGATGAGCGGACCATCAGCGGACGTCCAAAATTCTGTGCCCACGCGTGACAGCCTCAGCAATAGTCTCGACATGACTAAGACGGCTGGTTTGAGTTGCCCTCCATGCGTACCCGAGACATTCCCAGTCGGCGGATAGTTAATCCCCCAGGAACCGGCACACCAGAACATCAGATCAATCGGAAACCCAACTGACGCGGCAACCGCATCGACAGCACAAGCCACCGTTGCCGGTACATTATTAATCAACAATACTTCCGGAAAGAGCACGAGTGTGAGTGGATCATTCTTCCACGTAGGATCAACTTCTGACATATAAATCGCATCGATTTCGTCAGAAGTACCACCTGGATTTAGACAGGCAATATCTAGCGCCAGTCCTAGTAGGGCCCACAGAGGGAAATTGAAGAAGTGTGTATGGTAGAAGACATAGTTATGGTGCGTGCTGTCCTCATCCTGTTGTGTCGTAGCAAGGCCGCGATGATAGAAGGTCACTTCCGGCCCTAACGTGATTCCTCCAAGCGACGGAATGCAAAACGGGGTACGGACGACCTCAACGAGATTCTTGGGCTCCCACAAACCTAAGGGAAGCCCGGGAATACAGATGCCATTAAAACAGACACAACCACATAAAAAGGGGGGAAAGTTTGAGGCACGCCCTGGTCCTACTGCTGGTGTTACGAAGTCTTCGGTCCTCGTATTTAGCGGAAGACCCGCAAGGCTGATAGGAAACAGACAATCCCAGCATGTCCGTGCGAGAATCTCTCCAACTACACTGGTCTTCGGACAAAAGGCATCCGCCGACGAGGCAATGCCGAACGTGCCTACTCCAATCAAGACAAGAATAAGGATAGACTTCAGGCATACAGATATCACACGGCGACGCATCATTTGACCTTCACTTCTTCCACTCGAAAACGTTGCCCCTCTTGCGTGATGATGCTCGGCACCGCTTTCACACCAAAACGTTCAATGATCGTAGGATTGACCCAGTACACAGGCCGTTGCCAACGCCGCACGAGTGTAAATACATCGCCAGCGGTCACCATGACCGTCAGGTTGTGCCGCGTGGATCCAGAAACCGTGCTGTCCATTGCTTCGACTTGCTTGGGATCGGTTGCGTCCAGAATGACGTAGGTTTCGTTCAATTGGACATGTGCCAGTGGATTGATACGCGTCCCTGCTGTGGCCATGACCAACCCGCTTTGCGGTTCGATCACATCTTCTGGAACTGCCACGGTCGGATCGGTATACCGCACACGATCTTTCGTTACGACAGGCAGCGGGATCTTCGGTCCCTGGCGAAACCGCGTCTCAATCTTGTGTTTCGCCTTCTCACTCACGCGATCCCAATCCACGGACTTAATCCGTGCTTGAATCACCTCCAAAAGATCCGGCTCAACGACTTGAGTAGTTCGACCTCCGGCTGACAACGTCACCGAGTGTGCTAGCTCGGGTAGTGGCGGAGAAGGCTCCGGCTGGGCTTCACCGCGATGCCAACTTGTCCGTTGCTTTTCATACCATGCGCTGATCTTGTCAAAACGCCGATCGTGTCGGACAACATGGTTCAAACCATCTTCAAGCGATCCAATGCCAGTCACCGCAATGTACTGCTCCCCTTGACGTACAACCAGCACCGGAATCTCAGAGGCCTTCACTTGTCGAAAGATCACAGGATCCAGAATGACAGCGGGCGCCCATCGAGGATCGGTCTTTTCTGGATCATTCTCGTTTACACCCATCACGCGCTTCACGCGTTTCACCATCTTGGGAAGGGAAGCCTCTGCGATACCCCGAAATACCACACGAGCGTTGGCCGACCGCGCTTGCCCAAAGTACTCTTGTAGCGTTGATTCAGGGAGAGCAAACGAAAGCAGAAGGTAGAGCCCATCACGCCGTTCTTCTTTGGGCGTCTCTTGTTCAAACAGCGGTTTGACGGCCTGTTCGGCTTCACGTGTAATTTGCTCGGCCAATTGGCGCGGAGAAGGTCGCTGCTCTTGTGCCCACACGACGACCCCACCACAGACAAGGCTGACAACCACTCCGACGAGAAAGCGTTTCGAATGTCTTACCATAAAGGTGTCACCTCCCCGATAATATCTTTCATATTGATATACCCAAAATATCGACTATCAAAGGATCGCGGATAGGGTAATGCTACGAACACGGCATCATCAGGAATCGGCGACTCGAGGGATACCACATCAATAACTTGTCCTAATCGATCTCGTTTCATACCTTTGGCGACCTCCTCACCATTCACCTTGACCACCTTCCCCTGTACCTCAATTCGATCCCCGGGCATCCCCACCACCCGTTTGAGCCATAACAGTCCCACACGGGCATATGGTCGTGGCATTCCCTCAGGCTTCACACGACCAGCATAGGTGTCAGTCATCGTAAACGCCACGAGAGAACCCCGTTCTGGAGCAATACCTTTGCGCAAGAAAAAGAAGCGATGATGTGGCCAACTCTCGTCATCTCGAATCAATACTTGAAACCAGGGATTGATTACTTGCAGTCCAAGAATCACAACACTCACCACAACACAAGATCCGATCCACCATCGGATGTGAGAGTTACGCGACACGAGTCCCTCGCTGACGTTGCATTCGTTGAGTACGGTCTTCCTCCACGCATCGCTCACAGGCTTGCAAGGTCGTCAAGCCTTTAGCTTTCCACCCGGCAATCCGTGCCAACTCATCCGCATGCGTGGTGTGCATATACCGCTTCACAGGATCTTCGACAACCCGAACGACGCCACGCCCCACCGGGGTGATTAGATAGGCTTCTGAATAGTCAAAGCCAGAGCGATGCACTGACCCAACGAGTTTATGTTCATAGTCTGATAGCACCAGTCGCCCGTGTTTCCGTAGACTAGCCAGGCTTTCCGGTTTTTGTTCCAACAACATCAGAAAATCCGAGTTTTCTAAAATCGCGGGCCCCGTCGTGCCCATGTAGTCGTAGTAATCGTTTAAGCCCTGCGTCACGGTGATGACCGCTCCAGAGCGTTTTCGCAACCGCCGCACACTCTTGTAATAAAAGTCCGCGACATTGCCTCCTTGACCGAGCAGATCCCAACTTTCATCCATCGCGAGAATCTTGCGCCGATTCACTTCTTCTTCGGAGAACGCGGCAGATTGGATTTTCAAAATCAATTGCGTCAGGATGACGGATCGCAGCGGAAGCGCATTGTCGAAGCCATCCAATTCCATCACCACAAAAGGATTGTCAAACTTGACGGTATGCTTACCATTGCACATCTCGCCATAGACGCCGTCTTTGGTAAACGGATACAACATCTTGCCCAAATCTTTCTCACGGGTATCGTCAGAGGCGAGTAAGATCTTCGCCACTGATGTCGGCGTACCGTCAGAACCCTCTTCATTCAAAACCCGATCGAGCGCCTCTTGTAACCACGAACGCTGCAAATCCGAGAGCCCCCCTTGTGGCGCGATCATTTGCATGAAGACCCCTTCGAGCAACCCCTTTTCTTCCATATCTGGATCTGCAGAAATCGCTTGAAAGGGATTAAGCCCAAGGTTCTTGTGCTCTTTCTTAAAATCAATGTACTGACCCCCCAGATGCTCGCAGAGTTTCTCATAACTCCGCCCCGCATCAATGACCCACGCCCGAGCCCCAATGCCGAGATAACTCGTGAGGACCGTGTTCAAGAAAAACGATTTACCGGCTCCAGGCTTTCCCACGACCGCCATGGAAAAATTGCCACTGGGATTCGCGAAGAGATCCAGCGTCATCACTTGCCCAGTCCTGGATGTAAAGAGGACCACGGGTTGCCCCCATCCTTTCCAATCTCCGACGACAGGAACCAAATGTCCCGCGGCCTCCGTATGCGTCGTCTTGAGTCGTCGCAATTTTTCCCGCAGATACTTAGGCTCGGCTGGTAAGGCCATGGGCATCGAATGCAATAAGAGATGGAGTCCGACAAAATGATCTTCCTGCAACAGCCATTCAAACGTCCGATACAACGATTGCACATGATGGCTATGTCGCTCGCACTCCTCTAAGGATGGGGCATAGAGCAAGAGGTGATAATACACACCGATGGGCTGTCGGCCATTCGAAAGCAGATCGGCCATCAAGTCAAAATTGTTTTTTTTCTTGGCCAGCATCGGGATCAAGCCCATCAGCCGATTTGACGCTTGACGCGTCAGCATCACATGCTTTTGCATCAACCGATTGTGCGTTTTCACTGGATCCAGAAAGACGAGATTCAATGTAATCCAGAAGGGGCAGGTGACTTGATCCATGATCTTGGTGAGACTCCCAATGAGTTCATGATTCCGACTGCCTGACCAGGCTTCAGGAAACTGTTGCACCGAAAGAGACTTCACCACCCAGTCGTCTAAGAGAATATGGTTCTTTTCCGGCTGGCACACCGTATCCAATCGCACGGCTTGTTCATTAATGTACGATGAAGGATCATACTTCACCGGGCGATCATTCCAGGTGTGGCCTGGATTCAACACCAAATGCAAGAGTCGAAGGAGCCCATCCGCATCCACGCGTTTGACTCCCAACCCAACGGACTCCAGAGACCGTTCGATCCCAATCATCTTTTCCAGAATTTCCTCTAGTGTGATTCCGCCAGCATGTTCCTCTGCGAGCGGCATCGTCACGGCGATATACACATGACAATTCCGCGGACGTACATGCGAATCTTCGACCAGATAGGTTTCTCTCGCTTGCAGATAAAAGTCTCGCGTCCGTTGAGCGAGCGCATAAAACGGAGAATCCTTGCCGTTTTGACGCCGCAGATTGACATACTGATCTAGGATCGGCTCGATAATATCGTTAGCGTGAAAGGACACTTGCAGCGTGGTCTGTGGTGGCAGGGACAGCTCCGTGAGATTAACCAGCTTCTGCACCATATCTTCTGATAAACCAAGGACAGGGGCACTCACCCACAAACAGCCCACCCGACCATCACTTAACAGAAAAAACTCGTGTTCACGATCATACGCCCGATACGGAAGCCACTCAGAGAGCGGGTACCGCTGAATCACACTCTTTGCTTTAAACACCGGAATCGGCATACGTTACTTCCTTTCACAGAGTAGAACTCATCGCCCTTGCTGTTTGAGGACGTGATCAAAGATGGCAGCTTTATCCATGTTATTCAGACCACCCTGCTCAAATGCCTTTTTCTGGAGATCCGGAAGGAGCGAGGAGGTACCGTTTGGAATGGGAGAAGAAAAGGACGGTGTGTCTTGTCGAGAAGAAGGTGGTGGTGATAGCTCTTCCCGCGGTTGCCCCGATTCTTCAGTGATACCTCGCAACGGGGTAATCACCCGCGCCTTGTTTTTTCGACCTTCGGAGAGTATGGGCACCCCATACGCAAAGTCCGCTTCCTTGACCAAGACATACACATAGGATCCTTCATGCAAACGATTGTCACCATCACGCCAGGGGGTGATCCAGACGCGTAGCACTTCAGGTGGTGTCACCACAGGCCGGCCGAGGGTTGGGCCTTCGCTTGAGAGATGAAGCTGACCGCGAGCCCCGGATGGCCCACCATTGCCTCCGCGGGGGGCGGTCGTTGCGCCCTCATGATCCATGTCATAGACACTCGAGACGGATTGACAGTTGACCCCATCCGGGTACCCCTTACATCCGAAATCTGACGAATACGACAGGCATCCTGACAGTGCCAATCCCACACCCAGCACCATAAGGTATTGACTCAATCGTCCTGTTTTCTGCCATGTATCTCTCAAGGCGTGTTCCTCCCTTCATCACTGACCGGCAACGAGCGTGGTGGATGCTCTGGTCTGTTCGTTCGTTCCAACCATGTCAGAATACCTTCTGCTCGCTGAAACCCTCGGATCACTTCTCCACCCGGTAACACTAAAGACGGCGTCCCCGTGATCCCGAACGCTTGTGCGAGCTCACGAACCTCTTTAAGAGGTGGAGCTGGACAAGAGGCATCCGGATCGGCCACCTCGTCTCGACGGAAGGCCGACTCAAGGGCCGCGAGTTGATCCCCTGCACACCAAATGCTCGCAGCTTTTCTCGGTGCATCAGGATGCAGTCGCGCACTCGGAAACAACAGCACGGCGACTGGATAGCCAGCATCAATGAGTTTCTGGAACTCAGGTTGAAATTGTTGACAATAGGGACAATCTGGGTCCGTGAAATACAACAGCGGACGTGGCGCAGATGGTGGTTCGGTATCAGAGGCATCGCGTTGCACCATGATGGCCATCGATCCCTCAAACGCATCAAAAAGTTTTTCTCGTTGTTTTACCAACCGCTCACGTGTCAAGTTCTGTCCAGTGTTCAGATCAAAAATACTCCCGACCAATACATACCTTCCCGTGAGATCGGCATACACGACTTTCTGGCCCTTCTGCGTTTTAACATCGAGTTGCATCCACCCTGGGACCACTTCGTGTTCACTCATGTGTGTGATCTGTAACCCGGGAAGCGCGTGCCTCAACGCCGCTTGAAGGTAGTCCTTCCGATCAAGCGCTGGCGATTCGGCCCACGCGACACTGAGGGGTGAAATGATCAACAGTACGATCATCCATCGCGTCACGTTCACAAACGATTGCGTTTGGTGCATGGCATTCCTCATTAGAGAACCGGTTTCTGAATATCTTTTCCTTCCGTGATCAAAATATCGGCATGGCGATCCGCATCAATTTCAATGACGGGAAAAATCTGGTTCGCCATTTCCACATAGCGCGTCGCCAGGACAGATGCCGCTTGACTGAGTCCACCCGCCACACCGGCCACACCCACTTGCCCCGGGTTGGGAACATTAAAGGATTCATTAGGGTCACGTGCGATAAAGAACCCCTGCCGAAATGGCTGAAAGGCGCGACCAATGCCATCGATGAATCCCGCAGCGAGCGCCCTAGCAAGAATGGCTCCATCTCGCAAGACCACACGCCCACGCATGCCCGCTTTTCCGTCTTCGCCCGTCACCGTGCCTTTCAGCGCGATATCCGTCGTTTCCTCCGCTTCATCAATACAACTCAGCGTGAGCACACGAATAAAGGCGCGTTCCGTCGAGAGATCGCCTTTGCCCTCACCGAGTAGAAAGCACGCTCGCATGTTCATCTGAAACGCATTCGGGAGTTTCGAGAGGTCCACGACCTCCATCAACACCGGATGCGGATCATCGACCCCACCACCGGTGGGCGCATCCAGACCAGACAACAACCGCATCGGAATAATCATTCCCGTCGGAATGCGATACGTCACCAGTTCCGGTTCTGGCTCCTCGACGTGTTCCGGGACAAAGAGTCGAATTGGATGGATCGGTCCCGTCAGATCTTTGGCAACTTGAGTCGCGATAGACTTTTTCACCGGAGGGAGCGGGACCGGAGGGCCAGGCTTTTGGGAGGAACTTTGCGCAAGAATCGTGTTCCTCGTGATAGGTTTTTTCTTCTTCGCCCCTTGAAGATTGACCGGTGGTAGAGCGTTGGGCGGAGGTGGAAGCTTCAGTCGTTCCTTTTGTGTTACCTCTTTTAACCCAACATGATCGAGTCGTTTCTGCAGCTTATCGAGTTGTTCTTTGAGACCGGAGACCGATGATTGCAATGTCGTACTTTTTTGTTCCATTTGATGCAACTGACCGGTCGCCGTCGCCATCCACGCTTCCTGATCCGCATCGGTGGCAAGGGTTGCGGCACCTTTGACTTCATTGGGATTGACGTTCGCCCGTCCACGAAACGACTGCACGAAAAACGAGACGGCCACTAACGCCACCACCACACCAAGAAAAATCAACCAGCGTGGAATCCCCATCTGTGGGACATTTCCTCCACCAGAACCACTGCCAAGAATCGGACTACCGGTTTCATTGCTCATGACTCGGACTCATCTTCTTTTTTAGGTTCTGCAGCCTCGACGAGATACACGGTCGTCCGTTCACTGGGGTCAATCGTCTCTTTTTCAATCGCGATGGCGAGCTGGGCACCCGTGTTCCACTCACGCTCCTGCATGGTTTGGCGGTGCTCAGTGTTGTTTTTTAAGGCATACACGACGATCTGATACTGCTCTCCTCGAAACACCTGCGCATCTTCAATCGAAAGCGCGAGCCATGGATAGTGTCGTTGGCCTTGGATCGACTGTTGTTCATATTGCGCCGGCAACGTCCCTTTGGCCGCACGTTGGATGAGCGTCGTGAGCAGTTCGACATATCCTGACGCTTCGCGCACAATCGGATCTGGTTTGTGAATTTTGGGACGCGCATGCTGTCGCTGATCAACGACCGCGATCATGGCCGCAGCTTGGTCCGTCGGCTTCAGCACAAACACATACGCTTGTCCGGACTTGGTCAACGCCACCAAGTCGGCGTGCTTCTGTCCCATGGTGACCATGACGTATTTCCCTTCAAACTTCACATCGACATCGCGAGAAGACGAGACCGCTTTCTGGACGATCTCTGGCAGTTGAAAGACGGTCAGACCAGATCGCGAGACGTCGACGGTGATCGTGCGATCGTCGATGACCTCAACTTGTTGTGGGCTGGTCTGTGCCCACATCAAACTGGGGAGTGCCATCAGACCCCACACCACCAGCCCGCAGCCCAACAATGTGCACTTTCCAATTTTGTATGTGTAGTTTGAGTTCATAGGCTCGTCGTTCCTCCGCGACCTTTTGGTGACCAATAAACCGTTTTTCATGGCCTTTGACGATGACAGTCGATCCGTTAACAGACGCTTCATCTGGAAAAAACATTCGATTGAGATTGCTCTTGATGACATAATTGCGATCGATAGCCAAGCCGTCGCTCACGATCCCATAGGAATCAGGTGCCACATAATTTAAGAACATATCGTGCATGTACTTCACGGATTTCGGGGTGACGTTCGTCACGCACGGCAGCAACGTCAGCGCCATTTTCCGCTTGTACTCCTCGGAGCCATCAAAAGCCGATGCCCAATACGTATTTTCGATTTCGACGGGCGTGACATGCAGAATCGTAGAGCGCCGAAACAGGCCGTTCGCCACCAATGCCAATCCGAGAAGCACGCACAAAGCCAAGAGCCACCGATTGGCCCCACGACTCTCACTCATCGATGATCGATAGAGTTTTGCTTCCATCTAAATCTTCCTATTCCAAGAATTCCCCAATTTCTGAACTAGGGCCATTCTCCAACAAGAATCCAGGGACGCCATACCACCAAAACATATGTAAGATAAATCCTTCACTCTGTCCTCCTTTGACTTTTCCCATCGCCCAAACTGAGACACAGCCAATCAGGGTAAATTCCCAAAGATGTCTGGTGAAAATCCCTACCATCAGACATACGATGAACAAAATCAGTTCGTCTAATTCCCACCACAGCACTTGCGGGAGAGAATCAAGATATCGTGGAATCTGTGTGCGCATACAAAAACGTTCCTCGTTCATAAAGGGCCGGGGGCAAGACACGCTCGCCCCCGGGTTGAAGTTACATGGTGCCCGTGGTGATCACCGGGATGATGTCCGGAATGTAAAACGCACCGGCGGCAACGCCAAAGCCGATCGCGAGTCCACTCCACCTTGAGGCCATGGCC
>BQIX01000006.1 GCA_021604145.1 Nitrospirales bacterium
GGTCATTGATCTTGAAGGACAAACAATTGCTCAATTGTCTGAGACTATTGGACCGTTGTTTGAGGAAGCTGTCCGGCTCCTTGCTAATTGCTCAGGTCGAGTGATTCTCACGGGTGTTGGGAAGTCTGGTCTCATTGCCCAGAAAATTGCGGCCACGTTAGTCTCAACCGGCACGCCGGCCATTTTCCTCCACGCTGCTGAAGGCATGCATGGAGATATTGGCATTGTGACTAAAGATGATGTGGTGGTGGCGGTTGGAAAATCTGGAGAAAGCGAGGAGTTGGTGACCATCCTACCTTTTGTCCGGCGATTGGGCGCGCGAATTATTTCCATTACCGCGAAAACCGATTCGACCATGGCTCGTATTTCTGACCTTGTACTTATCACACCCATTAAAGAGGAAGCCTGTCCGCTGAACATGGCGCCCACTTCTAGTACGACTGCGGCATTGGTGCTTGGTGATGCTATTGCGATGACTCTCATGAAATTACGAAATTTCCAACCGAATGATTTTGCGCTGTATCATCCTGGTGGACAATTGGGAAAACGGCTCTTATTGACGGTGGGGGACATGATGCGGTCTGGTGCCGCTAACTCCGTGATTTTGATTTCCAGTGATGTGAGGTCAATGCTCTGTGAAATCACGAGCAAACATGCCGGGGCAGTTTCAGTCGTTGATGATCAGAATCGATTGCTTGGATTTGTGACAGATTTTGATATTCGTCGAGCACTGGAAGGTGGTGGTGATCTTTTTGCCATGACCATTCAAGAGATTATGAATGAAAAGCCATCTTCGATCTATGAAGATGATATGGCCATTACGGCATTAGAGTTTATGGAGCGGCGAGAACGGCCGATCTCAGTCCTCCCGGTGCTGAATCGACAGGACCGAGTGGTCGGTATGATTCATCTTCACGATCTTGTCGCCAAGGGATTATAAACACGCACCATCCTCTGTCGTTTTCTAATATTGCTTCCAACGTAATCTTCCTGTTGAACCGTTTCTTTCGAATGATGGCTTTTCCCTCAATGCAGTCAGTGTATCTGTACGGTCTCATGTTCCTAGGGTTTGCCTTATTCTTTGTGCGCCTAAATCATGTAGCTGAGTATGTGTTTGTTGCTTTAGTCGTTATCTGGATTGCCGAGAAACTCTATACTCGAAACTTTCATTGGCGTTCAACTTTTTTAGATTGGCCACTTCTTCTTTTTCTTACATGGATTTTTGTTACAGGGTTTTTTGCCGTTGATCCCGAGTATAGTTTCAATGAATGGCGAAAAACCTTACCTCGATTTCTGATTTTTTGGTTCGTTGTTCAATCCATCACAACCGAAAACCAGGTTCGTTCAGTGCTTTTTGCGAGCTCTCTTGGGTTAGGTGTTTTGAGCCTGATTGAGGTGACATATTACTTCTGGATTGGGGGAGAGCTCTTAGACTTTTCGTTGGTTTGGGGAAGTCGGGCGGGCGATTTGACGGGGAGTAGTCAATGGCTGGGAACCTATTTAGTCCTCGGTTTCCCGATTGTCTTTCTTGGTGTGTGGACCGGGCCTGTTGGAAAGCTGCGCGTTGCGTATATCGCCATCTGTACGGTCATGTTGGGAGCTGTGCTTCTGGTCCACACGAGAGCCACGTGGTTGGCGATTGGCATTGAGTGTCTTGTGCTTGGCGTTCTCACCCTCAATCGTTATTGGCGAGTCCGTGTGCTCATCCTTATGGCCACTCTTGTTCTTGTCCTTCTGCCCTTCGGTATTGCCAAGCTGTCTTTTTTGACGGATTTGCATGTGGCCAATCCGACGACGCTGCAATTACGATTAAATACCTGGTGGTTTGCGATTGATCGTATCGTAGATCAACCTATTCTTGGTCTCACGGGGATTGGATATGGGAAGCATAGTTTTAACACGGCTTACCCTAATTTAGGGCCAGGATTCCATACGCATATTCATAATATGGTTATTGCGAGGGTTGTTCAACTTGGCCTGCCAGGTCTCGTGTTATTTGGATGGATTTTCTGGGTGATTTTACGATGGTCGTATCGAGGGTTTAAGACGTTCTCACATCTGTTTGTCGGGAGACTCTCTCTGACGATTTTGCTTGGGACCGTTGGGTTGCTTGTAAGAAATTTATTCGACGATATGTTTATTGGTTCGGTTGTCTATGTATTTTGGCTTTTTATTGGGTTGTTCTGGGTAACGCTCAGTCTTCATGGTATGGGAATTGCCGCTGCCATGAAGCGACCAGAGCTGAGCGAACATCAATAAGAAATAGCCTATAGTTTATGATGATTGACAGAAAAATCTCTTAGTCATATGATTTGATATTTATATTTATCATAATTAGCTGTTACTCATCGTATTATTATTTCATTTTCATCCATCCTCACACATGCCCTATCTCTTCACCCTTTCGAATGATTCCTTAATTCTTACCTTCGACCTTTGTAGGTTTTATCGTACGCGATGGGGCGTTCTATACGTAAATTTATAGCAATTTTGTTGTCGCGACCTTGTTCGATGCCTTTCATGATGTGAGGAGGCAGTCATCGATAAAGTATTCATGGTATTTCCCTGAATGGCATTGTCAGTGAGGGTTGCGTAAATATGATGAAGACATCATTAGTAATGGGCAGTGAGGGAAGGTGAGACGCATTGCCTGAACACCCTCAGCAAAAGATTAAAGTCGTTCGAGTCATTGCTCGGTTAAATATTGGAGGGCCAGCAAAGCAAGCAATTTTTTTAACCCACCGACTCAATGGACGATACTTTCAGTCATCACTCATTACGGGGGTCGTAGGTAGCGATGAAGAGAAGCTTGCCTTTCTTGATTGCGATCAAGATGGTGAGGTTCATGTTCTACCCCAGTTAGGGCGGGAAATATCTTTATGGCAGGATGTTCGCATTTTCTTTGATCTGTGCAGGATCTTTAAAGCTATTCAACCAGATATTATACATACGCATACGGCCAAAGCTGGGACTCTCGGCCGATTAGCGGCAATGTGTGCGGGTGTTCCAATTAAAGTGCATACGTTTCATGGTCATGTGTTCAGGGGGTACTTTGGCCCATTCAAGACCAGGCTTTTTATTGTTATTGAGTGGATTTTAGCGTATTTCACGGATCGCATTGTGGTTTTGAGTGAAAGCCAACGTCGAGAATTAGCTGATGAATTTCATATTGCTCCAAAAGGGAAATTTCAAATCATTCCATTGGGCTTCAATTTAGCACCGTTTACATCTTGTAAGTCAATGGACGAGGCGAGGCATGCATTAGCTATGAACTCGAACGCATTTGTTCTTGGGTTTGTCGGTCGTCTCGTACCCATTAAAAATCCGTCTCTCCTGCTTGATGCCTATTGTCAAGCAGACGGGTATCGGCGACAAACGTCCAAAGAATTTTCAGATTCAACATTCGAGCCCTGGTCTGTCATCGTAGCTGGTGGCGGAGAATTACTAGAAGGCTTGCAGTCAACAGTTCAGGCAAATGAACTCTCCGAACGTTTTCTGTTTTGTGGTTGGCAACATCACGTTGAACAGGTGTATGCCGCAGTAAATGTCGTCGTCCTGACATCGTTAAACGAAGGAACGCCGGTTGCGTTGATTGAGGCCATGGCATCCGGTAAACCTTTCATTGCAACGAGGGTTGGTGGAGTCATTGATCTGATGGTTGGCGACGGATCTTTGCTCATGGCTGATAATGGCGGAGTTTTTACTATCTATCAGAATGGTATTTTGGTGGAGTCTCGAGACGCAACGGGTATGGCTGGTGCGTTGCTTTATCTTGCCTCTCATCTAGAGGAGGCAGAGGCCATGGGGCGTGTTGGTCGAGAATTCTCCGTGAAGCTGTTTGATGAACAACGATTGATTGGGGATATACGAGGGTTGTATCAGGACCTGCTCGCAGAAAAGGGCATTCAGTTTGGACTTGTGTAGCATAAGAACTGCTTTGCTAGTGTATGCCAATGCGTGAACGATTTGTGAGGTATTGTCTATGCGCGTGTTGATTACGGGTGGTGCGGGATTCATCGGGTCTCACTTGGCAGAAGTCTTCTTGGAGCGTGGTGTCGAGGTGTATATCATCGATGATCTCTCGACTGGAAGTGTGGAAAACATTGAACACTTACAAGCCAATCCTCGTTTTCATTATTTTTTTGATACCGTGATGAATCGGTTCTTAATGGCTGAGCTGATAGATCGTACCGATTGCATCTTTCATTTAGCGGCTGCAGTTGGAGTTCGGCTCATTGTTGAAAGTCCTGTCCGGACCATAGAAACGAATGTCAAAGGCACGGAAATTGTCCTTGATCTTGCCAGCAAAAAGAAGAAAACAGTTGTAATCGCTTCGACGAGCGAAGTCTATGGCAAATCAAATGCCATTCCGTTTTGTGAGGATGGAGATCTCGTGATGGGAGCAACCACAAAGGGACGATGGAGTTATGCCTGTTCGAAAGCCTTGGATGAGTTTTTGGCATTGGCGTACTGGAAAGAAAAACAATGTCCGACTATCGTTGTGAGGTTATTCAATACCGTTGGGCCACGGCAAACTGGGCAGTATGGCATGGTAATTCCTCGATTTGTTCAGCAGGCGCTTGACGGTCAACCGTTAACGGTTTTTGGGACGGGTCAACAAAGTCGGTGTTTTACATGGGTGGGAGATGTGGTTGATGCCCTTGTTCAGTTAAGTCAGCATTCTGAAGCCGTGGGAGGGATCTATAATATCGGGAGTACTCAGGAAGTGAGTATTCACGATCTGGCTCAGCGCGTCAAGGTGATGACAGATTCGCAATCTGACATTATCTTGATGCCGTATGATCAAGCTTACGAGTCTGGGTTTGAAGATATGGAGCGCCGCGTGCCGTCTTTACGCAAAATTCAAAAACTAATTGGATATAAACCAACGCGTGATTTAACCGGAATTATCGAAGAAGTCATTCAGTATGCCAAGCAAAAGGAATTGAGCTTCTGACAATGATTGAATTAGCAATCTTCTCCGTATCGTTGCTGTTGGCATGTTTACTGACTCCAGTTGTGAAAAGGATATCATTAAAGCAGGAGTGGGTGGCCGCACCAAAAGCTGATCGATGGCATCAATTACCAACGGCACTTCATGGCGGCGTTGCGATTTATCTGGCGTTTACCGTTCCGCTTATATTTCTAGGGACTTCTCATTCAAAGCTTTGGGTACTTCTCTTTGCCGCCACTCTTATTTTTATCTTAGGTCTGATTGATGACTTTCATCATTTGAAGCCCTATACCAAGCTGATTGTCCAGATTATTGCCGCCTGTATTATTGTGGCCAATGGTATTCTCATTGATGTTCCTACGTTTCCATATGTTGGGCTATTTTTAACAATATTTTGGATTGTGGGTATTACTAATGCGTTGAACCTTCTCGATAATATGGATGGCTTGTCGGTTGGGACGGGTTGTATTGCCGCACTCTGTCTCGCCGTGGCGGGGGTGTTTACTGGCACAACGTTGATGAGTGTCATTGGGTTTGGCCTGGCTGGAGCCACATTAGGATTTCTCTTTTTTAATTTTTATCCTGCCAAAATTTTCATGGGCGATTCTGGCAGTCTTTTTCTGGGGTTTTCCTTAGCCACGCTGTCTTTAATGGGAGGGTGGGAACAGGCCACGAATATCTTTTTGAGTTTGCTCGTGCCGGTCTTGGTGTTAGCCGTGCCGATATTTGACACCTCGTTTGTCGCATTAGTGCGGTTTTTTAATGGACAAGCCATTTCTCAAGGTGGACGTGACCATACCTCACATCGAATGGTCGCTTTTGGTCTTCCAGAGCGTACAACCGTCTTATTTTTCTACGCAATGAGCCTCATGTGTGGGGCCATTGCGTTGACTGGTGTAAAATTCAACCTCTTCTATCCTGCAATGCTCGCGATCCTCTTAGTGATTATTTTTTGGTATTTTGGGCTTTTTTTAAGCGGAATCGTGTCATATGAGGAACAAGAATTAAAAAAACCCTTGAGCTTTGGTCGCAATGGTTTTGCACTGAACATGGTATTTTCTCATAAAAGGCAAATCGGTGAAGTGGTGGTGGATTGCGTCCTCATCGGTGTGTCATTTACGTTGGCGTATTTTGTTCGATTTGAAGGATTACCTGCCTACTACGTCAACGCAATTACGGAATCGCTTCCATTCCTTATCCCCTTGAAGCTTTTTGTGTTTTTTTATTTTGGATTGTATCGAGGAATCTGGCGTTATGTAGGCATGCAGGATCTTATTAACATTCTGAAGGCCGTTACCGTCAGTTCAGTGCTCTCTATTGTGGCGATCGCGATGGTGTTTCGGTTGGAAGGACATGCCCGGTCAGTATTTTTTATCGATTGGATGTTGTTGTTGCTTATGGTTGGAGGTGTTCGTGTTCTCATTCGTTTGATTAAAGAGTACCTTGGGTCCTGGGTAAAGCCTGAAGGCAAACGCCTACTCATTATGGGGGCGGGAGATGCTGGAGAGATTGCCTTACGAGAAATTCGCAACAATCCAACGATCAACTATATGCCCATAGGATTTATTGATGATGACCGAAGTAAACTGGGGCGGGAAATTCATGGTATTCCGGTCATGGGTACACGCATGGAACTCTTGAGTGTCGTGCAGAAGTATCGAGTTGAAGAAATTCTTGTGGCCATTCCTTCAGCCAATAAAGGTATGCTGGCAAAAATATTACAGGATTGCCGGGAAACTGGTATTTCGACGCATATACTCTCCCGAAGTAGGAAGCTTGCCTCTGCCTCTGTGGTATCGGCCTGACAAACCATCTTGTCATGACTAGCACTCAAAAGATCTTCAAGGAAATAATCTTGACACATGCTCGGATTTATGTTCAATTTGTGAACAAGTAGCGTTCAATATTTGAACGGACAGAAGCATGAGGTCTTTTGTTAGGAGTTTCGAATGGATAAAGATGGACAACGTGCCCTTATTGTTCTTCAAGAGATTGAGCAAAATCCTATCCTCACGCAGCGCTCACTCTCTCTCAAGCTCGGTATGGCCTTAGGATTAACGAATCTCTACCTGAAGAGATTAGTACGAAAAGGACATATTAAAGTTACCACGATTCCAAGGAATCGCATTCGCTATCTTCTTACCCCTCGCGGTATTAAAGAAAAATCACGATTGACCTATGAATATCTCCAATACTCTTTGACCTATTACCGTGATGTTCGGCAAAGACTGAATCAGACGTTGGCGTATCTGAGTCAGCTAGGTAAAAAACGAATTGTTATTTATGGAGTTGGAGAACTTGCAGAATTTGCTTATCTTGCGCTTCAGGAAAGTGACCTAATCTTGGTGGGGTTTGTCTCAGACGAGCCTGGTGACAGTTTTCTCTCTTTTCCTTGCGTCAGTCTGAAGTCGCTACAAGATTGGACGTTTGATGCCATTCTGATTAGCGATCTTGCTCATATCGAAGCAGGTAGAAAAAAACTTCTTGCCTTACGGATACCAGCAGAACACGTGTTTTCGGTTGTCTAGATACCGGAATGATTGCTAATAGTCAGATGAATGACTATTAGACAATCCGCAGAGATTCAGTGAGGGAAACTTCGAGTGTAAGTGAGAGGGCGAAGCTGTGTTTGAAGAACATGCACAAAATGAGAAATCCATATGTTGGTATGCTCTTCGGACAAAGTCTCGACATGAGAAAATGGTTCGGGAAAGATTAGTGCGCAAGGGAGTAGAGGCCCTCCTCCCCACAGTCAAGCGGATGAGCCGATGGAAAGATCGGAAAAAAGAAATTGAGCATCCACTCTTTCCCGGATATTGTTTTGTCCGGTTCTCATTAGATGAAAAGTTGCAGGTTTTGAACATTATCGGAGTTGTGAATATCGTTGGATGTGGCCATCGGCCTGAAGTTATTCCCAATGAAGAGATTTCTTCGCTGAAAGTAGTGATGACAAGCTTCCTTCAATATGATCCTCATCCTTATCTGAAAGAAGGTATGAATGTTGAGGTGGTGGATGGGGTATTAAAAGGTGTGCGAGGGATATTGTTGCAGAAAAGTGAAGGACATCGTTTGGCTGTTGGTGTTCGTTTGATTCAACAAGCTCTTGCTGTCGACGTTAATGCTATGGATGTTATGCCGCTTTAACGTCAATCTTTGACGATGCAAAACCCTGTTAGACTAATTCCACTCTGTAATTTATGACTGATTTCGAATGAAATTCAATGAAAACCGTATAGGCAATGCTGCCGCCGTTATTCTACATATGTTTCTCTCGATTAGTCCTTGTCCTCAAGATTGAAAACGAAGGAGAGTACTGTGGATTTAAAGGGAATGAAAGTTTTGGTCATAGGTGGTGCAGGATTCATAGGATCCCATGTCATTGATCAACTACTGAAGGAGGATGTCGCGGAAGTTGTGATCTATGACAACTTTGTTCGAGGTAGTCTAGACAATTTAAGTGAAATATCAAAAGACCCTCGAGCCAAAATTTATGAAGCTGGGGGTGATATCTGCCAGACCGATATTCTTCATTCAGCAATAAAAGGTATGGATGGAGTGTTCCACTTGGCTGCTTTGTGGCTTTTACAATGTCATGAGTATCCTCGTGCGGCATTTGATGTGAATGTTAAAGGCACATTCAATGTTCTCGAAGCATGTGTGCATAATAACATCAAGAGGCTCGTTTACTCTTCATCGGCTTCCGTGTATGGTGATGCGGTAGAAGAACCCATGACGGAAGATCACCCGTTCAATAACAAGAACTTTTATGGCGCGACAAAAATTGCAGGAGAGGCCATGGTTCGATCGTTCCATTATCGCTATGGGTTACACACCGTAGGTCTTCGCTATATGAATGTGTATGGTCCTCGTCAGGATTACCGAGGTGCCTATATTGCCGTTATTATGAAAATGCTTGATGCCATCGACAAAGGGCAAGGTCCAACAATCTTAGGTGACGGTACCGAGGCATTTGATTTTATTGCCGTAGAGGATTGTGCTCGGGCGAACCTCTGCGCCATGAAGTCTGAGGTGATTGATCGTTTTTACAATGTTGGGACAGGAAAGCGGACGTCTTTGAAAGAACTGGCAGAGCTCATTGTGAAGCTCACTGATTGTAAGCTGTCTATTAACTATGCTCCACGAAGCCAAGCAACGTTAGTCCGAAACCGGATTGGTTCACCAACGCGGGCCAAAGCCGAAATTGGTTTTTCATCGGAAGTCGGTCTGGAGCAAGGCCTTCGAGGTCTCATAGATTGGAGGAAAAAGCATATGGAAGAAGTCACTCGACGGCGGCTCTTGATTGGAGCACAGAATGCGTGAACGGAGGAAGATTCAGATTGCCACTCCAAGTTTAGGTAAAGAAGAATGGCAGGCACTCCAGGAGCCAATTGAAAGCGGGTGGTTGACGCAAGGACCTAAAGTTGCGGCTTTTGAAAAGGCCTTTGCTCACCATCACAATGTCAAACATGCGTTGGCTGTCACATCTGCAACGACAGGGCTTCACCTCTCACTCGCGGCCCTTGGAATCAAGGCTGGCGATGAAGTGATTGTGCCAGCATTTACCTGGGTTGCGACGGCAAATGCTGTTATCTATTGTGGAGGAACGCCGGTTTTTACTGATGTTGACCGAGTAACTTTCAATCTTGACATTCAAGATGTTGAACGACGTATCACTTCTCGCACTAAGGCAATCATTCCGGTCCATCTTTTTGGCCTCTGTGCGGATGTCAAGGCGTTGCGAGCAGTCTTGCGAGCCGATATCTCCATTGTGGAAGATGCGGCCTGTGCGGCGGGTGCGGCATCCCACGATTGTTCTGCAGGGGGATTAGGTGATGTGGGGGTCTTTTCCTTTCATCCTCGCAAGTCGATTACAACTGGTGAGGGAGGTATGATCACAACGAATAACGATATGTTGGCTGAACGAATAAATCAAATGCGCAATCATGGTGCGTCTATTTCCGAAGAAGAACGACATCACGGCTCTCGTCCGTACCTACTTCCGGATTTTGATGTTCTTGGATTTAATTATCGCATGACGGATCTTCAGGGGGCAGTTGGTCTTGTGCAGCTTGGAAAATTAAACAAGTTTATTGATGAGCGCGCTCAGATGGCTGAGGCCTATCGAAACGCCTTGCTCGATATTTCCTGGCTTCGGCTTCCGGATGAGCCATTAGACGGTCGGCATGCTTGGCAAGCGTTTGTCACCTATGTCAATCCCGACACAGCGCCTCGGCCTCGAAATACGATCATGGAAGTCTTGCAGCAACAAGGGATTGCCACTCGTCCGGGTACGCATGCAGTTCACATGTTGGGATATTACCAGAACAACTATAATCTTCACCCTCAAGATTTTCCTGGCGCGTATGACTGTGCTCAGAACAGTATGGCGATTCCTCTCCACAATCGGATGAGCAAAGAAGATTTCACATATGTCGTGGATGCGCTTCATCGTCTCTAGCCCCTAAGTTTTTACGTTTTTAGTATTCATGCAGCAAGATCAGCCTCATCAGCCGTCTCGTCGAGATGTTGACGTTGTCAAACAGCCATCCTGGTTGACCGACTTACTAGACATACCATCTCTTCCTTGTGAAGGGGAAGTCGTTGTTATTCGTGGCATCGAAATGATGATGATTCATGGCATCTTGCGCTCAAAGTCTATTATGTCTGAATCACAAGAGCAAACGAAGAAGACGTTTGGCTTTAAATGGCATCAGCGTAATTCCTTCGAAGGTAATGTGGTTCTTGCCAATATGCGAGCATGGCTAATCGAACGGTATGGTAATGTTGCTCATGCTGATTGGCTAAGGGAGTATGGTGAAAGTCCGTTGATCTTGGATGCTGGATGTGGGGCGGCGATGTCGGCACTTGAATTATTTAACGAGGTGCTGGGCAGTGCACGGTATCTCGGCGTTGATATTTCAACGGCTGTCGATGTTGCTTCGGTTCGATTCGCTGAGCGAGGTCTTTCAGCTGGTTTCGTTCAGTCCGATTTGACTCAGTTGCCTTTTGCTCCTTGTTCGTTTGACATTATTTTTTCTGAAGGCGTGTTGCATCATACCGATTCGACAGAGCACGCGTTTTTCTCATTAGCGAATCTGCTGAAGCCCGGAGGACGATTTTTATTCTATGTTTACCAAAAAAAAGGACCGGTTCGTGAATTTACGGATGATCATATTAGAGCTCAGCTACAAGGTATGACGTCTGAGCAGGCATGGGAGGCCATGGTACCGCTGACAAAGCTTGGTCAATTATTAGGGGAACTGAATATTGAAATTGATGTTCCAGAACCAATCGATCTCCTGAATATACCTGCTGGGAAGATTGACCTTCAACGATTTTTCTATTGGCACGTGTGTAAAGCCTATTATCGACCAGACATGATGCTTGATGAGATGAACCACATCAATTTTGATTGGTACGCCCCGCGTAATGCCCATCGTCATACAATTGATGAGGTGCGTACATGGTGTGCAAGAGCAGGTTTTACTATTGAACGAGAGCAAGTTCAAGAGGCTGGGATTACCATCATTGGAAAAAAGGATCGCGTCTAATTATGTGTGGGATTGCTGGATGTATCCACCTCAACGGAAGGCCACTTTCACCAGTAATCTTAAAGAAGATGACTGACTCGATTGCACATCGAGGTCCAGATGGTGAGGGGCATTGGATTGAGGGAAATGTGGGATTAGGCCACCGGCGGTTAGCGATTATTGACCCATCTCCTGCCGGACACCAACCCATGATCTCTGCCGATCACCGGTATGTCCTTACTTACAACGGCGAAGTATATAATTTTCGTGAATTGCGAAGTGAACTCGAGGTGCTTGGTTACTGGTTTCGTTCACGAACGGATAGTGAAGTGGTGTTGTACGCGTTTGCGGCTTGGGGGATAAAGGCCTTGGATCGATTAAATGGAATGTTTGCACTGGCCTTATGGGATCGAAAAGAAAATTCACTTGTGCTTGCAAGAGATCGTTACGGAATTAAGCCATTATATTATGGGTATCGGGGACAAACCTTGCTTTTTGGTTCAGAGCAAAAAGCGATCTTAGCCTTTCCAGATTTTCAATCAACGTTGGATAAGGCGGCGCTTCTAGAATACTTTACATTCCAAAATATTTTTACTGACCGAACATTGTTAAATGAAATTAAGCTTCTGCCTGCTGGTCGGTATGCTGAATTGAAATTAAAGAATGAATATCCATCTCTCCAGTCAACTCAGTATTGGGATTTCAACTTTCGTGAGCCCGAAAACCCTGCTGAGACTCAAGAGTATCGTGAAGAGTTAGATCGGCTGTTTGAACAGGCGGTCAATCGGCAATTGGTTTCTGACGTGGAATTGGGAACCTATCTCAGCGGTGGCTTGGATTCCGGATCGATCACTGCGGTGGCTGCACGATCCAATCCGTATATTAAATCGTTTACATGCGGTTTTGATCTGAGTTCTGCTTCCGGGATCGAATTGGGTTTTGATGAACGTGTGAAAGCTGAAGCGATGTCCGCTCGCTTCAAAACCGAACATTATGAAATGGTTCTAAAGGCTGGAGACATGGAACGTTGTTTGTCGAAAGTTGTCTGGCATATTGAAGAGCCTCGCGTGGGACAGAGTTATCCTAATTACTATGCTGCGCAACTTGCCAGCAAATTTGTCAAAGTTGTGCTTTCAGGTGCGGGAGGAGATGAGCTTTTTGGTGGATATCCCTGGCGTTACTACCGGGCAACGATGTGCAATGATTTTGAACACTACATCGAACTGTATTACAGTTTTTGGCAGCGCCTGATTCCCAATAAACTCATGGCGAAAGTCTTTGCTCCAATTTGGGATGATGTCAAAGATGTCTGGACTCGCGATATTTTTCGAGAGGTTTTTCGAACCCATGAGACTCATCTTGATTGTCCGCAAGACTACATCAATCATTCTTTGTATTTCGAAACCAAAACCTTTTTGCATGGTTTGCTTACTGTCGAGGATAAATTAAGTATGGCTCATGGTCTTGAAACGCGAGTTCCCTTTTTAGACAATGATTTGGTGGACTTTGCGATGAAATGTCCTGTGAATCTTAAGCTTAACAATTTAGCGGAAGTCGTGCGTATCAATGAGAACGAACCGGGAAGTAAGCAGGGGATATATTTTCAGAAAACGAAAGACGGAAAACAGATCCTTCGCGATGTCATGCGACGATACATTCCTGCTGAAATTGCAGATGCAGTAAAGAAGGGGTTTTCCTCTCCAGATGCAAGTTGGTTTCGTGGTGACAGTATTCAATACGTTAAACGTGTGCTTTTTGATAACAAAGCAACAATTTATGATTTACTAGATCGACGGGAGGTGCAGCGCTTAGTTCAGGAACACTTAGATGGAGGAAAGAATCGACGTCTTTTGATTTGGTCCCTCATTTACCTAGAGATGTTCCTATCGGAGAGCTGTTCGTTGAAGTCGAAATTATGAATAATCGTAACGTCGTCGAGGCTTCATTTCGCGAAAATATCAGACTAGAGCGATTAGTGCGTTCGGCTGTAGCTCGTATGGCTTTAGATTTGACAGGTATTCGAGTCTTGACTGAAGCTGCCACAGGGCCATACGCCGCGACGGTAGCTCTTGCTGCCCTTGCTGGTGCGGACGAAGTATGGGCTATTACGCGAAATTCTCAGTGGGGATATGCTTCGGAAATAATTAACAATATTGAATATTTTCTGGAACGTATCGGAGTCCAACAATGTGTCCATTTTATCGATGGTGATTCTAGCATGGCACCATCTGGTTGTGATCTGGTGACTAATTTAGGTTTCGTCCGTCCAATCGACAGGGTTGTGATCTCTAAGCTTAGCCATAGCGCGGTTGTAGCCTTAATGTGGGAGCCCTGGGAGTTTAGACCTGGAGAAATTGATCTTGAGGCTTTACACCAAGAGGATATACCTATTATTGCAACGGCAGAGCAGCATGCTGAAGTTCGAACATTTGACTATATCGGACCAACCATTGGGCGGCTTTTGCTAGAAGAAGGAGTAGAAATTGTCCGCTCGCGTTTACTCTTGGTCGGTTCTGATCCATTTGGAGAATCCGCAGCGACTTGGCTTGCGGCGGCAGGGGCGAGTGTCGTGCGTGCTTCGCCAATGGATTGGGGCAGAGTGGCGATTGAAGCTCGAAATGTCGGGAACGGGTTTGATTCGCTTGTTCTAGTTGAACATCGTGACCATCGTATGATCATTGGTTCTAAAGATGAGCGGGCATTAGCTGTGCTCGCGAAGGATGGTGTGCCAATCATTCGTTTATGCGGGGTAGTGGATTCGGAGATTATCCGGGGAAGTGGTTGTACCATTTCTCCGGATGTTGCTATTCGAGCTGGATCTATGACGGTGACGACGGCTTATGCAGGGAGTCGGCCGGTGGTAGATTTACATGCAGCAGGCCTTAAAGCTGGATCGATTGTCGTGAGGGCAAGACAGCAGGGACAATCAAGCCAGGAGGCGGTTGCCGCTGCTATCGCCAGCGGGTATGGTTTAGCAATGGAGTCTGTAGAATGAAAATTGCGATAGTTGGCCGATCTCGATGGCTATTGAATACCGCAACGACGCTCGCGAAGGCTGGGCACCAAATTGTCAGCGTCGTCACAGCCAAGGCGGAGCCATTTTATCATTGTGAGCCTTCTGATTTTGAACGAATGGCGTCAGAAATTGATGCAGATTTTCTTGGCATTGTTAAGTTAAGTAATCGTGATGTGCGTGAACGTATTAGATCGTCAGGTGCCGAACTTGCTGTTTCAATCAATTGGCCTACTATCGTTAATGAAGAGGTCATAAGATTATTTCCCAGGGGGATCATGAATGCTCACTGCGGTGATCTTCCTCGTTATCGAGGCAATGCTTGTCCAAATTGGGCTATTCTTAACGGTGAGGACAGTCTCGGTTTATGTGCTCATATGATGGAGCCAGACGAAGTTGATGCAGGAGCAATTGTCTTAAAAGATCATTTCAAGTTAGAGCCTTCGACCTATATCGGCGATATCTACGCATGGTTGGATGGCCGTATTCCGACCCTTCTTATGGAGGCGGTCAACGGTTTGGAGCAGAGCACCCTGGTGCCGACCTTGCAACCGGTTGACCCATCTTTGGCCTTGCGCTGTTACCCACGTCTGCCAGAGGATGGTCGCATTGACTGGCGTCAAAGTGAGAAAATAGTATGTCGGTTAGTTCGCGCTTCTTCGCGCCCGTTTGAAGGAGCGTTTAGTTATTTTGGAAACATGAAGAAAGTGACGATATGGCGTGCCAGTCCCTATGTGCATGAGCAGCCATTCTGTGCCGTGCCTGGGCAAGTTTTGTTGCGGGTAGAGGGAGATCCAGTTATTGCTTGTGGCCAGGGTGCACTTCGCCTTGAGGATATTGAAGTCGATAGTCTTGCTTCTGCTGAAACGAAGAAAATGATTGGTGCTTCATTGCGCCAACGTCTTTATTGAACATGAGTATCCACAGTCTTAAAAAGTTGGTCACTAAAAAACTGACAGAATCGTTTGAGGAGCAATGGGATCGGGATCGCCCCACGCGTTTCGAAGTGGTAGAGTGGGGAGAGAAAGTTGGATTGCTACTCTTTGCTCAAAAGTCCGACGGGAATTGGAGTTTGATTCATGACGAGCCTCCCATCTATCTCGAAACAGAAGTAGATGTCGACGATCTTCTAGCAAGAGCCTTATCGATCTTTCTGATGAAACATCCAGAGTGGTTGCGTTGATGCTGCGTTTGAAGGTGAAGGAGGAGTTCTATGTTTGCTCGTAAGACAAAACTTGTTGCTGATATGTTGTATAAGCGGCCAAAAGGTTGGAAGTCTTTGCTCTGGAATTCATCTATGGCGCAGTTGAAGCGCTCTGGTCCTCTCATGGCACCAGTCCACATATCTATTGAACCGACCAATGCCTGCAATGCCCGGTGTCCCGTCTGTGAGACTGGTAAGGGTGACATGCAACGCAAGACCGGTTTTCTTGATGAGGATCTCTATAAGGAATTTATCGATAATGTTGCTCCGACGACGGCGGTGTTGCTCTACTACTTCATGGGAGAACCTTTTATGCATCGTTCTTCCTATGACATGATTCGCTATGCTCGTGATAAAGGTATCTATGTCGAGAGTTGTACCAATGGCGATTTTGTTGATCCTGAAGGCGTTATTTATTCAGACATTAACAAAATCTCTTTCCAATTAGGCGGAATGGACAATGCCACTCATCAGCGCTACCGGATTCGCTCCAAACTTGATAAAGCGGTTGGAAATTTAGAGCGCTTACTTGACCTTCGGAGAAAGCACCGTAACTCATCTGTCGAAGTGGAAGTGGGTTTTATCGTGATGCGTCATAATGAGGAACAGGTAGATGATTTTTTGAAATGGGCCAAGGAAATTGGTGTTGATCGTGCTAGCGTAATTGATCCTTGTGCTCGTAATATGATGGAAGCACATGCCTATCTCCCCAAAAATAAAAAGTATTGGTTTTATGACGAAGAGGCGTTTGCACAAGGTATTCTTAGACCAAAAAAAATTCCTCAAAATGAATGCGTCTGGATTTGGAATTCCATCCAGCTTAATTGGGATGGAACGGCTGTCCCGTGCTGTCGAGATACCAATGGAGTCCTCCCATTTGGCAATGTCTTTGACAAAGGAATTAATGCTATTTTCAATGGTGAGGCAGCCACGGATTTCCGTCATCAATTATTACAGAGACAAGGAGACATATCCATTTGCAAACTGTGTTCAGGATATGGACTACCTCAGTTGCAACATACGAATCCTGCCGGGTTTACCATTCAACGCCATACGATTAATGATGGGGACATTCCCAGTCATGATGAGGCGATTGCTAACGCGCAGAACACACTTCTTTCAATTAGTCGCAAGTAAGAACTGAGCTAAGACGCAGATGTGGGACAACTTTATGTTGCAAATACTATTTGCAACAACAATAGTCACTGTTGCGTATATACGTTGGCTCTTTTTACGCGCCTCGACGAACGAATCGGTTGACCATTATTATTGGATTCTCGCAGCCACGGCTTACCGTGAACAACGTGGTTTTCCTGTTCGTATACCCGATAAATTCCTGCTTGAGGATGAGCGTCAGTTCTATCCTCCAGGTTTTGGAATCCTTTTAGCTCTTTTCTCTGATACGTTCTTGCGTAGTTCTCGCAGCGTGATGATCGTCATCGGTATCGACATGGCGACGCTTGCGGTTCTTATCAGTTTTGCACTTGCAATCGGGTTGTCAATGACGAGTATTGTGGTACTAATTACCGTGTATGGCCTTGCGCCAGTTCTTGTGGCCTACAACACGCAACTGACGTCCCGAGGCCTGGGCAACTTGTTTTTAGTCGTCAAACTTCTTGCTGAAGTTGCGGCGGTTTCAACCATGGGGGCGGCGGCAGCCGTTCTTTGGCTTATTGCTATTGTGGCAACCGCTGCCGTAATCATGACCCACAAAATGACCACGCAGTTTATGCTGATTCTCTGGCCGATTTGGTCTTTTGCCCTTGGCGCAGGCAACCTGGTTTGGATGGCGATGCTTATGCCTTTGTTCGGGGGCGGTCTCGCTGCGCTCATCACTGGACCCGCATTTCATCGCATGCAATGGTTAACGCATTGGGATATCGTCACATTTTGGAATAGGAACTGGCCCCAATTGGGGGCACATCAGTTTCGCCAATCGCCTATTTATGGGGATGTCGATGGGCTGAGTCCGATAGCCTTTCATCAATCAGGGATGAAAGGTGTGGTATCCCATGCAACTTTTATCATTGGGTATGTGCCGGCTGCATTGGTACTTCCATTGACCTTAGTATTTGCCCCAGAGCCGCCTTTGTGGCTGATGACGTGGCTTGCCGCGGCTATACTTATTTCTGTTATGACGCTCTATGTGCCATTTTTGAAATGTTTAGGCGGTGGGCATTTGTATTTGTTCAATTCGGTTGCACCTGCCGCCTTATGGTGGGGCATGCTGTTTGCTCAGCCCACTTCGACCATTTTTGTTGCTTTTACCCTAGCAATGTTGGCAACAGGGGGTAGCCTCTTTCTCGGCTGGCGTAAACGCAACGCACGCATCCTGGATAGACAGGACGCTCTGACGGCTCTCATTGCAAGACTGAATACTTGTCCAGCAGGACGGGTCGCGAGTTATCCGGCTACGGCATGCGAACGAATTGCTCTTGAAACATCGCATGCGGTGTTATGGGGTGGTCATGGTCTAGGATTTAGAGACCTCGAACCACATTGGCCGGTGGTACGCATGCCTTTGCGCGAGGCATTTAATGCCTACGATATTACATATGCCGCTCTCGATACGAGTTGGTGGCCGGAAGGGGAAGATGTGCTTGCTCAAGCGTCTGGAGACTTCAACCCTGAGCGGTTTAAGGGGTGGCGATTTTATAAGCTAGGAAATACATGTCCAGTTTCGAGCCCTGCCAATTCAAAGTAAAAGGCATGACTTCTCGCTCATTGCTATTTATTTCAAGTTCAGATTGGGATGCTCTGGTGACGAAGGGTGTGACAGATATGCTATTAGAACGTTCGGAAGGTGGGTATTTCTCAAAAGTCATATCGGTCCATCCTCTGGCTCATAATAGTCGTACCATTCCTATAGCCCAAAATCATGATTTGATTGAATTTGGGTTCGATGCTTTTCCTGGCGGTAAGTCGAGTCGACTATTACGCCATGTTTATGCGCCGCTCTATATTCTGAAGGCAGCATGGGAAATTCGTCGTCTCATTCGAATTCACAGTATTGACATTGTTCGAGCAAGTGACCCGTATTGGGCGGCATTATGCGGTTGGCTTGGTAGCGTAGGAATGAGTGCGAACTTTTGTATTTCAATCCATGCAGATTGGGATCATTTTTACAGCCTTGATCCACAATTTGGAGCTCCGAAGATTCTAGGAATGCGGTTTCTTGCCAAGGTGCTCGAGTCGTTTTTGCTGAAAAGGGCGAAATGTGTTCTCTGTATCCGTAAGTCGTTGTTTGCATATGCGGAACGGTCAGGTGCCCGGTCTGAACAATTGCGTTATATCCCCCATGGAGTAGATCTTGAGTACTTTCAAGAAGCGCCTCCTAGACCGAATGGCCTTCCTCAGGGGCGAAAGCTTGTGGTATTTGCAGGGCGTTTGTCCCGGCAAAATTATGTCGATGATGTGCTTGCTGTTGCTCAATACTTAGCTCCTAGAGGAGACTCAGTGGTTGTGTTTGCGGGAGGTGGACCTGAAGAAGATCGGTTGAAACATGTGGTGAGTCACAATCCTGATCTTGCACACACGGTATATTTTACGGGATTTGTATCCCGTGAGTCGGTCATCGCCCTGCGTTTTTCGGCTACCGTAAACCTCGTCCCTATGGGAGGATACAGCTTGATCGAAGCTTGTGCGTCTGGACGTCCGACTGTGGCTTACGATGTGCAATGGCATTCCGAGTTAATCGAGGATCAGTGCTCAGGCCTGTTGCTGTCAGAAGGAGATGTGTCGGGGCTTGCTCGTGCGGTTGAGTCCTTACTCAATGATCCGCGATGGGCCGACGAAATAGGTGCGGTTGGTCGAACGCGTGCGTTTAATCTGCATAACCTGAAAACAGTGTATGAAATTCGGTCAGCGGTGTATGCTGATATGATCAATACAGGATCAGGACAAGAGTGCTTTACACGTTTTTGAAAATTACCTTGCGACTCTGAGACGATTGTCTGTGCAGGAACCCATAGGTGTTTGCTGGTCTGCTATAGGATAAATCAGGTGAACAGACTTCATTGTTCGATTAATGGTATTGATGCTTCACAGAGAGAGTCTTTGTGATAGTCAAAGAGTCTCGGCGTTTTCCATTCGGGAAAAACTGGGAACATTTCCTTGAGCTTTTAGATGACGCTCGTGTCGAAGAGGCCAAAAAGTCACTCCAAACGATGTTAGAGATTCAGGAATTTCGCAACAAAAGTTTTTTAGATGCTGGATCCGGCAGTGGTTTGTTTTCATTGGCTGCTAGAATGCTCGGTGCGTCTGTTTTCTCATTTGATTTTGATGAGGAAGCTGTGGCTTGTACCAAAGCCCTTCGTCGTCAATTTTTTCCGGATGACTTTGAATGGAAAATTCAACGTGGTGATGTCCTAGATCAAGAATTTCTCAATTCTATCCAGACCTATGATATTGTCTATAGTTGGGGAGTGCTGCATCACACTGGGGCCATGTGGACTGCCCTTGAAAATATTGCGGCTCTCGTGAATGTTGAAGGTTATTTATATATTGCGATTTATAATGATCAAGGTTTGATTTCGCGCTATTGGCACAAGGTCAAGGAGATCTACAACACCAATTCGGTAGGGAAAATGTTGATGCTTTGTGTGCATATGCCCTATCTTTACGGTCTTCGCCGATTAGTTCGAATGATCCAAGGCCGCGATAAAGTTCCAAGAGGAATGGATTTATGGCGAGATATGGTGGATTGGTTAGGTGGTTTTCCATTTGAAGTGGCTAAGCCAGAAGAAATCATTCGTGTCTTTACATGCCGTAGCTTTCGATTGGTTGCATTAAAGACGTGTGGAGGCCGTCATGGTTGTAACGAGTTTGTGTTTCGCAAAGAAAAATTGTAACTATGATCACGAACGAAGACTGTAAATTGCGCAATAGTGATACGTAGCAAAAGACTTCAAGAAATCCGACAACTTCTCAAGACTTGTCTGAATGTTGTTGTCGGAATCCGAGAAAGCGAAAAAACAAAATTTTTGAGAGAATAGTGTATTTTCTGTTTTTGAGATGTGGTCATATCCACGTTGATCCACCTATAGATTGAGAACAATGAGCAGTGAATCAATTCGAAAGAAAGTTGCTGAAGGTGATGCCTGGTACACTGAAAGTCAACACCTTTCCCAATTGGGTTCTCCCGGAGGTAGGTGGGCGTTGGAGTGGCGATGGGGGCTATTTGGTCATATCCTCGATCAATGGTTGATGCGCAAGAATAGCCAGGATAGACTGCCATCTCCTCTGCAGGTCCTTGATGCAGGCTGTGGTGATGGCATCAACATTAAGGTGTTGCACGATCTATTATCCCGACGCAATATTTCTGTTGAGATAGTGGGTTGCGATTATAACAACTTACGGTTGAATCGTGCCTCCCAAGATCGTTCCCATCGCATACTGGAAGTCGATCTTCGAGCTATTCCCTTTCCTCATGAATCATTTGATGTTGTCTTGTGTAGTCATGTTCTCGAGCATATTCATGATGATGTGATGGCCATGAGGGAACTTTCCCGTATCATTCGACGGACGGGGCTCGTAATCATTGCAGTTCCGAATGAAGGGTGTCTTTTGGCGAAGCTTCGTAATCATGTCGTACAGCCTTCTATCCTACGGACAACCGATCATTGTCAGTTTTATACAGCTAAGATCCTGATGGAACGTGCAGAACAGGCAGGGTTGCTGCCTGTAGGTCGTGTCGAACGTGAGGGAGTTTTTCTACCGCATCTCGGTCTATATAGTCGCCTGCGTGAGACAAGACTTGGACGTTTTCTCATTCCACATGCGACTCGAATCCTGCCAAGCCAAGCTGCGGGGCTGGTGGCGGGGTTTAGGGTATCGTCGATATAACGTGGCATAGCTTATTCAAGGATCAAGAGAAAAATATCATTCCTGGAAGATCTTGCGATGGAATTACACTTATGATCGAAATTGTAGATCTGACACCTGATTGTGAGTCTAAATGGAATAAGTTTATCGAAACACATCCAGATGCACTTCTTTACTATGGACTCGACTATCGCGATTTTCTTGCTAATATCGTTGGAGGAAAGACTCGGTATCGCTTGGCACTTGAAAATGGGGTGGCCGTTGGCGTTCTTCCTATTATTGAGCGAGACGGCCCCTATGGTCGTGTGCTTAATAGTCTGCCCTTCTTTGGTAGTTATGGCTCACCTCTTGCCAGAGATTCGGATGTATTTCGTGTATTGATGCTCGATTGGGGCGAAATTACGGATGGGCGTGATATTGCGGCTGCAACGATGATCATGAATCCATTGGCAGGGTTGGTGCCGTCTGATATTCCGTTTGATGTTGATGATCATCGTACTGGTCAATTCACGACTCTGCCGTCAAGTGTTAATGCCGAGGCGGCCATCCTGGATGCAATCGATAGTACGGCTCAACGTAATATTCGACGCGCACGACAGGCTGGCGTGATTGTTGAGGAAGACGCGAATGCGCTTCCATTTCTGGAGTCTATTCACCGCGCTAACATGGCTGAGATTAGTGGGCTAGCTAAGCCACCATCATATTTCTCTACCATCCCTGCGAGTTTCCGTTACGGAAAGGATTGGCGCCTCTATGTGGCCAGTAAAGATGGCGTTCCAGTTGCGGCGGTTCTCCTGTTCTATTTTCAAGGCGTCGTGGAATATTTTACTCCTGCGATTACGTCAGACGGTCGGAAATGTCAGGCAACGGCCCTGATCCTCCTGGTTGCAATGGTCGCAGCTTCTGAGCGTGGCTATCGTATGTGGAATTGGGGGGGGACTTGGCCGGATCAGGACGGTGTCTTTCGATTTAAGCGCAAATGGGGTGCCAATGCTCGACCCTATCGCTACTTCGTTCGTATTCGAAATCAGGACCTATTAAAAGCAACACGTTCCGATTTGCTCGCATCGTATCCCTGGTTCTATATTTTGCCGTTTCGGCTTCTTGCCGAGGTGGATTGATTTGTCTATAAAATTGGAGCGCAACGACATGGACGATACGTTCAATGTATCTCTTGATAAGATTAAGAGCTTTATGGATGACACGCTCGAAAAGCATGGCACGACTTCGCTAGGCGTTGGTTGGCGTTCTCGCGAGAACCAATTTCTTCGCTTTGACCAATTTTCTTATCTTTTTAAGGATTGCTCAGAGCCATTTTCAATCAATGATCTGGGTTGTGGACTCGCGGGGTTTTTTGAGTGGACCAAGGAACGTGGACTCCCAGTGTCGCACTATATTGGATACGATATTTCCGAACATATGATTGCGCGCGCGCAGGCTTTGCATTCTACCAAAAATGCACGTTTTGTGAGGGCGGAGAAACCAACGGATATGGCCGACTTCTCTGTTTGTTGCGGGATCTTCAATACTCGTCTGAACGAGAGCGATGAGGTCTGGACCCGGTACATGCGAGAAGTTGTGTATGCACTCGCAAAGACAAGCCGAAGAGGACTTGCATTTAACTCGCTCTCAAGTTATGTGGATTGGCGTGAATCTCATCTATTTTATGCGGATCCAGCCGAATGGTTTACCTGGTGTAAGACGAATATTTCTAAGAAAGTCACGCTTCTCCATGATTCGCCATTATACGAATGGACGATGGTTATTCGTCTTTAAGCAAATACGATGCGTATTCTTCTCATCGATTTTGCATATCAAAATATCAATCGAACGGTCATGCTTTGGCCGCTTGCCTGGCGGGAGGTTGGCGAGGTCATTCGGTTTGGCCCAGGACATGTGAGTGATGAGGATTGGAAAGCCGGCCTTCGTCCATTCCTAAAAAAGCATGGCCGTTTCGATGTTATTGTTGCGGCTGAGCTTCTCGTATCGGCGCTCACGTATGAGAAAGAACCTGACCATGTGATCCGGTCAGTTGACAACACGTACGAGTGTCCGTTCGACCTGTCCGGTGCTATTGAGGGTTGTCGGCGAGTTTTCGATGAGTTTGTCGAAAGCCACGGGATCAGGATAATCTCGATGTTGGAATTCGATTCGTACAACATGCATCCGAGTCATAAAGATCGGATCCAAAAGCACGATTTTTTCGTCATTGGTTGGGGTAAGGAATTCGTGCGGCCCAAATCCACAATAAGCGATTTACATCGTGAAAGTTTTGGCTCTCGTGTCAATGATCATTGGTGGGATTTCATCAACGCAAATTCTCACCGTGTAATCTCGTCAGCGGCAATGATCTCTGAAAGTGAGTTTTGCTGGAGTAGGCTCGATTATCGTCAACAGCGATGGGCTGTACAGGGAGCGCGTTACGCTGCCAGACAAGAAGCGCGACTTCATCTTAGAAAAGCAGGAATACCCTGGACAGGGCTCATGCTCGTGGACATGATTTCGATTATCAATAGAATTAACTCGAAAGCCTTACGCTGGCCTTCTGTCCGTAATTTTCTTAACCATAGCTGGGATCAGGGTTTTCGCACTTCCCGTTATGCTTTTACCTGTGGTTCAGCGTTGGGCTTCCCAATTCGGAAGTATTTTGAGATACCAGCTTCAGGTACCGTACTTGCGGCCCAACCATCGAACGGATTTATGAACCTCGGGTTTCGGGACAAAGTGAATGCTGTGGTCACCACACCAGAAACGATTGTCGAGATTGACGCATGGTTACAGGCAAATCCTGCCGATGCGCAGCTCATCGCATCCGCTGGGCAGGAACTTGTTTGGGCTCGCCATACGGTGAGGGCAAGGGGTGAGCAATATGCTCGGGCGATCGAAGCCATTGCCGGTCGGCGTTTCTCTGGTTCTGGCTGGGAAGATGGAGAGTTTAAAATTATCGAGAAGCCGATAGAGACTGAGGTCCAATGATGGCAGAACTTCGCTTTCTCATTATTGACGCGTGGCGCGTTTTTGGGGTTAGGGTTCTGGTTCTTGTTACGTTGTTAGTTATTAGTGGACTTCTTGAGGGAATTGCGATCACCGTGGCCTTGCCGTTACTTGGTTCACTTGGTGTGTCGGGGGCTGAGAATCAAAGTGGTTTTAAGGCTTTTCTTGCTGACATTCCTTCTGCGTTAGGGTTACCTGAAGGCCCGCTCGGTGTAGGTATTTTAATGCTTGGATTCATCCTACTCAGCGTGATTGCCTTCTTGGCACAGGCCCGCCTCGCCGCGACTCTTCAAGTAGAATACGTTGTGCGTTGGCAAACGAAGCTCTTTGAAGCTTCAATTCGTTCCGATCTCGCCTTTTTGAGCGAACGGCGGGGAGGAGATGTGGTCTCGGCTCTCGTGGCCGAAGTGAATCGGGTGAACGGGGCGTTCTACCATACCTGTCTTGTTGTGACAGCAATAATCAACCTTGTGATCTACCTGACTCTCGCCTTGCTGATTTCGCCAATCGTGAGTTTGGCTGTCGTGGTGTTGGGAGCATTGCTGTTTCTCACGACACGCCCGTACCTGGTTCGTGCTTATGGGTACGGCAGAGCCATTACTCGGGCCCAGGCTGATGTTCAGTCGTTGGCAAGCGAGTACATTTCTACTGTGAAGCTCGTCAAGGCTGCTGTTGCAGAAGGTGTGTCGGTTGAGCGTTTCTCAACCGCGGCTAATCAGCTTGCTTCGTTCTATTTTAAAAATTCGTTTGACATGCAGAAAGCGAAGGCAGTGTTCGAGTTTGGAGGTGCTGCAGGTATCGCGAGTCTACTGATTGTGGGACCACTAATCTTTTCCGTCGACGTGGCGACCTTACTGGTTGTGTTGGCATTATTCGTACGGCTTTTGCCACGTGTCACTGCTTTACAGCAGGGCATTCAAGCTCAAAATTCGTTGTTACCTGCTTTGGGAAATTTACGTGCTATCTTGAAAAATGCAAATGATCTAGCAGAGCCTGTCGATGAGCTGCCACTCCCTGTCGGTATTGCTAACAGCGCACCGGAAATTGTCTTTCGGTCGGTTACGATTCAACGTGGTGATAGATCTGTATTGAAAAATGTCAATCTTGTGGTCCCGGCCGGCCGTATTGTTGCTTTAGTGGGGCCCACTGGTTCTGGTAAATCGACGCTTGCAGATGCAATTCTCAGATTGGTGTCTGTGGGCCGTGGTGAGATACAAATTAGCGGGCACGACCTTTATGCCCTACCGCTTCCAACCTGGCGTCGTGCCATTGGTTATGTGGGCCAAGACACGTCTCTTTTAGCCGGAACCATTGCCGATAATGTGCGCTTTGGCAATACCATCGCTGACTCGGCGATCGATATGGCTCTCACTCGTGCGGCGGCTCAGTTTGTACAAGACCTTGATACAGGAAAATCAACTATGGTTGGCGACCGCGGAGCGAGACTGTCAGGGGGAGAGCGGCAGCGTTTGGGGCTTGCCCGCGCACTTGCTGTTCCACGTCTCCTCTACGTCCTTGATGAAGCAACGAGCGCCCTTGATGCGGAAACAGAGGCACAGGTGGTTGAGACCATGGAGTCGCTCTCTGGTAAGGCGACTGTGCTTATCATTGCGCATCGTTTCTCTGCTGTTCGCAATGCCGATCTGATCTATGTGATCGAAGATGGTCGGGTGGTAGAATCCGGTAACTGGAGTGAGCTGGATAAACCAGGTCACCGTTTTCACCAATTGAAAGAACTCCAAAACATGACTGCCGCAAATGTGAACGTGTGAGCACAAACATACCGTCACTCAGAGGGCTGTCGGTTTCTCGACGCCGTGGAGCCTCTTTAAATTTAACTACTGCCGTTTTTATATACGCTTCCCTTGCTTAGCGATTATCAGTTGTTCATATTGGTGATCGATTATTTGATCTCTCTGCTAGCGGGGGATACTGAATTCTCATTGATCTATGCATAATGTACTCCCTTGGGTTTTTTTAAGTATACGTAAGCGATGTCTCGTATTCTTATTGTAGGTCCTCGCCTTGAAATTGGGGGGACCGAACGCCATCTCGAGCAGATGTTGCCTGCACTTCAAAATCGAGGCGTCGATATGCATCTGCATGTCATGGAACGCGGTGGACCACTGGAGGAGCGCATCTTATTAGCCGGTGTGCCCATCGAAGGTGCCAAGGCAGGGCTTTCGCGAATGACGAGAAGTTGGGAAGTGATTCGAAGACTTGTGGTGCGCATAAAAAGATTGAAGCCAGATCTGGTTCATATGTTCCTTCCTGAACCGGTATTACTTGGCTCACTTGCAGCGGAAATTTCCCAACATCGTCGTCGGATTATTAGTCGTCGATCACTCGCACATTATCGAAAAGCATATGTTGGACTTAGCGCTCTTGAAATGTTTATCAATAAAAGAACGAGTGCCTTGCTGGGGAATTCAATGGCCGTCGTTCAGGAGTTACGAGTTGAATGTGGTAGATCTTCCGATATCGGACTGATTCCGAATGGAGTTTCAATTCCTCCTGTCTGTGATGAAAGTACGCGTGCGAGTCGACGTGCGGCAATTGGGATACCTTCGGATGCGTTAGCGATTGTGATCATTGCAAACCTCTTGCCCTATAAAGGGCATGTGGACATGATTAAGGCGATTAGGTTAGTGAAGCACGATCTTCCTCATCAGTGGAGATTAGTGTTAATTGGTCGTGACGAGGGATACGGCGTCAGACTTAAAGAGTTAATTAAGTCTTATCACCTTGTCAATCATGTCGTGTATCTTGGCACACGTCACGATGCGGCAGATCTGGCTGCTGCTTGTGATATAGCGGCCCTGCCATCACATCAGGAAGGTTCATCAAATGCCTTACTTGAAATGTTTGCTCGTGGGTTGCCAGTGATTGCAACCGCTATTGGTGGAAATCTTGAGGCGATTGAAAATGGCAAGAACGGTTTATTAGTTCCAGTTGCTGAGCCAGATCTGCTTGCTCAAGCCATGATCCAATTAGTAAAAAGTCCACAGTTAGCTGCAACTCTTGGAGAGACGGCGCGTCATACAGCTGCATCACGATATGGCATTGAAGAGATGATTAACCGGTATGAGCGGTTATATTGTAATTGTACATCCGTGGGCGTGGTTCCCATCCAGGAAATCATTGATGGCTAAACCATATTTCGTGGGCTATGGTGAGATAGCGACGTTATCGTAATACTCTCTTGTCGCGTTTATACTTTGACCCATTGAATTCATCTTGGCAATCCTGGGGTTTGAAGCTAAGTAGGTCAGTTACTGTTTGACTCGCCCTTGTATGCTTCTCCATGATGTCAACGTCTTGATGAAGAAGATACAAGACTGCTCGACAATGCAATGATACGTCCTAACTAATGCTTTCTCGTTCTGAAAATTGAGACGTTGTTTGTCACATTCTGGTCATTCAACTGATTAAAGATTTTATCTCGCAGTCACTATGCTCTTCTCTTCTACAGAAAACAGAGTTTCTACCTCAAGACGTCTCGTCTTAGCTGGAATTGTCTTTTTTATCTATTCATTAAGCGCTAGTGCCACCATTCAATTATATATTATTCCGAATATATTTCCACAGTTTGATTTAGGAGACGGTTTAATCATTTTAGATTCGTCGGGGTTCAATCAGTTGGCCAAAGCAAAGGCACTCGAGATTAAGGAGCAGGGATGGAAAGCATGGGAGTTGCGTCCGCAAAATATTTCTCCTGTGGGAATTGCATCAATTTTTTATGCACTGTGGAGTCCTAAGCCTTTTAGTCTCTTGCCATTAAACTCGTTTGTGCATGCCATGAGCGGATGTATAGTTCTCTGGCTGTTAAGTCATTTATTTTCCAATCGATCGGCCATTATAGGAAGTGCGCTATTTATTGTTAATCCTGCGGCCATGGAGTGGGTAGCGCACATTCATCGCGACGGAATATTTATCCTGGGAAACCTGCTGGTGTTAGTCTGTGTTGTACAATTATACAGAGGGTTGGAGTTGTTCAATGTCATGACAATGACATGGGGACTATTGGGAGGTGTATTAGGGACCTGTTTGGTGTGGGTGGCTCGGCCTTATTGGGTACCGGTACTCTTAGTCTTTGTGATGTTTGGAATAGTGTTTGTCAGTACCGTATTTTTTTTTACTCGAGATGTAACCCTGGCCAAGTCCGGCCAGTTTCTATGTTTTATTATTTTTTCAATGAGCTGTGTGGTGTTTCAGGTGTGGTTTATAAAACATTATGGCTTCCAATTTACGAAATTCCCACAGGAGGAATCCTCAATCAAGTTGAAAAAAACACTAGATGAGTTGAATCGCGATAGTGAAAATGACCTGAACGTTGCTATCCCAAGTGCCAATGGGATAATGGCTTTATCCTGGGAACGAACGTCGTGGCTTCCATATGAAGTTGAGGCTAAGTTCTATCAGATGGCTAGAGCCAGGCAAGGGTTTTTGTGGGCAGGCGGTAATACTGTTATTGATACGGATGTGACTCTAGATTCAGTTGGAGATTTTTTCATTTATTTTCCAAGAGCACTTCAAATTGGCTTGCTAAGCCCTTTTCCTGAATTATGGCAAGGTGTAGGGAGCACACCGTCCATGACCTTAGCAAGAAAGGTCACAGGCATTGCTACTTTAGTTTTTTATGTTTGTCTTATAAGTGTATTAATGGGAATCATTTTGTATAGACGAGTGCCAATATTATGGCTCATATTGATGTTTTCTCTCATGGGTGTTCTGGTATGGACGTATATTTGTCCGAATATAGGAACCTTGCTTCGGCTCCGGGCAGGGTTTTATATGTTACTTATTACCTTTGGTGCGGCCAATATGGTGGAAATGGTATCGGTATGGCTGAGTAAACGACAACGTCACGAAATCACACATTACTCATAGTTTCTCATAGAATGTACAGACAAAGACCATTCTTATGAACGAAAAAAATCAGAATGTCGATTATGATGTTGTGTCGGATTTTGGCGATGAGTGGAAAGCGTTCGATCAGAGTGATCTTTCGGATGCAGAACGAAAACAGCAGTTCGACGCGTATTTTTCCATTTTCCCTTGGGATCGAATTGCTTCTGATGCCATAGGATTCGATGCTGGGTGTGGCACCGGCCGATGGGCTCTGTTAGTCGTAGCCAGAGTCGGGCATTTGCATTGTGTTGAACCATCTGTCGCCATTGATGTCGCGAAAAGAAATCTAGAGGGGTATTCGAATTGTAGTTTTCATCGGAAGACGATCAGTGATATGCCGTTTCCCGATAATTCTATGAATTTTGGGTTTTCTTTGGGAGTCTTACATCACATGCCTGACACACAACAAGGTATTCGTGATTGTGTGGCTAAATTAAAGCCTGGTGCTCCCTTTCTTGTATATTTATATTATGCGTTTGATAATCAGCCTGTCTGGTTTCGACGGTTGTGGACCATGAGTGATGTTGGACGACGGGTTATTTCACAATTACCCTATTGTGCGAAGTATGTTGTCTCTCAACTCATTGCGCTATTCGTGTATCTACCCCTAGCTAGAATAGCTAATGTTTTCAAAAAAATGGGCGTTAATGTTCATAGTTGGCCTTTAAGTATCTATGGAGATAAATCATTTTACTCAATGAGAACAGACGCACTGGATCGTTTTGGCACGAAACTAGAGAAACGATATACCAAAGAGCAAATCCTAGTTATGATGGAACGAGCTGGTCTTCAGGACGTGGTCTTTAGTTCCTCAATGCCATATTGGTGTGCGGTGGGTTTCAAGTGTCAGGAATGACAGTCAATGTCGATTCCTATTAAAGCTTTTGTTGTTAAGAAACGAACACCTCACCTCCTTTCTTTCTGACTATTTTCTATCAACGTAACATCGAAGTCCTGAAAGGGTGAATCCGACCTATGTGTGGAATAGTCGGCCGATTTAATTTTCATTCTCATGAGCCGGTGTCGGCTGAATTGATGAAGGGCATGGCGAAGCTATTAGCTCATCGTGGTCCAGATGGAGAGGGTGTGTACATTGATGGGTCTGTAGGTCTTGGACATCGTCGTTTATCTGTCATCGATTTAACGCAGGCTGGGCATCAGCCCATGAGCAGCAGAGCTGGAAGCGTGTGTCTCACATTTAATGGCGAGATCTATAACTTTCGGGAATTGAAATCGGTTCTCGAGGAGCGGGGCCACCAATTTCGATCACAGAGTGATACCGAGGTTATTTTAGAGGCATATCTCGAATATGGTGTGAAATGTGTCGAGCATTTACGAGGCATGTTTGCGTTTGCGATTTGGGATGCACGAGAACGACGTTTGTTTTTGGCGCGGGATCGAGTTGGTAAAAAACCGCTCTACTATTGGTTAGATAAGGATGGGATTGCGTTTGCTTCTGAGCCTAAATCCTTCTTGGCTGACCCTGGGTTTGACCCTGCTCCCTCCCTCGAAGCCATCTCCCATTATCTCACCTATCAATATGTGCCAAGTCCTTGGTCAGCCTTTCAAGGTGTTCAGAAACTTCAGCCCGGACATGTGCTGATCGTTGAACAGGGGAACGTGCGAACCGAACGGTATTGGAAACTTGCATATGACCAAACGTTTCGAGGCTCGGATGATGATGCCTCTGATGAGCTTTATCAGAAGCTTTTGGCGGCCACGAAATGTCGGTTGATCAGCGATGTGCCGTTGGGGGCTTTTCTCAGTGGCGGCATTGATTCGAGTGTGATTGTCGGTCTGATGGCTGAACTCGGGAGTATGCCTTTAAAAACATTTTCGATTGGGTTTGAGCAAGAGAAATATAATGAACTGCCATTTGCTCGTGAAGTAGCCGAAAAGTTTGGAACAGAGCATCAAGAATTTGTGGTGAATCCCGAGCCTGTTAAAATTTTCCCGCTATTGACCTGGCACTACAATGAACCATTTGCCGATTCTTCAGCTATTCCGTCACTGTATTTGGCAGAGATGACGCGACAGCATGTGACCGTGGCCCTTAATGGCGATGGTGGAGATGAAAATTTAGCAGGGTATGATCGATATGTGGCTACCGTCTTAAGTCATCGATATGATCAATTGCCGAATTTCTTGAGAAAAGGAATTGAAAAAACTGCTGGATATTTACCTGACGCCAAAGAGTCGAAGACCTTGAGTAGTCGAATCAAACGGTTGGCTTCAGGATTATCGTATTCTCCCTATCAACGATATATGTTATGGATGGCACACTTTGATCACGAATTAAAGACTGAACTATGCACGAAGGAGTTTTTGGAAAAATCAGGTGGAAACAACTCATCCGAGATTCTCGTCGATGCCTTTGAACAATCCAATGCAAGAGATCTCATGACGAAAACACTGGATGTGGATGTTCAGACGTATTTACCGAATGACTTGTTGGTGAAAGTTGATGTGGCGACGATGGCATATGGATTAGAAGCCCGTTCGCCATTTCTTGATCATCAGGTGATGGAGTTTTGCGCAAGTTTACCGGCTGCCATGAAACTACGAGGGACGGTGAAAAAGTTTATTTTAAAGAGGGCGGCTAAAAAACTTTTACCATCCAATATTTTGAATAGACCCAAAATGGGGTTTGGTGTGCCGATTGACCATTGGTTGCGAAATGAATTACGGGAGATGGCCTATGACATCTTGTTGTCTCCTCGAGCGATAAAACGGGGATATTTTAATGCGTCAGTAGTCAAACGGCTGTTGGATGAACATGTGAAAAAAGAACGAGCGTGGCAGTATCAAATTTGGAATTTGCTTATACTGGAATTGTGGTTTCGAATGTTTATTGATGGTGAATGGAAACTACGGTATCAGGTCACGTAATTTCAATGATAATCGAGTGAAATTGGTTGTCGGTTGTGTTTATTTTTAACCTGCTCCGTTTACTTAATCTTGCTTCCCGGTGAAGCTTCTTCATTCAATGTGAGTAAGCCCAACACCTCCTTGTCTCCTGCTGCTAAAACCATCCCCTGAGATTCCACGCCCATCAGTTTTGCCGGTTTCAGATTGGACACGACCACAATCGTTTGTCCAATTAATTGTTCGGGTTCGTATTTCTTACCGATTCCTGCCACAATTTGCCGTCGTTCACTCCCGAGGTCCACTTGAAGTTTTAAGAGTTTATTCGATTTTGGCACTCGCTCGGCTTCAAGAACCTTCCCCACTTTAAGCTGGACTTTCATGAAGTCTTCAATCGAAATTTGTTCTTCAATCGAAGTCCCTGTCTCCTCATTACGAATCTCGTTCTTTGAATCGACCGTTGATGCCTGTTCAACGGGGTGCATTTCCTGATTGATCACATTCTTTTCCTTTTTTATCGTTGTGGCATCAATTCTTGGGAACAGGGCTTGTCCTTTTTGGACCGTTGTTCCAATAGCAAGGTCTCCCCAGGTAATTTTTTGAAAAAGGAGCGGACGGGAGAAGTCTAATGATAATCCCAACTGTTCATTCATGTTTTGTGCTGTGGATGGCATAAAGGCGGCGTTAGCGAGGCACAAAAATCGTAAGGTCTCAGCAGCATTGTATAAGACCGTATGCAGGCGTTCTTGTTTGGCAGGATCTTTGGCTAAAACCCAGGGTGCAGTCTTATCAATATATTGATTCCCTAA
>BQIX01000007.1 GCA_021604145.1 Nitrospirales bacterium
CCAAACGAATGCCGTTTGCCTGAAATTGGGAACCGATGTTAGACCAGGTATCCAAAACCGAGTCGATGGGGGAGCGGTCATCGGCGATGCACCAGAGTGAAGGCCACAAAACCCCCGCAAGTAGCAGCACGGGGCGTATGACGGAGAGAAGGTTGTGTAACCTCTGATGCGAAATTGACAATACGTTACCGTTAGGATTGCTCAAGGGATGCGTCACAAGCAACTGATATGAGGGATGCAGGATGTTGGAGAATCGAGGCGACACTTCACGAAAGAGACTTTCCTGAGTCGTCTCAAAAGATTCTCCGTCCTGGTACAGGGGTGTCTACGGTTAACCCTTTTGGGCTCAACGGTTGTCATGTTTCAATGCCCTTGGATGCTAACTGATTAAGCTTATGAAACTTTGTGCCTTGTGACAATGATCGTCTGCCCAGTCTCTTTCCCCTGATCCGCACTCCTGTTCTCTCAACGTTCATTTTTCCAATGTTTGCTATTCATTGGTAGAAGCAGATTTCATCGGCAACCGACGCGGAGTTGTTTAAAAGGAAAAGAGGCGAAAGGTAGAACAATGTTCTAAGGACTATATGTTTTTCGGTAACTTCTGGCCCTTGGCCATTTCAACCATAGTTTCAAGGCGGACCAAACGTTTGTCGACATCAATCACATGGCAATTCAGTCGTTCGATGTCACGGGTGAGTCGTTTCACTTCCTCGGTGAGATTTAGCGTGTCGAGTAAGAGATCTTTCCAACCTGCCATTATTCAATCCCTAACGACTTGAAGGTCTTGCTCAACTTTTTTCGCATCATCTGTGTATCGTGAATGGCTTCTTTGAGCTTCGTGGACACCAATCCCATCAGTTGAGTTTCACCAACAGCGTCAAGTCTTTCAGGGTCGTAGGCGTCAATCGCTTCTCTGACGATGGCCGTGGCCGATGTCCCTTTTTTTTTGGCAATTCGATCTAACTTTATCACGTTTTTAGGGGAAACGAGGTATTGTTTTCGAACCAGCTTGGGTGTCTCTGTCGGCATAATGCGACCTCCTATGTACGATGTGTATCACTATACACATACATATAATTTCAAGCAAATACAACATTGGGCGATGGCCGATATTACAGTCGTCCCAAAATCACAGATAGTCAATTATTATCGCATGGGGAGTGAACGACGTCGTGGAGGCAAGTTGAGTTGTTCTTCAGATCCGCCAAGATGAGCAAAATCGCAATGCTGCTTCTTTAGAAATGAGGGCCTCGAGCACTAAGCAAACCAAGGAGGTCTTCTCTTTAACCCGGTAAGTTTGGCGGCTTTCTCTAAAAGAACGTCATCAATATTTAGAGTCGTTCTCATATGTATGAGTATGCATTTTTTATGCATATAAGTCAATGTGTCGTTCAATCGTTTTTCTTGATAACTCTGGCAGATATCAAGAGAATTCTACGGATGCTGTGAGGTTGTTCAAGTAGAGGAGATCCTATTATATGAAGAAAGTGTCTTGACCCCTATTCCTCATCTTCGAAGTCTCCGCGGATTCATATAATAAGTGCAATTTCTCTGGGCCCGCTTATCGGCTACGATGAGGGGGGGGGACGCCACGATCCATTCATCTGGAGGAATTGTATTGATGAAATCCTAGCAAACCTAGCGCGGAGGACCACGTGGCGTGAGCCCGTGGGTGAAAGCGCTCCCCGCTGGAAGCGGGGCCCTCTTTGCCAAACGAGGTAGTGGGGATGATACGACGGCATGGAAGTTCGGCTCAGTGCCCATGGTGCCTATCAGCATCAATATCATGTGGTGTGGATCCCCAAATATCGCCGACGCATTCTGCGGGGGGCGATCAAGCTCTTTGTGCAGGAGCATTTACCTCAGATCCAGCACTATCATCCGGATGTGATTGTCCAACAATGGAGTGTTCAGGTTGACCATATTCATGTGGTGCTGGTGATTCCTCCGAAATATGCGGTGTCGAGCATTGTGGGCAAGATGAAAGCGAATTTGAGTCGGCCACTTCGTCTTCGGTACCCTGAGCTGAGGCAGACCTACTGGGGAGCGGTGTTGTGGTCTCCCGGGTTCTTCTCTTCGACGGTTGGGTTGAACGAGGCGGGTATCCGGCGGTACGTGGACCATCAAGAACGAGTGGACAAAGGGCACATGCAGCTCAAGTTTGAATTTTAAGTGCCACGCGGCGTGAGCCCGTGGGTATCTACTCCCATTTAGGCAAGGAAGAACGGTTTTACATCTGGCAAGCTCGGCGAGAAGGCAAGACGCAAAAGTACGTTGCCGAGGCTCTAGGGCGTCATCCCTCCACCATCTGTCGCGAACTCCAACGGAACACATACCGGCAGTGTCATATGTATACCTATCACTGGGCCCTTCAGATCGTGCGATATCGCAAACAACGCGCGAATCGACACAAGGCTCGCAAGCTGACGGATGAGCTCGCTTCTCTCATCACCAAACTTCTTCGGCACTACTTGAGTCCAGAGCAGGTCAGTGGCTACTTGAAGCAGCATCAGGACATCTGCCTCAGCCATGAAACCATCTATCGCTACATCTATGGGGATCCCGCCCGACTCGCGCAACTCAAACCGTTTCTACGACAAGGCGGCAAGCACCGCCGCAAGCGCTATGGCTCCGGCGCCCGAGCCTCCAGTATTCCGAATCGGGTCTCGATTACGGAGCGGCCCAAAGAAGTAGAGCAGAAAACCCGGCTCGGGGACTGGGAATGTGACACGGTGATTGGGCAGGACCGGAAGAGTGTCCTGGTCACGGTCGTCGATCGGGCCTCCCTGTATACGGCCTGCTCACGGGTTTTGAGCCGGTCCGCTCAGGGAGTCAGTCAGGCCATCATCCGCCTACTGCGGCCCTTCAAAGAGCGGGTGCAGACTCTGACTTTTGATAACGTACTATAAGTGGAAGTCAAGGCCCCGTGCCGGGCAGACCTCTCCTGTGCACTTCAGTAACGACGACCAAACCTAAGCCAACCCTCCCCATTGGTCTTCCACTAGAAAAGAGATGCCGTTGACCATAGTGATACAAGGTCCCTGTGTGGGCCTTCACCGTACTCAACACAACACGCAGCCCCCGTGGAAGCTCCCAGCATTATCTACGAGGTCACCATGTGCCCCGACGGCCCGGGCGAACGGAGTGCTCCACGGGGTGAGGTTGGCTCAAAGTACGGTCGATAGTCGGTGGCTGTTTTTATCAGGCCGTGGGCAACACGGGCCATTTTGGCGGCCACGGCACATAAGGCCTTGCGCTTGCGATCAGGATTCAGAGGATCGCTTTTGATCGAGCGTGCATATTTCTGGCGAAAGGTGTTCTCGCGCATGCGCACAGCGCCCTGAGCGGCCATCCAAAACGCATAACGTAAGCGGCCATTTCCATGCTTTGACAAATGTGTCAGACTGCGGGATTGCCCGGACTGGTACGTGCACAGATCAAATCCACAGTATTTCAGGAATTGCCGATGATGCGAAAAGCGTCGGAGATCTCCGGCTTCGGCGAGAATGGTCAACGCCAGGATCGGGCCGACACCAGGTAAGGTCCGCAGTCGCTGATAATCTGGGTGAGGATGAAGCGTCTGGTCGGCTTGAGTCTCAATACTGGTGCGGAGAGTACAGAGGTGTTGATGCTCCGCCAAAATGACGCGGAACATGTGGATCGCTTCCGAATCCTCTGCCACCGGAAGCCCAATACTATCCAAGGCCGTGGTATAGAGGTCATCCAGAAAACCGCGCTTGTTGACCTTCCGACCCACCACCGGCCCGGCCTCTTGGTAAAAGACCTCGCGGGCATATCGGGTAATGGCCGCTGGACAGGGAAAACGATGGAGGAGGTGCGTAAACCACTGAGCACGAGAATTGGTGAAATAGCGCTCGGCCTCAGGAAAGTACAAGGGAAGATAATGGGTCATGATGCTGTGCTGGATTTGGACCTTCCGTTGGGAGATATGGAAATGGGTCTGCGCCAATTCCTGGAGATCATTCATGGCATGGACCAAGGGATCGTGATAATGCTGCGAGACGCCCGTTTTGAGAAGTTGTAAGAGCACCTGGGCGTCTTTGGGATCATTTTTATCCCAGGAGTTATAGAGCGCATCGCGGGTGCGCGCCATCGCGAGGGAGGAAAGCAGCCGAAGTTCAAACCCACACTGATGGAGAAAGTGTCCAAGGGAGCGGTGATAGACGCCCGTAGCCTCAAACCCGATGAGGACTGGAGCTTCTACCGCCTCAAGACGGTGTCGGAGTTGGTCATAGTCGCGACGGGTATTGGCCATCTGCCACCGCTGGCGCAAACCGTCTGGACATTCCATGAGGACCTCATGATGCTGTTTGGCAATGTCGATGGCGACAAAGGTTCGCTGGGATTGAGTGGTCGAGCAAGATGCCATAGGATGTCCCTCCTGAGAAGAGTAAATAAGCCACTCTATTCTAGAAGAGATCGGATGAGATTAGGATCTTGCTTCCACTTATACTATGGATCAGAATTCGTGAGGCATGAGGCCATCGCCCACGTCCTCGAGGCGACTACCTACTTTGCTCATCCCTATTCATCATGGGAGCGCGGTATCAATGAGCAGACGAATGGCCTGCTGCGCCAGTTTTTCCCGAAGCGCACGGATTTCAGAATGGTGTCGTGGCAGCAGGTGAAACAAGCCGTCGACCATCTCAATAATCGGCCCAGGAAAACCCGTGGATATCGAACCCCCCAATCAGCTCTTCAACAACCACTTCGTCCCGCTCGTGTAGGGGCCGAAAACATTGCACTTATGACTTGAATTCAAGCTCTGTTGAAGCACGTGATGCACTTCATAGTTTAATGTGGCGACTGTGACGGGTTCTTCATTTTAAAAATATCTCTTATTCTGGGTTTTTATCAATCCAACCAATTCTTTGATAGAGTTTTATAATCTCTTGAGTTGTCATCCGTTTAGCGTCTTCTTGATTAACATTAACCATTTCCCAAAAATTTTGGTTATGATCTAGAAAATCTGCTCGTAATACATAGGAAAGGCTTGAATAAAAGAATCTCATACTCTCGTCAGCATTACTAGGAATAGACCGAATTGCGTCAACTATCCTCTGAGAACGAGATGGGAGATTAGCGCTTCCGGGAGATTGTTTTTCTGAGATACCATAGTTAAACCAAAATCGGTTATAGACTTTTTCTTCTTTGGAGGACCCATATTTGTCCTTATTTGAGAGGCACCAAGACATTGCGCGCTCTGAATAGGCATCTCCTTGATTAAAGAGACCGTACGGAGGGAGGTCTTTGTAGGTGATACATGCCTTCTTTACCTTATGTTCAAATGAATAGACAGGTTTCCACTCTGCTTGAACAACTGAAGGATATTCTATGTTTTCTTTATCGATCCAACGACAGCGGGAGCGGTTGCCTTTTCCCTGACTGCTCTGATTAAAGGAATATAAGACGTTCACGTAATGAAATTGACCGATAATAATTCGTTCCAATGTTCCGGTCTCAGAAAACCCCTTCTGACGATAAGTTTCGAAAAAGAAAGGATCGTCTTTTAAATGTTCATAAACTGGTAAATCACATCCGACACGCCATTCACCAAACTTATAATGATGCGGAAATTCTCCCAGAGGCCCAGACGTTTTACCTTCAACGTTTGTGATCTTTGGAATCGGTGCAGGATTAAAAAAGAAGTCACCAAGCAATTTATTCTCAGTTGTCGGCAATTGCTTTCCCTTGGTTATTCTATGAACTTCCACTCTGACGTTCTTGAGCATCTTTTCGACCTCAACAGCGGGGTTGAGCAACTCTTGAGCTAAAGCTTCGGTGAAGAGGCTGTAAGAACCTTTCCCTTGTCGTGCGACCTTGTGCGGTTCAGTAGCGAAAGCAACCAAACTTCCTTGCGGGGTAGCCATGCGAGCCAGCCCCTTCGCTGCTCCCTTGAAGGATTTCTCAAAAGGGTTATCCCTGCAGGCATCTAATATAATGAAATTCATATTGTTTCCAGCAAACGTCATCCGGGTTAACACATCATTGATTTCTACGCCTTCGATTGACACATCACTCTCGTCATCGATGCTAGCTCCAATCGGGATCATATAATTTCGCCCGTCGACTTGCATGCCATGACCTGAATAATAAAATAAGCCAACCGCATCCTTGTTCTTTTTGAGAGTTTTACCAAAATCTCGGATGAGCTGTTTCAATTTATTTTGGGTGAGATTTTTCTTGAGAGTCACGGTAAAATTGAGGGCTTTGAGTCGTTCGGCCATCAACTCTGCATCGTTCGGAGGATCGCTTAACTGAGAAGGCTTATAACTCCCGTTACCGATGACTAAGGCAATGCGTGAATCCTGGGCCAGGGCAGGGGCGGAGAACATGAGAATTAAGAAGAGGGATGCGAGCAATCTCATTGTGATTCTTCCAGATTTAGCACAATGGGTAATCAATGGGCTTTTAGCAAGATGCTAACTAACTCATCAGAAGTTGATAATTCATCACGTTCATACAATTCGGTGCCTTCATCACTGGCGAGTGCAACCATGCCTGGAGGGAGGCTCTTATCGGTGTCGATATCAAACTTTCCTTCCCGTGTGTCGATCTTTACACCACCTTTTTCCATTCCCTGGACAAAGTCGTAAATAGATTTGGCTAAATCCGGCAAGAGAATGAGACCCACGAAGACCCAAGTCATCAGGCCTTTGGTGTCCTTCTCCGTTGTTGTTTTTCCCTCAAAACGTAGGGTCTTTTCGACTTCTTCTTTATGGACTTCGGGAACACGCCAGCGAAAGGGAATCAAGCGTGTGTCGATTGATGATGTTTTGCTTCGAACCCAGAGGGGATTTACCATTGTCCACATAATCACCAATAAACTACTTTTCAAAAAGCATCGCCGTGTCATCATTCAAACCTCCCCTGATATTTGCCTTCGGTATCAATGAGAAATTTAGAATCAAATTCTTGGTTGACAAATAACTCTTCTCCATAGAAATTTGAGGGCTCAGATCTAGTTATATAAGCTTTAATCATCGATCTGTAGAGATTTTAGTCATTTCTTGACTTGACATCGAATCTGAAAGTGGCATTTTCTCTCTTATTCCAAAAATTGAAATAAATCTAAGTACACCAAGTTTGGTGAGGAATTTTGGCAGATTTATTTATGATGTCAAGTCAAGTCAAGTCAAGCAAGCAAGATTTGTGGAATGGAAAACAGCTGATAGGGAGTGTGGTCTTACCCCGGTGTATTTATAGTATAGGTGTGAGCACTATAGGAGGAAGTCTAGTGTTTGCCTGCCTTATATTCGAGGGGACGTCGTTACGAATAGTGATGGATACACAGCAGCAATGGTCGAGTATTATGACAGCAGTCTGGCATCTGAGGTCATCTTCTAAGTGGTAGAGATGTGCCTTGGTGTCTTCACTGAAAGACCAAATCACGAAGATGGACCACGATACTATGTCCTTTCATTTTTCGAAGCAACGCTTCATCTGCCGTCACATACGGAAATTCTGAGATCTCTGCCAGTGCGACGTACACGGCGTCGTACCATGTCAGTTTGTAGGCAGAGGCGACAGCATTGGTTTTTCTGAGTATGGCTTGGAAATGGGGCCATTCAACTTTTTAGTTAATAGGGTCAAATCTAGTTATATAATGTTACTATGTAGACTTTTGCTTGCCATGATTCTTCCGCTGGGGACGTAGTTACTTTACTAGATTTGCTCACAAGATATACATAAAAGGTGTTGCCTGTCAGATGTGTGTGCTCTCGAGGCAATCGAGATTAGATTTTTCTATTGATAGGCGTATGTTTAGGCCTGTGCTACGTTTTAAGAGTGAGGGAATTAGCAGGCTTGTCTGCCAGAAAACGAAGCGTCGTCGTCTGATATTCACTTGTGCGGTTGCGTAAAGTTTATGTGAGGTCGTGGATGTCGAGAGATATTGTTGTGTCTCTGGAAGTTTCTGTTCCATCCCAATGGGGGATGGTGAATGATGGGACGAATCCAGGATGATGAGTGAGGTTTGACGGATAGTCCGTCGGACGAGTCAAGTCTTGATCCTAACCTTTACCACAAAAGGAGCCCATCATGAGCACAGCAACTAAACAGTCTGAACACAACGTCGAATCTCACATGCAAGACCACAAGGCCGACACTGAGAAGGCGGCCGACAAGAAGACAGACACGGACATGACGAATACGACACAGGCTACGACACATGATCTCCAGGCACGCGTCAACAAAACGACCATGGCGTTTGGTGAGATGGTGGCATTGCTAAGCCGGTCGCCAATTTATCGGCATATGAGCTTAGCGGATTTAGAATGGTTGGTCATTCCGGCCTTGATGACCAATCAAGTGACCACGATCCGCGGCAAACTCAAAGATCAACAAGGCCTCACCATTCCTTTGGGATTGGCCATGTGGGCGCAGGTGTCGGAGGATGTGGATAAAAAGTTAGAAGCACAGAAAGAAGCGAATATCCCGTTTCGCTTGGCGCCACAGGAATGGAAGAGTGGGGATATTCCTTGGCTGTTGGCCGTGGTGGCTCCGAAAGAAGCGGGCCAAGCGCTGGTGATGAAGTTGGAGGAGACCGTGTTTCAAGGCAAAACCCTGAAACACTTTGCTCAGCCAATGCCTGCTGAACAATCAAAGAACAAACCCGCGAAAGCGTAACAGCAGAAAAACGTAGGCAAATAACGAAGGGCCGAAGGTACTTCGACCCTTCGTCAAGTCATTCGACGAACTCATGACAGGCTTAGAGCTCAGGGGAGGCTCTTTTACTCAACTGAGGACACGTATGGAAAATGGATAGAGTGTGTGGAATGCCTGGAAGCCTTGAATAAGACAAGAAAAATAAACAACTGGGAGGGATGCACTCATGGATGAGGGGAAGTTGAAAAGAGAAGGGCAAGCACAGCGGATGCCTAAGGTCAGCACGATGACACAGAAATTCACGATGAGGAAATTGACCGTCATTTCATTGACTCTTGTGTTGGTGTATACGTGTGGAACGAATGTGTCGGGTTGTGCATTGATTGGGTTCCCCTCTTATTCCTGGCATCAGAAGATGACGGTAGAGGTAGAAGTTGAGGGCCAGACATATACGGGCTCCAGTGTGGTCGCGATGTCGGTGAGGGGTATGCCCGCAATACTACCGGAAGGTCATGTGCGAGAGCTGGACCTGCGTGGAGAGGCAGTGGTGGTGGAATTACCCAAGAAGCAGTACCTGTTTGCCTTATTGACGTATGACGCGTATTTAACGGGGAAGGTGTTTCACGATCTGGTGGGTGGAGTGGTGTCCCAACCGGAAGAGTGGGCAAGTGAAATTGATGATGTGCAGGAGATCAGGGAGATACACCCCAAAGATTATCCCCTGCTTGTGACCTTCACGGATATCAATGATCCGAAGATGGTCAAGCAAGTGGATTCAGATAACCTGGAAGCCACGTTTGGGCCTGGCGTCTCGTTGAAGCGCATCACATTGGAGATTACCGATGAGCCGGTGACGGAGGGGAAGATTGAGAAAGTGTTGGGGTGGTTGGTTACTGTGGGCAATGGAATGCTCGATGGGCAAAGAATTAGTTCGATTTACGCGAAGAACAGACTTGCAAACAGTTTATCAAGACTCGATTTTAAAAGGAGATAATTGTGGCTATTTCTAGGGACTTATTTTTAGCAATCTTATCAATGGATTCTTACAATCGTGGGTACAAGGCTGGCATAAATGATGGTGGCCCAAATGATCCTGATGGTCTTGGTAGGCTTGGGTCACAAATTGGAAATGCAACCGTAATTCAGCAAGATATTTCACCGGAAGCTCAGGCTGCTGGCTTCTACGCAGTGGCGTATGAGTGGGATGGTGAGACCATTATTTCCTATAGAGGGACGGATAATCCGTTAGTTGAAGGACCGTTGGTAGATTACCCCATTGCTTTCAATGACGATTTCGATGAAGCTCAAGTCCATTTGGCTTCAGCATTCTTTCAAGCGGTGGCTGGTACTGTTGTCCCTAATACGATAACCACTACTGGCCATTCGTTAGGTGGGGCATTAGCGGGTTTTGTCGGATCCTTATACGAACAAGAGAGTCTGGCGTTTGCACCCATTGATTTCTTTCCCGCTGTTCAGAACTTTCGGTTACTGATCGACCGGTATCAAGTAGTAAAGGATACCCCGAATGCGAACACCGATACCATTAACCTGCCTGGTATGGGTACTTTTAATACAGTTTCCTTTGCGGAAGCTCAACTCGTGGCCATGGGCATTCCATTGACGAATATTCCCTCCATCAGTACGCAGTTAAACAACTATTCTTCATTCCATCTCAGCGGGGAACTCGCCGAATCGGCACGTTCTGCCGCGACGCCATCGACAACTATTTTAGAGAATTTGCTTCCGCTCATGGGGGGGATAGACGGGGTGGTGGGGGCTATTGATGCCCATAGTATTTCGCTCACCGCGATTGGGAAATATGCTGAGCAGCAGTATATCGCGAATGGCGTGAGCGAATTGAATTTCATCCCAATCATCGAGCCTCTGTTTCAGGCCTTATTTGACGATGATATTGCTGAAGCTGCGGGGGCGACCTTGTTATCGGGGAGCAGTGCTGCCCACACGAAAATGCGAGATGTCATCGCCTATTCGGCTATAGATGAGGGAACGCTCGTCTTTGGCAACACCGGGATTCGTGCGATGTTTGATGACGCGAATGAGCTTGGCGAATTGGTGTTGGATGGCAAGGTGCCGACCGCACATCTCAATGCGGTGCCACGGTTAGCCGAAGCCATCGTGCAGTTTGCCGGACAAATGGCCCTGGGTAAAGTTGATTACACACAACACGCAGACTGGAGACCAGAAAATGGATTTTTAGGGGTGTATCACGATGACACGATCCTCAAAGTTGATTTGGCGAAAGACCTGTGGACCCTAAATGATCAAGGTGGAGTCAATTCAGACAATGAGGTTGAGGTCAAAGGCATTCAGGCAATTCTTGATGACTTCTTTGCGAGTGATCCAGCAGCGGCGGTGTTGCTGACGGGGATGGATCTGTTCTATGGGGCAAACACGATTCGTAATGCCAGTGTCATCAACCGGCTCGACCTGGCATTGACCAATGGGCCATTAACGGTGGAATTGCAAGAACGGGAGGACGATGCCAAACGTGAGGGAAGTCCTCTTACCTACAACCCTAGCACTGCCAGTTTGTTCGTCGCGCTAGATACAGAGGATGAGATTCATGGCAATCTCGACAACAATATGATTCTTGGTAAGGGCAATAACGACTTTCTGTATGGGCAAGAGGGTAAGGATCTCTTACTCGGCGGCGATGGTGATGACACCTTGTATGGAGGACGTGGGCGCGATCTCCTGCATGGGGGCGAGAGCGTGAGTACGGTTTCCACGGATGGAATCGATACCGCCGACTATTCGGAAGGCGATCATGGCACGCCAACCACTCATGGCCTCACGATCGAGTTGAATTTTGGGATCAGCCTAGAAGTGGAGGGGAAACGCTCCATTGTGGTGTCGGATGATGGTTATGGGGATACCGACTATTTGTTTTCGATCGAACAGATTCTGGGCACGTCGTATGCGGACACAGTCCAAGTCCATGGTGGGGCTGAGGTCTTTGATGCCGCCAACTATGCCTTGTCGATGGGAGAGTTGGACATCGATGGCGCCGATGGTAATGACACGCTGGACTTTCGTGGATTCACCGGAGCACTTCGGACGAACGACAATTTGGGAGACGTGCAAGTCGGGGATGTGACGTTTACCGATTTTGAAATTATCCATGACAACGATAGTGCGGGAAAGATTGGTGGGGGGACCGTGCTTGATGTGGCTGGGTTGCCGACAAATCTGGAGAAGGCACTGGCGGATCAATACTATGCCTTTGATGGTGTGCAGGAGATCTATGGTAATGGTGGGAATGATGCCCTGGTGATTGGATCGACGGGTCGTCTCCTTGACGGAGGGATCGGCAACGATGTGTTGGTGGGCCTGAACCCCACGTACACGCCGGCTACTTCTTCATCACCAGAGGAACGGCTAATCATAAAGGGTGAGACCGGCGATGACATGATTCTCTCATTAGGAGGGGAAGGCGCGAAGTTGTTCGGAGGACAAGGTGATGATGTGCTGTACGCGAACACGTATGGGGCGGAGCTGACCGGTGGGAAGGGAATTGATACGTTCTATTTTTCCAACAATGCGTTGGTCACGGATGCGGCACCTGATGAAAAAATTGTAGCCTTTGGAGGGTCGCATCAGTTGACTGGTGGAGCGAGGAACAAGCTATCGGAAAGCGAGTGGGCCTATGGGCAACATTTTTTCCAGTTTGGGATAAATGATGATGGCGAAACAGTGATTGAGAATCAACTGCTCTCGAAATTTCTAGGGTTTGGGGCGATGTTTGTCGCCAATGCTGTGGTCAGCCCCTTTGTCCCATTGCCGTTACGCACGGCAGGGATTCTTTTGTTTGAATATGAAGTTTCGGCACACCAAGGCTGGGAAGGCTGGAGCCAGGGCCTGTTTGACTTTTTTGAAACGTTCTTCGGTTATTACATGAAAGCCATGACGGGCGAGTCGTACTTTTCTGGTGTTGATCCGTTAGTGCTCGATCTCGATGGCGATGGCTTGGAACTGACGGCGCGGACGACGCAGTCGCCATTGTTTGATTTGGACGGCGATGGGTTTGCCGAACAGACCGGTTGGGTGCAGGCGGATGATGGATTACTGGTGCATGACATCAATGCCAATGGCGAGATTGATGATATTCGGGAACTCTTTGGCTCGCCCACGACTTCGGGGTTTGAGGAATTGGCCGAGCATGACTTAAACGATGACGGCGTGATTGATGCCAACGATGCCATCTTCTCTGACCTGCGTGTGTGGCAGGATCTGAATCAAAATGCCAAGGCGGATGATGGTGAACTCTCGACGTTGACAGAGGCAGGCATTGAATCGATTTCCCTGACCGCGACGCCCAGTAGCGAGACCAACGCCAACAATCTCGTGGCCGAAACCGGGAGCTTTACCCGCACGGATGGCACGACTCACGAGATTGCCGATGTGAAGTTCAAGATCAATAACTATGATTCCCAATGGCTGGGTGACACGACGGTTGATCCTGCCGTCGCCCATCTGCCCAATCTTAGAGGTCATGGCACGTTGAATGACTTGCATGTGGCCATGACGTTGGATACGACCGGAACGCTCAAGAGTACCGTGGAATCGGTGTTGCCGACACTGAACACGCCACATCTCGCCACCTTGCGCGAGAACGCCCTGCCTATTCTGGAAGCCTGGGCTGCAGCCGTCCCGGTGCAGAGCCTTGAGCCGGTGGACCCGAATTCTCCTCCACCAGCTCAGCCTGATGTCCATGCCTTTGTACACCGCACGCCGAGTGCAACCGTCATCGAAGACTTTGCCGTGCAGGATGCGGCAGGCATTTGGGGGTTGGCGAGTGGCACGACGGTGCGTGATGCCAATGGTGACGCCATTCTCCAGCCGACTCTCAATGATATTCTGGCGTTCCTTCCTGCGGCAGAAGGTGCGTGGGAAACGATCAAAGGAACACAGATTGAATTTCTCGAACGGTTCATGGGCGAAGAGATTGCGATTGAGCGGGTAGAGGCCGGCAACGATGCGGCGATTGCCGCACTCCAAGGAACGATTGAATTTATGATCGACCGGATGGATGCGCTGGCGGTGAAACTCGCCATGCAGGGACCGTTGCAATCCTACTTTGTCGGACTTGAGTACCAGGCGGACCATGATCGGATTAAGGCGACGACGAATCGCGACCTGGTGCCCACATTCGAAGCCATTTTTGCCGATGCGCCGGGGACGGCAAGTGGCGATTCCGGGTGGTTGCAGGATTGGAAAGAGATTTTGGACGTGATGGGCGAGAGTTTTCAGCGTTTTGGCGACGACCATCTGACGCCCTCCTATTCCTTCCTCTTTACCAATATTGTGGCAGCCTATGAAAATGTGGGGTTGGCGATTGATCTGAAGACGGCGGCAGTCGATCTTGGTATTCCCGAAGACATGATCTTCGTCGGAAGCGGGGACGTCGTGGGCGATAGCGAGCAGAATCTGCTCTATCTGGGATCGGGTGATCAGGTCCTCAAAGGCGAAGGCGGCCATGACGTCTATGTGGTCGGACGGGATTTTGGGAACGATATCATCGATGATTACGAAGCGCCCTTGACCAAGAACAGTGAAGACATGCTGCGGTTTGCCCATTACACGCCAGATGACTTGATCTTTACCCGTGACGGGATTGATCTGGTCATTACGACTGTCAATAATCCTGCTAACGAGTTGCGCATTATTGAGCATTTTATCGGCGAAAAGCCGCATCTGTTCGGCGGGAACGTGAACCCGGATCGTGGGATTAACGAAATCATTTTTGCCGACGGCACGGTGTGGCGGGCGTTTGAAATTGCCGAGGCAGTGTCGCGGCCATTGGACACCGATCAATCCATTATGGGGACCTGGGAAGCCGACCACATGGATGGCGGGGCTGGGAATGATTATCTCTCCGGCGGCGATGGCGGTGACATTTATTTCTTCGACGAAGGGTATGGGCACGATATCGCGCAGGACCGCTTGACGTATGTGCTCGTGGATGATCCAGACTTTCTGGTGTTTGGTGAGAACGTTTCGTCTGACGAAGTGTCGTTCTCGCGTCAAGGATCGTCTTCTGATCTTGTTGTCACGCTTGATCAGACCGGCGACACGCTCACCTTGCAAGGGTTTGCCGATGCGACCTATACGGGTTCGTTTGGGACGCAATGGTTTGACCGGATTGAGTATTTGCTCTTTGCCGATGGGACGGCGTGGCAATGGTTTGATGTGTTGAAGAGGGTGGTGGCGGAGCAGAAGACGGTTGGAGACGACATGATCTACGGATTCGACTATCAGGATGTCTTGGATGGCGGCGCCGGGAATGACTATCTCTCTGGCGGCAACGAAAACGACACATATCTCTTCGATGTTGGGTACGGTCATGACACCATTGAGGACAATCTGGACAACATTTTGTCCGGGCAGACTGATACGGTCAGGTTTGGTTTGGGGGTTGATCTCGAGCAGGTGACCTTTACGAGGAACGGCAACAGTTCAGATGTGATCATCGGTGTTTCGGCCGAGGACACGTTGACGGTCAGTAGTCAATTCGATGCCACCTATACCGGTTCCTTCGGCACGCGCTGGTTCGATCGGATTGAAGCGTTCGAGTTTCTCGTAGATGGCGAAACGGTGACGCTCACGGCGGAGGATGTCATGAGGACCGTGTTGGAGGATGGCAGGACGGATGGCGATGACCATATTTACGGATTTTCCCGGGAAGATGTGCTGGATGGCGGGGCTGGCGATGATTATTTGTCAGGAGGAAATGAAAACGATACGTATGTGTACGATGCGGGGTACGGCCATGATGTCGTCGAAGATAATCAAGACAATATTCTCTCAGGCTCAACCGATACTATTCGGTTCGGTGCGGGTATCGATGTCGATCAAGTGACCTTCGACCGCGAAGGCAACGGTGATGATTTGATTGTGCGGGTGTCCGCCAACGATACCGTGACCGCACGCGGGCAGTTCAATGCCACCTACACCGGGGTGTTTGGCGTTCGTTGGTTCGACCGGATCGAAGAGTTCCAGTTTCAAATTGATGGTGAGACGGTCACGATGAGTGCCCATGAAGTTATGGGACTGGTGCTGGAAGATAAAAGCACAGATGGCGATGATACGATCTACGGGTTTGCGCGTGAAGATGTGTTGGATGGCGGTGCGGGCGATGATTATTTGTCCGGCGGTGATGAAAGCGATACGTACATTTTTGGCCTGGGTTACGGGCATGACACGATTCGTGAGGGGCGGACCAGTATTTTTAGCGGTGATGACGATACGGTGATCTTCACGGGAGCCTTGACGCCTGACGATATTATAGTCTCACGAGAGGGCAACTCCGATAGCTTGGATATTTGGTTAGCTGATGATTCACAGCTCACGGTCGAGGGTTATTTCACTGGCGGGATCAATTTTAATAGTCTCAAGGAATTCTATTTCGAAGGCTCGGATTCGTCGTTGTTCATGAACGATATTCGATTGCGACTATTGGCCGATGCTCAAACGGATGGTGATGATACGATTTATGGATTTGTCGGGGATGATCTCCTGGATGGCGGGGCTGGGAATGATTATCTCTCCGGCGGCGATGGAAATGATACGTACATCTTTGGCTTGGGCTATGGGCATGACACGATTCGAGAAGCTCGCACCAGTATTTTTAGTGGCGATGACGATAAGGTGATATTCACGGGTTTGCTGACGCCTGATGACATTACGCTTTCGCGGCAGGGCAATTCGAACACAGTCACGGTGCATCTCGCCGACGGTTCGATGTTGACGATTGAAGGCTATTTTGCGGGGAGTATTAATTTTAACAGCCTCAAAGAATTGTATTTTGAAGGGTCAGATACTTCACTCTTTATCGATGACCTGAAACGCCAAGTGCTTGTGGATGCCAAGACCAGCGGCGACGATACGATCTATGGGTTCGTGGGGAGTGATCGACTGGATGGTGGCGCAGGCAATGACTATTTACGAGGAAGTTCTGGGAACGATACCTACGTCTTTGATCGTGGATATGGGCACGATACGGTGTCCGACAGTTTTGTCAGTATCCTGCATGCCAATACCGATACGATTGAATTTGGCGGCACGCTGACGGTTGACGATTTGTGGGTGTCACGTGATGGGACTCAGTTGGTGTTTGAGATTAAGGATACTGTCGATACGTTGACCATTATAAATCAGTATCATTATACGGGGTGGTACTCCATTGAACACTTTGCATTTGCTGATGGACAGGTGCTGAGCAAGTCGGACATGACGGCACGTACCATGTTGGGATCGGACGAAGACAACGACATTGCCGGAACGGATGCGGATAATTTGATCGACGGCGGTGGCGGGGATGATTCGCTGACTGGTCATGATGGATCAGATACCTATGTTTATCATGTCGGCGATGGTCATGATGTGATTGATGAGGGTGAAGATACGGCCAGTACCGACAGGATTCAATTAGGGGCGGGTTTGGTGCCAGCCGATCTGATGCTGGAACGCATCGGTGCGCAAAGCCTTGATGTTCGAATTCATGTTCTGGGTACGGATGGGTCGATGCTACTCAAGAATCAATTAGCGGGCTCCGGCCAAGGGATTGAAGAACTGGTTTTTGATGATGGGACTGTTTGGAGCAGAGAAGACTTTCTTGTGCGCCTCTTGGCTGATGCAATGACCGATGGAGACGACACGATTTATGGATTTGAACAACGGTCGGACGTGATCACCGGCGGGGCGGGCGACGATGTCCTTCATGGGCTTTCGGGCGATGATGCACTCTATGGAGGAGACGGGAACGATACGTTGAGCGGCGGTGCCGGTCTTGATACATTTGATGGGGGCGCGGGTATTGACACTATTGATTTTAGTTCGAACACCGAAGCCCTTGTGGTGGATCTCGGTCTTCAAGAGGTTTCCGATTCTACCATGGTGGAATCGCTCGTGAGTATCGAGAACGCGATCGGCGGCGCGGGCGATGATCGGTTTATCGGATCTTCAGGCGCGAATGTCTTGAGCGGAATGGGCGGGTCGGATACCTATGTCTTTAGCGCTGGTAGCGGTCACGATATTATTCGGGAGAATGGCGCGGAGACAGATGTCGACATCGTGGAATTGTTGGCTCTCACTGAAGGTGATGTCTCAATCAGTCGAAGCGGTCAAGAGCGGCAGGATCTGTTGTTGACGATCAACGCGACTGGCGAATCCCTCACGGTGGAGAATTACTTCATCGACATGTCTCATGGCGTGGAACTCATCCAATTTGCTGATGGGAGTCGATGGGATCGTGACAAAGTCTTTGCACTTGTTCCATTTGTCGGGACAAATGGAGACGATACTCTCACGGGAACGCCGAATGATGATGTGTTCGTTTCAAGTTTGGGAAATGACATGCTTGATGGCAAAGATGGTAGTGATATTTACCATTATTCGAGTGGCCATGGTAGCGATCAATTGGTGGATACGGGGACAGTTCCAGAAGAGGTCGATTCGTTGCGATTCTCGGATTTATCTCGGGCGGACCTGTCGTTTGCTCGAACGTCATCGGATCTGCTCATTACCGTCTTAGCGACGCAACATGTGCTTCGTGTCACGAATCAATTCACCGCAGATGGATTGGGTATGGAAGAACTCGTGTTTGCTGATGGTGCAATCTGGACTCGTACAGACATTGAAGCAATCGTGACGAATTACGCCGATGCGTTTAATGGCACGCCAGCTGGTGAGACCATTACGGGGACGAACGGCGCGAATACGCTTGTCGGACAAAAGGGGAACGATACCCTGCATGGCAAAGATGGGTCAGATACCTATATCTTTACGCGTGGCGATGGGCAGGACGTGATTGACGACAATGGGTGGCATGATACGGATAAGCTCATCATTCACGGGTATGCCCCGGAGGAAGTGAGTCTAACTCGAGTAGGAACCTCGAAGACGGTGATTCTGACATTTGCAGGTACAACAGATCAGATTACTATGATCAACGAATTTTATCATGCCGATGATACGATCGAGCAGATATATTTTGATGATGGCACAATGTGGTGGTCGGCTGAAATGCGCACGCGGGTGCTGTTGGAGGCAGGAACCAACAGCACCGATACGATTGTGGGGTTCAATTCACCGGATACGTTGGCGGGGGGGCTGGGCAATGATACGCTGCATGGCAATGACGGATCGGACACGTATATCTTTACGCGCGGCGACGGGCAGGATGTGATTGACGACAATGGGTGGTATGACACGGATCAGTTGGTGATTCATGAGTATACGCCGACGGAAGTCAATCTAAGCCGCGAAGACACAGGCAATACGATTGTCCTGACATTCTTGGGTGCAGACGATCAGGTAACACTGGTGAATGGGATCAATCACAACAATGATAAGATTGAGCAGATCGTCTTCGATGATGGCACAGTGTGGACGGAAGCAAATGTGAAGTCTCGTTTGATTGATGGAAGTTCTGCATCAGAGACGCTGGCGGGTACGGCACAAGGTGATCTCCTCACGGGTTTTGCCGGTGATGATATTCTGACTGGTGGAGCGGGTAACGATACCTTCGCCTTTCGTGGCGCGGCCTTTGGCCATGATACGGTCACGGATTTCACCGCCGGTGAGGGGTCAGACGATATCTTGGAAATGGATGCCTTGATGTCGTTCAATGAAGTCCTAGCGGCAGCTTCTGAGGATGGCACCAATACGACGATTACAATCGATACCGCCAATTCGATCACGCTTGAGAATGTTCTCTTGAACGATTTGCATCAGGATGATTTTCAGTTTGTATAAGATGAACTAAGACGTTTTTGCATGGTTCGTTGACGTGGACCCAAGCTCTCTTCCTGGCGAAGAGGGCTTGGGTTTTCTTGTTGGTAAATTAGAAGTCAGGCTCGAATTAAATTAATGAGATCTCAAGCTGAAGGGTATGCCGTTATAGCCGTTCCAATATATTTCTGTACGAATGAAATGATATTTCGCTGTATTATTTGGACCTCAGTATCGCCATGTCATAAGGCTTCACACGTTAACTGAGTCGGCTTGCGAATCAGTTTCGGTCAATCGAACTATTGTGTTCGAGGATTGATTCGGATGGAAGTTATTTGGTTTCGCCATATTGTCAACGAGCCTGAGGTTGTTGTTGCGATAGAAGTCATTTCATGCTGTTCTGGTTTACTTATGTGAATATGGCGAAATTGTTGTATTTTTTGCCCCTCAGATCCCATTCAAATGGGGAATGGTGCATGGGATTTGGGATCAGAGAAGATGATCGGAGACCAGACGAACGACGAGTGAAGCCTGTGAGTTTCTTTCATGAAATGTCGATTATGATGTTAGATGCTAGGACGAGGCGATGATTATCTCAGATGCCGAACATTCGATGACGCTTGAATCTCTCCATACAAGGAATCTTTGCCAAAACGGTTTTTTTATGTACATGAGTTAAGCTATGAAGAGTTCTCTTGCAACACAGACTGTCGTTTCCCCCATCATCGAGGCCCTTTCTCGTCGCAGGTCCGCGTTTGTCATCGTGGGGCTCATCAGTTTCGTGATTAATGTGTTAATGCTGACAGGCCCGCTGTTTATGCTTCAAATCTATGATCGAGTGTTGACGAGTGGGAGTGTTCCGACGCTTGTGGTGTTGTCGGGCCTGGTTGGGGGCTTGTATGTTTTTTACGGCTTGCTAGAAGGGTTGCGATTGCGCTGTCTTGCGCGGCTTGCCGCCTGGGTCGATGACCGTCTTTCGGCCAATAGTTTGACGTCTAATATCTCGCTCTCTCTGCGTTTTGGTGAGCAAGTGCAAGGTCGTGATTCTGTGCGGGATTTAGATTCGGTGCGACAATTCTTGTCGAGTCCCGGACCTTCAGCCATGTTCGACCTGCCGTGGATGCCCGTCTACTTGGGTATTATTTTTGTCTTTCATGCGTATCTGGGATGGCTTGCAGCGGCCGGTGCGCTGATCATTTCAGCCTTGATTGGATTGAATGAAATGGTCGGCCGAAAACCTACGAAGCAATTAGCCGAATTTGTCGCTCGTCGTTCGGCCATGGTCGGGGCGACGCGCCGAAATGCCGAAGTCCTGACAGCCATGGGTATGTTGCATGCGTTGACACAACGTTGGGAGAAGGACAATGCCGACTACCTTCGGGTGCAAGGTGTGGCGATTGACCATTCGACATTATTCAGTACCAGTATTAAGACCTTTCGGTTTATGTTGCAGTCTGCTGTGTTGGCATTAGGGGCCTGGCTCGCGATTCGTCAAGACATCTCTCCAGGCGTGATGATTGCGGCATCGATTCTGACCTCACGGGCGTTAGCGCCGGTGGAGCAAGCCGTAGCTCACTGGAGAGGATTTTTAAGTGCTCGTCAGGGAGCCAAGAATCTTACTGACTCTCTTCGAGTTGGTGCTGTGACGACCCCTGAAACTCAACTTCCGCCTCCGACGCACTCATTGGATGTGCAACAACTTGCCGTTGCCGCGCCAGGCGAACGGACTCTCTTGGTTCAAGGTATCAATTTTCATGTACGTGCAGGGGATGGCTTGGGAGTGATTGGCCCATCAGGCTCCGGGAAGACGAGCCTGGTGCGTGCACTAGTCGGAGTATGGGCGGTGGTTAAAGGTGGTGTGCGTCTGGATGGCGCAGAATATGATCAATGGGATCGAACGATACTGGGAAAGTCTATTGGATACCTTCCGCAAGATGTGGAGTTATTTGATGGGACGGTTGCGGAGAATATTGCCAGATTTGATCCTGATGCCACATCCGAATCAATTATTGACGCGGCGCGTTTGGCTGACCTTCACGACATTATTACCTCATTGCCCAGAGGATATGACACTGTGATCGGTGAAGCTGGGGGCCGGCTTTCAGCCGGTCTTTGCCAACGCCTTGGCTTAGCGCGTGCACTTTATGGTCATCCATTTTTGATTGTGCTTGATGAGCCGAATTCGAATTTAGATGCTCAAGGTGATCTGGCACTCCGTGAAGCCATTACGACCATGCGTGCTCGTGGGAGTATCGTGATTGTGGTGGCACATCGGCCAAGCGCTATCGAACCCCTTGATCAACTGGTCTATCTCAAAGATGGGCGACAAGGCGCATTTGGTCCCAAGACGGAAGTTCTGGCTCAAGTGACTCGTTCAGCAGGCGATGCGGGCCAAATTATGGAAACGGTGCAGTCATGAAGCACACTGAAGAACACATTTCCCGTAGTCTCAACCGGCATTTAATTGTCAGTTTGCTACTCATTATTCTTCTTGTCGGTGGTGTAGGGAGTTGGGCTATGGTGCAGGAGATTCACGGTGCTGTCATTGCTTCGGGTGTGGTAGTCGTGGAAGGCAATGCGAAGCGCGTGCAACATCAAGAGGGTGGCATCGTCAAAGCCATCTACGTGCAAGATGGGGCGGTGGTCGAAGCCGGCGATCTGCTCGTGCACTTGGATGATACGGTTGTGAAAGCCAATCTGGCGATGATTACTGGCGAATTAGGGAAACTGAACGCTCAAGAAACTCGTCTGGTGGCTGAACGAGATGGAAAGGATAGGCTCGTCTATTCGCAAGTGCTTCGTGAGCAGGCCTCCCAGGATACCGCTCTTGCCAATAGTTTGTCTGATCAACGTGCGTTGAAACAGGCCAGAATCGCCACGCTGCGTGGCCGCAAGGGACAGTTGCAAGAGCAAATATCTCAGTTCAATGAACAAATTGAGGGATTGGAGGTTCAACGAGATGCGAAAACGGACAATATCAACTTGATTGATGAGCGATTGTCAGTACTGGAGCCTCTCCTGCCGGAAGGGTTAGTGACGGCGTCGGAGATCACGGCCTTCAAACGTGACCGTGCGGAACTCTCCGGGGATCGTGGTGCCCTGATTGCGCAGATGGCTCAGGCTCATGAGACGGTGAGTGAACGGCGTTTGCAGATCCTTCAGCTTGAGGACGAGTTCCGTTCACAGGTCTTGGAAGAGTTACAGGATGTTCGTGCGAGGATGACGCAGTTACGAGAAGAAAAAGTCGCTGCCCTCGATAAGCTGCAGCGGGTCGAGATCCGTGCTCCGAGAACCGGATTTATTCATCAGTTAAACGTTCATACCATTGGAGGGGTCATTAGCGCTGGTGAGACCTTGATGCTCATTGTACCTCGTGAAGATGTCTTGATTGTGGAGACACGTCTGCAACCGATTGATGTGGATCAAGTGGTTGGAGGTCAGCAAGCCACGGTCAGATTTCCAGGATTTCATCAACGGACGACGCCTGAATTATTTGCGCAAGTCTCTACAATTTCAGCCGATTTGACATACGATGAGGTGACAGGGAGTAGTTATTTTCTTGCACGTCTGACGATTCCTGAATACGAGTTCAGCAAACTCGACGGGAAGGCGCTCTTGCCCGGTATGCCCGTTGAGGCATTTATTCAAACCCAACAGCGAACGGTGCTTTCCTATCTCGTCAAACCTCTCGAAGATCATCTGGTTCACGCTATGAAAGAGTAATCTGGATGTGAGGCACCTCGAGTGTAGTTAAGAGTCTCGGATGGCGCATCTCGACGAGATGAATGATCTCCATGTACGTTATCTTGCGAGACAGAGAAATGTTTCATTCAACTTTTTTAAGCTTCTCTTCAGAACCTCCCCTTCGCATAATTTAGCCCTAATTAGATTCGCTTACGCATCGTCATTTTAAGATATCTGACCTGTGACCGACATAGAGAGTGTGAAGCTCTCTCTCTTCCAATGGCGGGGTTTTGTCTTGGTCAGTTTGTTCCTGGCGTTGCTCAGTTTTGACCAGTTGAGTTGGGCGACCTCAGATGCGATAGATGAGCAAAGGGCATTGCCAGTGTTGCGACTGAGCTTACGAGACGCGATGAAGGCAGCTGTCGAGCAACATCCGTCAGTTCGATTATTTCAGGAACGGGTGACGGAGGCTCAGGGGGCAGCCGATACGCAGTTTGGACAACTTCTTCCGAACATTTCCGGGCGAATGAGCGGGACAAGACGACGTCTGTTTTTCGGTTCGTTTGGGCGAGCGCCCATTGTTGCTGATCCTGATCGATTGTATGAAACGCGTGCCTTGCTGACCCAAAATGTCTTCAGTCTGAGTCTTATTCAAAAATGGCGTGCCGCCAAGATGGGGGTTGAGGTCGCAGGATTGGACGCGGAAGTCATCAAGCACGATACCATGGCAACGGTAGGCCTCGTCTACTTAGAAACGCTCCGTACGCAAGAGACGGCAGAAGCACGAGAGGCCGATGTCGCTCTCAATCAAGAGCTGCTTCGTTTAACGTCTCGGAGAAGAAAGGCTGGGATGGCGACAAGTTTAGATGTGAATCGCGCACACGTACGATTCAAGAATGCAAGACAGCGATGGTTGGTTGCGCAAAATGAACGTGACCGAGCGACCCTCAACTTACTTCGGGCGATCGGTCTCTCTTTTGATGTCAATCTTGTCCTGACCGATACTCTGCGAATCGTTACGGTGCCTGAGCAAGCCCTTCCCAAGGCGTTGAAAGTGGCCGAAGAGAATCGCTCTGAACTGAAGGCTCAGAAACGAAAAGAGCGGCTGGCCGGCCTGACGCTGAGTTCAGTCCAGAGTGAACGAGTGCCATCGCTTCAAGCATCGGGAGATGTTGGATTAATCGGAAATACACTGAACAATATGCTGACCAACGATAATCTCCAACTGATGATGACGATCCCGATTTTTGATGGAGGGCAACGGGAAGGTCGGATTTCTGAAAGTCGGAGTCGGATTCGTCAAGAAATGATCAAGACGCAGGATATACGCTATCAAATCTCTCTGGAGGTTCGAGATGCTGTCCTTTCTTTACGCTCGGCCAAGCAACAGGTACAAGAAGCGGAAGAGGGGTTAACGTTGGCCTTAACCGAAGTCAAGTTGGCACGCGCACGATTTGCGGTGGGCATGGCGACAAATATTGAAGTCACAGATGCACAAGCCTCAGTCGCAAAAGCTAGAGATAATAGAATTGAAAGCTTGTTTAATTTCAATGCGGCCCGAATTAACCTCGCTCGTGCGCAAGGACGTTTACATGATATTCCGTAGAGTAGAAAAGATCTTTGTACTTTTCCCTCAAAAACAAGAAATTGAATTGCTTTAACTAGAGCGCCAAGGCCATGACTGACTAATGAGGGATTGAGGGGCTCGTTTAAGGTGATTTTTCAAATTTCTTGCGGAGAGGAAAGGATTTTTTCGGCAAAAGATACAGTGTTTTGACCCAGAAGGCCAGATGGTTTTAGAAAAACCCATAGTTAAGTAAACGCCGAGTGGTTTCACATACGAGAGTTTTGGGCAACTAGGGACGAACGCACAATAGCTTCGTTATCTCCGGGCACATGTTTCTTTGTCCAAGGCGCGAAGGATTTCAAACGACACGGTAGTCGCTTCATATGCAGAGAGGCCTGAGTCAGTTCGCTTGCATCTTTGCTCTATGGAAAACTTTAGGCGAGCAAGTCGTGATTTCTGGCAAAACAATGGATGAGTAGCTGTTAAATGGTTTCGACCCTTCGGTGTTTTTTATCAAGTCGTTTCTCTCTTCATAATTGACTCAATGTTTCGTGCCTGCCCGTAGGTGTCTAAATGGGTCGTGTAAGATTTTCTATTGTAGGGAGTGAGTGTTGATTGCCCCGCGGGTGTTATCTATTTCATCCACCCTCTCATTTTAAAATTTTGACGTTGGTAGGCTTGTCGTCGAGTCATGGAAATGTTTTATGATTGATGTATTGCCGAAAAGATCTCGATGTATGTTTGAGGATTTTTCTGTATGTTATTGATAATAAGTAAATTAATCAGTCTATTGAAAACTATACCAGCTAGACGGTATAGTCGTGGTTATGCCAACTTCCACTCGTCATTCCATCCTTGAGACAGCTATTGATGTGTTAGTTCGGGACGGTGTTGGTGCCCTGACATTAGAACGCGTTGCCCAAGACGCCGGACTGAGCAAAGGAGGACTGCTGTATCACTATGAAGGCAAGGAGCAGCTACTCGAAGGACTCATCGAGCTGCTTGTCAACGAATTCGATCGTGAGCATATTGGCATGCCTTCTGTCGGCTCTACCTCGACGCAACAATCTCATGCGTTTCTCTCGACTGATCTTCCGGTAAATGGAAATGGAGTCGATGACATGCTGGTCGAAAGCCGAGCGCTTCGTGGGCATGAGATTGCGGCTATTCTTATGGCGGCCTTTGCCATCAATCCGGAACTTCTTGTCCCCATTCGTGAACGATATCGGAGTTGGCAAAGTCTTTTGCTTGCCGATGAAACGGCGTCGACGCGTCCTCTTATTGCACGACTGGCTTCGGAAGGACTTTGGTTTAGCGAAGCCTTGGGGCTGGCCCCACCCACTCGTGAGCAGAGGGTGGCCCTGGCTCATGAAATTCAAGATCTTACGCAAGAAGGAAATTCTATGAAAGAGAGCGCCGCGTTGCTCGAACCCTTGAGGCCAGAAAACATCGCTGTCACATGGCCATTGGTCAATGCCAATCTAGAAGAACTTCAGCAACGGACACTCGAAGCAACTCACCTTTCTGCGAAGACATTGTTGACGAAGCAAAATGCGCAAGGGTTTTGGCAAGGAGATTTAACGGCGGATACGACGTTGGAGTCCGACTATGTGCTGCTTTTACTTTGGCTCTATCCGCCCCAAGCGGGGAAATGGCATGACGCTATTCACGTAAAAATTGACAAAGCCATGCGTACCATTCTCGACCGTCAGCTTGCGGATGGGGGATGGAATATTTATTCGGAAGGCCCAGCGGAGGTGAACGCCACGACCCGAGCCTATGTCGCATTGCGAGTGTGTGGCTACGATCCCGAGCATCAAATCATGGAACGGGCGCGACAGCGTATCTTGGCTCTTGGCGGACTTCAGGCAACGAATAGTTACACGAAAAATAATTTGAGCATGTTTGGTCTGTTTCCCAGAAAGTTTACACCGAGCGTCCCTCCGGAACTCGTGTTGATCCCTGGCAATGTATTGTATGAAATTTCCTCCTGGAGTCGTGCCATCGTGGTCCCGCTTTCCATTATCCAGGCCTCCGGTGTGCAACGCCAAGTGCCCGGCAACTGGACCGTTGATGAACTGATGTTACCGAATCGGAAATTGATGTTTCCGCGGAAAGATCCATTTTCCATTATGTTTCATCAAGTGGATAGAGTGTTGAAACTGTGGGAGAAGCGTGGATTTAAAGACATTCGGGCCAAAGCGATTCGTGAAGCCGAGAAATGGATGCTGGACCATATGCGGTTTACGGACGGTCTCGGCGCCATCTTTCCGGGAATGATGTATGCGCTGATGGCCATGGATGCACTGGGGTATGAACGCGACCATCCAGACTTTATCGAAACGTTCAATCAACTTGAAGGCCTAATCCTTGAGCGGAGCGATACGCTGCAGTTTCAGCCAAGCTTATCTCCGGTATGGGATACGGCCATTTCCATGTTCGCGTTGGGAGAACTTGGAGTTGGTGAATCGGAAGCCATGCGGCACGCAGCGGATTGGCTGCTGAGTAAAGAAGTGCGGCGAAAAGGAGATTGGTCAGTTAAGCGTCCCAGCTTACAGCCTGGCGGATGGCCATTTCAGTTTGCGAATGAACTGTATCCGGATATCGACGATACCGCGATGGTCTTATTGGCGCTTGAGCATGCGAAAGCTTCAGAGCCTGAACGCCAGGCTCGTGTCGAAGGGCGTGCAGTCAACTGGTTATTCGGGATGCAATCTTCTGATGGAGGTTGGGCCGCGTTTGATGTTGACAACAATTGGGAGCTCTTAAACAAGGTCCCGTTTGCCGATCATAATGCGATGCTGGACCCAAGCTGTCCGGACATTACAGGAAGAGTCGTCGAGGCTCTGTGTCGGCGTGGGTTTGATCATCAACATCAAGCGATTGCGCGGGCCGTTCAATACTTGCTGGGGCATCAACAGGCCGATGGGAGTTGGTATGGACGCTGGGGTGTCAACTACACGTATGGGACCTTTCTCGCAGTGCGGGGTCTTCGTGCGAGTGGTTCCCCGACTGCAACTGCTGCCATTCAGCGTGCCACCGCTTGGGTCCACTCCGTTCAAAACTCGGATGGAGGTTGGGGGGAAAGTTGTGCCAGTTATGAGAAGCATGCATTCGTGGAGGCTTCTAGCACACCTTCCCAAACCGCTTGGGCGTTGCTCGCGCTTCAGTCCGCGGGTGATCGGTCGTCGCCATCAGTTCTCCGTGGAGTCGAGTGGTTGCTCACAAGGCAGAATCAAGAAGGCGGGTGGGATGAAGAACTCATGACAGGGACAGGGTTTCCTAATGTTTTTTATTTGAAATACCATTTGTATTCGCACTACTTTCCTCTGCTTGCGCTTGGCACGTGGCGAGCCAGCATCGCGACTTGAGATGAACCGCTTCTTGCCTGGAGTGAAGATAGCCGTCGTCGTTCTCCTTTCACCGTTCCACAATTGAGAGTCCTATCATTGGCGATCAAACTTGAGCAGGTTGTTCCGTTTGGGCGTTCGCTTCGCGAATATCAAGCGATGTTTGATCTTTCTTCCTATGATTTGTCAAAAAGAATTCTCGGGGTCGGAGATGGACCTGCCAGTTTCAATGCAGAAATGACAGCCTTAGGCCATTCTGTGTTATCAATTGATCCGCTCTATCAATTCACAGGGCAGGAGATTAAGCGTCAATTTGATGCCGTTGTTGATGGCATCATTGCGCAAGTCCGTTCTACTCCGGCCGATTGGGTGTGGGCGTACCACAAGTCCCCTGAAGATTTAAAAAACAATCGTATGGCCGCGCTTGAGTCATTTCTCGCGGATTACGATCAGGGGAAAAATCAGAATCGATATCAAATTGGAGAATTACCATACGTATCAGAAGTGACTGATATGTCTTTTGAGCTTGCCTTATGCTCGCATTTTCTTTTTTTATATGCTGAACACTTTGATCTTGAGTTTCATCAGTCTGCGATCATGGATATGCTGCATGTTGCTCCAGAAGTGAGAATTTTTCCACTCATGACATTAGAGGGGCAACGCTCCGTTTATGTCAAACCGATCGTGCAGTTTTTGCGAGGTTTGGGTTACGAGGTTGGCATTCAGAAGGTTCCCTACGAATTACAGCGGTGTGGCAATGAAATGTTATGGATACGAGGAGCTGTGAATTAGAGTTGTGGAAAGCCTTGGTCTTATCCCTGAACTGTTGTGCTTGGAAATCCGATTTATTGCGTCTTTGAACTTTACGGGCACGGTGAGGCCCTGATATAGAGAAGGTACGTATGTCAAAACCTATACTTTTTTTTCTAGCTCTTATCGCCATGGGCGGACTATGGGTGTATTCCACCCAACCCCCTCCAGGGACACCTCTGCCGGATGATCCTAAGGCCCTTGAGGCATTGGAAAGAGTTAAAACCCATGGTTCACGCGATTCTACAACCATTGAACAGTCTCTAGATAAGGTGATCGAGGATATCGAAAGTCTCGGTCATCCAATGCGAGTCGGTGAGTGGCGGGTAGCCATGGCAGGGGAAAAGGAGAAGGAGACCTATGTCGTCAGCCGGTTGATTCGTGAAAAAGGCGAGACGGGATGGATTGAGCGAGATTTTGCGTGGAGAGTGAATTTAAAGGAGAAATGGATCAAGGTGGTGACGCTTGCGGCAAGCAGCATTATGCCAATCCATGAGCTGGCTCCTCTTCCTCATTCGGATGAGGTTTCTTGAAAATCTTCACGGATAGGAGGTTGAAGTAAAACTTGGATTTCCCCATTTTTTTCTCGCACTTCGTAGCGAGGGACTTTCCACGAATCAACGGGGTTTTTCATGCAGGTTCCCGTTGGAATATCAAATTTCCATCCGTGCCAGGGGCATGCGACATGTGTCCCTTCCACCGTTCCTTCACCTAACGGACCGCCCGCATGTGGGCAGACGTTATCCAATGCATAAATTTTTCCATCGATATTACAAAGGGCAAGACTGACTTCGTCGAGTTCGATAGAACGGCAGGTTCCTGGCATAAGATCGCCCATTTGGGCCACTGTCACAAAGTGTTTTTTCACTTCTAGTGATCTCTTTTCAGTAGAATTTTCAGAAGAGGAATAGTTTAGCAAGGGTGAAATGCTGCTTCAAGCGCGCAAATGCATCATATTGATTCCTCTTATGTGACGATGCTATAGACATGATAGGTTGGGTATTAACTACGTGATAGTTCTGAACTCTCATTATTGATCCCAATGGAAATGACCTTACTTCTCAATGCGACCTATGAACCACTTCGGGTCGTAGGCTGGCAAAAAGCGATTACCTTGTTATGGCAGGGTAAGGTGGAAGTCCTTGAATTTCACGAACGTGATGTGAGGGGCGTGTCCATCAGTTTTAAGCTGCCCTCTGTCATGCGACTATTAAAAATGGTCAAGTTACGAGGGAACTACCACGC
>BQIX01000008.1 GCA_021604145.1 Nitrospirales bacterium
CCCACCTTGACCCAATCATCACGTTTTTGTAGATCTGCAAGATACCCCTCGATCGCCTCATAGACATACGCAAGATACACATAGCCTTCAACTGAAGGAACCTCATCTAAATACTTCTGACAAGCCTCCACCGCACGTCGATAATCTCCAGCCGCCACATACAGTTTAGCCCGATGAAGATGTGAGGCGGATAAGGCTTCCTCAATTCGTTGTGCGGCAAACCCGCTTTGAGGTGCCAAAAATCCCGCCATCAAGACCCCGAGGACTAATCCAACAACAATCAATGATTGAATCCGTTGACCATTCATCGCAATACCTCCCTCATTATGCCCACTCGTGCTTAACAGGAGAGATGCCTTCGCACTGTTTCACGTCGATACCGGAAGTTCCCTCATTATCCTGCCTGCAGGCGACCGTTTTTATTATGTACTTTGAAATTCAACAGACAGTTGTCGATATTCTTGTCATGCCCAATAGACACTGATTTTGTTATCTATTTCGACAAAAAGCTCTTACGACCATCAAGAATGAATCTGTAAAATGTCAACTTCCTTGACAGAATACACCTCAATTGCATTGACTTTTTAAAATAGTTCTATACACTAGCGCTCCAGTTTTCTCTCAATCCTCCTACAATATACGCTATTCACGAACAAATATGAACGAAAGCCATCGCTCAGCTCCCAGGGCATGACCCTTGCCATATATAGAACTGCGATAGGCAAGCACACATTGAAATGCAATGAACCTAACATTCCCCCAACCCTTTTGCCATGGTGAATACGAGATGCCGAACACAATAATACATATATGTCGGTTCATCCTGAGTTTGGGAACTGTGATCATCCTAGTCGTGCTCCTTCCTACGGGGACAAACAACTCTGCGGCATATTCTCCGTTCATGCTTGTGCAAAAAAAACCTAACCTCCAATCGGTTGTCGCTCAATCTCTCCTTGACACCGTTTCACCGCTCACTGACGACCGACTTGCAGCCCTCACGATCTATCTCGAGGCTCGTGGAGAGAGTTTTGCTGGTAAATTAGCGGTTGCTGCCGTTATTCGAAATCGAATGCATGCCAAATACCAGAGCGACGGAACGGTGAAAGGCACCGTCCTGAAACGCTTACAGTTTCAACCCTGGAATCACGCAACACCGGAGGATGTTCGGCATCGAATTAGTGAATCACGAATGCAGGATAGCTTGCTAGCTTGGCGGATGGTACAGGATGGAAGAAAAATCGTACAAGGCGCTCTTTTATTTTATAATCCTCGCTTAGTTGAGACACCCAGATGGGCCATGGTCAGTCATAAAGTCGCCTCGATTGGTGGGCATGAGTTCTTTGTTCCCCCTGGTCGGCTCCAGGTCTAATTCAGCTTTTGGCTTCGTCTCGTTTGCATGACTGAGCCAATCGTTTTTTTCTGGGACGTCCTTTTTTTGACTGAGATTTCCGCAATTTCCCATTTGAAGCGTCTTCAAAATCTTTGAGCCCGATTCGTAATTTCCGCAGGGCCTCGGTATGCACCCGACACACACCTGATTCAGTTAGCCCTAAGCGATTACCAATTTCCTTCATCGTTAACCCTTGAAAATAATAATGCTGCAACACCTCTTGCTGCCGAGTCGATAACTTCGCCAGAGCCGCATCAAGCGCTTGATTAGACTCTGACGATAAGCATACAGCGTACGGATCCAATTGTTCTTCATCGGGCAACACGTCCTTGAGTGTAAAGGTTTCTTCTTGAGACCCCATTGGGACATCAAGACTGAGCAATCGCGTTTCCAGAAGAGATGTGGCATCTAACTCTTCCTGCGTGACCCCCAAAAGAGTCGCAATCTCATCCCTAGAGGGATATCGTCCTTCTTTTTGCACAAACTCTGTACTGACCTGACGAATTTGGTCGTTTCGTGCACGAACAGAACGTGGAATCCAATCCATGGCCCGTATTTCATCAAGCATCATCCCTCGAATGCGATATTCTGCAAATGTCCAAAATTTCGTTTCCCGTTCGGGGTCAAAACGAGTCAAAGCTCCCAATAAACCAATCACCCCAGCACTCGTGAGATCTTCAATATCGAGAGATGCCGGATTTCGTGATGCTAGATTCCCGGCAATTCGACGAATCATCGGAAAAAACTCTTTTAAGATATCTGCAGGGTCTTGACGAGAAAGAGGAGAACCTGATTTCTCAGATACATGGACAGGAACGTCCATGCGAGCCGCTGGCTTTCCAACTTCAATATGATGAGACTGTTTGGCCATCCAAATCTCCTGACTCAGCACACATGCCACAGTGTTTCAACAATCGGGCAATTAGCAAAAAAAAAGCGTCCATCCTTCTGGATGAACGCTCATGCCATGTCGCCTGAAATTTTCGTTCGGCAACCAGACGAACCTACAATTCATCAGAATCAGCGTAGGTCTCTCGGCTTTGCGTCCTACCCTTACGGATAGTTTGCCTTTGTCTCTACATTTCGTTAAATCATCTCATATCACTTCGTACACTCCGTCCACGGCAATTCATAGACACAGCTCCTCTACCATCATCTGTTTCGGGATAATTCAGAAAAGAGTTAAGCATTTCTATGCGACAACAACGTCGAAGAACAGACCACATCTTTCTCCTATACATTCAGAAGAGGAGCGATTCAACATGAACAGCCAGGACGGAAATTCTTGTGGAGAATGAAATAAAAGGGGAGAATCGACTAGCAAAACGAGAAGGTGCTAGAAAACTGCTAGAGAAAAGCATCTCTCACAGGATTTCTATCGTGTGGCACAAATTCATGAAGAGAAAGATCGTCACCTGGTTCTCAAGAACAGATTCACCCCAATCACTAAGAACATCAGACAAGCAAACGACCCTGCCGCAATGGGCACAAGGGCTCCATTTTTCCCGAGTACCATACCAAAGGAATGCGTCACCCAAAAGAGGAATCCAATTCCCAATGCTTGTCCAATGCCTTTTGCAACGGCATGATCACGAACTCCTGTTTTCAACAAACTGATGGCTAACCCCAAAATCGTCATGACCAACGTCATGGATGAAAACGCCACTCGCCCCCAATAGTCTGTGGCAAAACGACTACTACTGTGACCATCCCGCTTCAATCGCTGAACATACGCTCCTAGTTGTTTGAGCGTCATATTTTTCGAATCCAGCGCCAGCCATGTCTGGAAGTCTTCAGGAGTAAGCGGAAGCCCAAGTGCTAACTGCGCATAACGGTCAGCGGTGACTTCGCCTCCCGGTTGCACGACCCGACGTGTGGCATCACGCAACTCCCATCCTTCTTTGGTAAATCGTGCCTCTGGAGATTCGAGAATTTCGTGCAGTTGAAACTGTTCATCCACTCGATACAAGCTAATCGTGCTGAGACGCTGTCCCTCATCCTTCACCTCACCAATCTTGAGCAGCCCATCTTGTCCTAATCGCAACCACACACGATCCGGAGACACCGACAGTGCCGCAGGCTTCTTCTCAATGAGCACCGTCCTGACATAATCAGCTTGAATATTCGCGAGTGGCACAAACACCGCCGTAAAGCTAAATAGAATAGCGCTCACAATCATTCCAACGGCGAGGAACGGTGAAGCAACTTGATAAAAGCTCATGCCACAACTCCGCATCGCTGTAATTTCAGCACTTTTATTGAGGAAGCCAAGCGTTAACAAGGTTCCCATGAGCGCGGCAAGTGGAGTAATTTGAAAACAAATGTCTGGAATTCGGTAGAAAAAATACAGCAGCATCGATGAAAGATCTGCATCATATTTGAGGAACTTTCGAAGTTTTTCGAAAAAGTCAACCACAAGGTAGACCGTCAATAATGCACTCACACACATCAGAAACACCTTGGCGTATTGGCGAAACATGTACCAAAACAAAACACCCATACGTCTAATTCCTACTGGCTCTCACATAGAGAAAACCGGTTGCCCCTAAGATCATTACATTGGGAAACCACGCACCGACAAACGGATGAACGACGTAAGTGGTGACAAGGAATTCTCCCATGATATTCAACAAATAAAATCCCACGATGATTCCAATGCCAATGGCAAATCCTCCGCTCTTCCCCGATCGTTTGGAAATGATTCCAATCGGAAATCCCAGCAGGCCGAGTAACAAAGCCGAGACCGGGAAACCCAAATCTTTGTAATGCTCCATTAACCGACGGAGCTGTCCTGAGTCTTGCCAGTTTGAGGCATCCAAATCCTGAATAATTTCTTGATAACTTTTTCGTTGCGTCGTTCCCATCCCTTCTGGCGGCGGAACGTCCATCCAAAAGTCATAGGTTTCAAATCCGACCTCGTGATAATACCGCAGATCAGGAGGCACCTGATGAATGGCGCCATCCAACAACCGTAATCCCAACTGCTTTCGTCCTCCATCATGTAAGACCCGAAATGATTTCGCCACAATAATTAATGGCTTGACCGGATCACGTTGGTCCGAAATAAACACCCCTCGAACACGTTGCGCGTGTTTCGGGTCCGGAACATAAATTGTCAGATTTGGAATGGGCTCATTAAACACCCCGGAATCAAGGGCCAAGCTGAGTTGATCCTCAATCACGCTCATCGCCAAGCCTTTTAATGATACATTGGACCAGGGTTGTCCCCATTGAGATAAGAACAAGGTGGTAAAGAAGACAAAAATTGAAAACATCAAGACGGGGACGCTCAGTCGCCAGAGGCTCATCCCGACCGCACGCATTGCGATCAACTCATTATCGAAGGACAACCGACTGAAGGTCGAAATCGACGCGATTAAGCAGGCAATGGGTAAGGTCAACACTAAGAAAGACGGCATCAAATAGGCAATAATTTTTAGCAGTGACCAAACACCCACACCTTTGGACACAAGAAGATCAATTAATCGCAGCATCTCCTTGGCAAAGATAATGAAACAGAGCGCTGTCAGAGTAGAGAGAAACGGGGAAAACAACTCTCGAATGATATAGCGGTCAAGGAGTGTAAACAAAGAAACCTTGTGGGAGGAAAGAATTGCGTGTTTGAGATCCTATCCGTTTGTTTGCCTGACGACATCCTGCTTAATCACGGACGGCATTCGAACGAAGCACGGCGAAGGAATATCATGGACCTATTCGGTGCAAACAATCTCGCATACAGCTCCGCAGGCTTTAGACATTCCCGTTATTCTATAGCGAAATCAAATAATTTGCAGTTTACGAGGAAAGGAAGCTTAAGCGACGTTTGTTATATACCTCTCGCAGGATTGAAGTCGTTGCCAATGTTGATACCTGTTTGCCTTCGGAGTGTCAATTATAGGCCGCCTAGACAGCATATTAAAATATGTTCCGGTCGAGCCAGCCCTTGGATACGATCATTCCCAAGACCAAGCGTGACTGATAGGGATCGAAAATGGCGAATGAGTAATCCTTTTGGTGCCAGCAGTTCAGGTATCCTAGTAACCCAGCGTCATGACCCACATCAAACATTGACAGTTCATTGAATCGGCTATAGGCTTCAAACGTCCGAAGTTATTTGAATCGACTAACAGGTTTCTATCTCTACAATAAACAGCCGTAGGTAAATCACAGAAGCTCCTGACGGAAACAATCATAGAGCATCTGGACCCTACCAGCAATGTAACACCCTCTCCACATACTTCTCGCGCTACGACTATTGAGCATGTGCCATTTGTATAGATTTTTTCCGCAATCTGCTACATTTATGTATTAAGAACGGCAATAGGCAAAATGAATCCTTATAGGATGTCACAGATTCACCTAAAGCATGGCCATTGCTTCGATTTTAGCAGGCTGTGAGTAGATGAGGCCCACTCAAAATCCACCAGCCTTTTAAGTATTGTCCAATTGATAACCGATTCCGTTATTGACACCGAACCTATTCTATGCTAAATCCTGCTGTCTTTTTTTTGGATCTGTATTGTGACAAGTCACTTTATGTTTAATGCCGTAGAAAGAACACATCCTTTCTGCGGTTTTTTTTTGTCTATCTCGTGTCTTGAATAAACCGAAATTTCTTTAGCCGGTAGAGCTTCACGTTTCAGGAATGTACCTCAGCACATACAACAGGTTGTTTCTTAGGCGATGCAATTAAGATTTAACACACGACACAAGTATTCAATCACCTTAATGTCATAACTTATTGTAGGAGGTCCTTGTGAAAAGTAAAGGAACAGTGAAGTGGTTTAATGATCGAAAGGGTTTTGGATTTATTCATGTCGAAGATGGACAAGATGTCTTTGTGCATTACTCTGCCTTAGAGGGCGAAGGGTTTAAAACCTTAAAAGAAGGTGAAGCTGTCGAATTTGACTTAGTAGAAGGTGCGAAAGGACCACAAGCATCCAACGTCACCAAATTAGGGGTCTAGGATCTTTGGGAAACAGAAGTCAGGAAGAAACTTTACTTTTCCATTAGATCGAAAGAGCTGTACGCGTTCACAAGCTTAAGGGTTGTGACGCCCATGCGCTTAACCAACATAATCCAGATGCCTGTGTACGGCGTTATCGATCAGTAGGGTTCCTGATGTTTCACGGGCTCACTTTTCACTATGGCTCTTGCAGAGACGTTGTGAATCAATCAGTTATAAATATCGACTTATAGATTGGCTGAGAAAAGCTCGACTGAGAATCAAGAACGAAGGACCAATTTCAAAAAAACCCCCCTGTATTCTCGTACATGTTTTTGGTCCTTTATTATTCTCATATCTGGGCGCGTCTCTTACCTTGACTTCCAGAAAACCTGCCTGCTAGACTTCGTCGTAAGTGATTGGATTTATTATTAAAATTAATCAACGAGCCTATCGTGAACGCACGGAGACTCGTTTGAGAAATGTTACATTTTCTCAAGATACAGAGGGATTATGAGCGACTGGATGGTGAATACACGACAAACCACTACTCATTCTTTCCACCAAAAGCTGTCAATTGAAGGCCAAGAAGAAGAATGGGGAGGCGGAACAAGTGACGAACAGCTTCCCGCTGCCCCTGAAAACGTCAAGGCAAAGCCAGATAATGGTCGCATCACCATAACCTGGGATCCAGTCCCTGAAGCCCTCTATTACAATCTCCACTTTCAGTCGACAAAAGGCGTCACCATCAAACCAAGTGAACTCAATCGACCTATTGCGAGCAGCGATGATTTCAATCCAGTCATTGGTCTCAAGAAAGAAAACGCTACCACAATTGAGGGCGCTATGAGCCCCTATGTGCATGACGATTTATCGAACAATCTCTGCTATCACTACGTGGTGACGGCCATTACCGCTGATGGCGAAAGCCTTGAGTCACAAGAAGTCATGTCGATCCCTTCCCCCTATTTGAACATCATGCAATTTGGGGTGGAGGGAACGGACGATGGTGAATTTAAATCACCGACCGGTATTGCCATTGACCATGATGGAAACATTTATGTATCCGACACCGATAATCATTCCATTCAAAAGTTTGATAAAGAAGGAACGTTTCTCGCTCGATGGGGAGACGAACCTGACTCTGAGGAAGGCAAGTTTTATTACCCCCGAGGATTAGCAACTTCTCCAGATGGAGTGATTTATATAGCTGATAGCGGGAACAATCGAGTCCAGAAATTTGATTTAGATGGTAATCTCATTAATGCCTGGGGAAAATTCGGTTTTGCCTGGCGGGGTGCTGACGCCGGAAAGTTTGATGTCCCCTGGGGTGTCGCGACGGATCAACATGGTTACCTGTATGTATCAGATACGAGTAATGCTCGAATTCAAAAGTTCCAATCTGACGGAACCCCGCTGCTCAAGTGGGGCCGTGATGGGGCCTACGATGGGGCGATGTTTTATCCACGAGGCATTGCCGTAGATTTCGTCGGAAATATTTATGTGGCAGACGAAGGAAATCACCGAATTCAGAAGTTTGATCCCCGAGGAAACTTTCTCTTGAAATGGGGCAAAGAAGGAAACGGGTCAGGCCAATTTAAATCACCATGGGGTCTTGTCTGTGATGCGCTAGGAAACATCTATGTCGTCGATAGTGGCAATCATCGAGTTCAAAAATTCGATTCCAGTGGAACCTTTCTCTGTTCATGGGGAAATCGCGGCCTCACGGAAGGTCAACTCAACTTTCCCTCTGGGATTGCTGTCGACAAAGAAGGATACGTGTATGTGATCGACAGTGGAAACAGTCGCCTCACAAAGTTTGCTCCAACCGAGGAAGAGCTTGCGAGAGGACGAGAGCAAAGCCAGACACAAGAACCTGCGGATCTAGCAACTCCCACAAATATGACAGTTAAAGCAGGAGACTCCGAAAACCTTATCAGTTGGCTCGAGGTGCCTAACGCAGTCAGTTACAACCTCTACTTCAGCACCGTACCAGAAGTCACGCCTCAAAATTCGACAAAAATTGAAGGTGTCACAACTCCGTACACACACCTTGGTTTAACGAATGCCACCACCTATTACTACGCACTAAGCTCAGTGACGGCTGAAGGCAGTGAAAGTATCCTTTCTGAAGAGTATTCTGCCACACCAACGCTGATTGATATTACTGCACCGCAAAACCCTGACCTTGTTCTTAACCATGGTGCCTCGATGACGAATTCACCAGATCTTGTGGCCACCATTTCTGCAAGAGATGTCGACACTGGTGTTTCAGCCTACTTCATGTCTGAAAACCCCATGACCCCAAGTGCCACCATGCCGGGATGGGTAGAAGTTGAACCAGAAGAACGATTTGGTGCGACCATTCCATTTACCACTTCTGCCGGAGACGGACTCAAAACTGCCTACGTATGGTTTAAAGACATCAATAACAATGTCTCTGTTCCTGCCAGTTCCAGCATATTGCTCAACACCTCCGGGTATGTGTGTACTGGGACTTGGGGGAAGCCAGGTCGAGGCGCTTCCCTCCTACATGGTGGGGAATTCATCAGCCCACTCTACGGTATGGCCATTGATCGTCAGGGTTCACTTTTCGTTGTTGATAATGGCAATAACCGCATTCAAAAATTTGAAAAGAATGGAAACTTTATCCTCCTCTGGGGAAATTTTGGTGGCGCAAACGGAAGTTTCAATAACGCCACAGGCATTGCCTGCGATGCAAAAGGTGATGTGTACGTTGCCGACACCAACAATCATCGCATTCAGAAATTTGATGGAAAGCTTGGGCATTACCTCTCAAAATTCGGCTCTCGAGGTAATGGAGAAGGGCAACTCAACTCACCGTGGGGTGTCGCGGTCGATCGAGTGCGTGGATACATATATGTCGTCGACAGCGCAAACTTCCGTATCCAAAAATTCGATGAGACCGGAGAATTTATTATGCAATGGGGAAGTTTCGGCAATAATGACGGTCAATTCTACTTTGCGAGAGGCATTGCCGTCGATCAAACAGACGGGGCGGTTTACATCGTTGACATGGGAAACCATCGTATCCAAAAATTTGATACGAGCACGAATGTTTTGCCGCAACTCCTTGCCAAATGGGGTGGAGGCATCGGAGCAGGTCATGCCAGTAGTGCTCAAGCTCAGGAACCAGGTCAATTTCGATCACCGTGGGGCATTGCTGTCGATGAGGTCGGTGATGTCTACGTCAGCGATACCGGCAACCAACGAGTTCAAAAATTCGACCGAGACGGAAACTTCATCACCCAATGGGGAGGATTTGGAAACGCCCCTGGCCAGTTCAACTTCCCCTACGGCATTTGCCTGGATAACCGAGGCGGTGTGCTTGTAGTTGATAGTGGAAATATGCGGGTGCAACAGTTTGTTCCTGCTGAAGAAGCTCAAGACCAATTGCAAGAAGAAGAATCGATGGGTCTCCTTCAGGAACAAGCAGAGCATTAACCTCTGGACACATATATGTCCAGTAATTCTGTTCAAGTTGATGTTGAACCGCTTTAAGGAAGATTGCGTCAACTCAAAAATCTTTGACTTTTCGGACAATCAACAAGGCCGCAGACAAGTGTCCATGTCGATTTAACCGAATAATTCCTTTTTTAACATTCAACTATACTTGTTAGACCAATAGGCTACAAAGACGCTATGGTCCTCCAGAGAATCACTGCAACCTAAAAGGCCTTCTCAATTATGTGGGAAAAAGAAATCCGAATCGGTTTAACATTTGATGATGTCGTGCTCATGCCCGCTCGTTCCGATGTCATCCCGACTGAGGTAGATACCACGACAAATCTGACACGGAATATCAGAATTAATATTCCCTTGCTCAGTGCGGCCATGGATACTGTGACAGAAGGACGATTGGCCATTGCCCTTGCACGGGAAGGCGGAATTGGCATTATTCATCGGGCACTCTCACCTGAAATCCAAGCCGGAGAAGTCGATAAAATTAAGAAATCTGAAAGTGGAATGATTCTTTCCCCTGTCACCATTACCCCTGACCAAACAATTCGTGACGTTCGACATCTCATGGCCACCTATCGAATTTCTGGAATACCGGTCACTCAAAATGGAAAACTAGTTGGCATTCTGACAAACCGTGACCTACGTTTCGAAACACGTATGGATCTCAAAGTCGCGCAGGTCATGACCAAGAATAATCTGATTACCGCCCCGGAAGGCACCAGTCTCGAAAAAGCTCGTGAAATCCTCCATGAACACAGAATTGAAAAATTGCCAGTTGTCAATGATGACTTTGAACTCAAAGGTCTTATCACCATTAAGGATATTCAAAAACGTATTAAATACCCCTCGGCTTGCAAAGATGAGCATGGACGATTACGCGCTGGAGCCGCCATCGGAGTGGGACCTGATGCCGAAGAACGTCTTGATCGATTAGTCAAAGCTGGCGTCGATATTATCGTCGTCGATACGGCTCACGGACATTCACAAAGCGTTCTAAATATGGTGAAGTTTGTTAAAAGGAAATATACGGACTTGGACGTCATTGCCGGAAACATCGCAACCACTGAAGGCGCAAAAGATCTTCTTGAGTGTGGAGTTGATGCCGTAAAAGTTGGAGTAGGACCAGGATCAATTTGCACCACTCGTGTGGTGTCAGGGGCAGGCGTACCTCAACTGACGGCCATTGCCGACTGTGCAAAAGTTCTACACGATCAGGGAATTCCCATCATTGCTGATGGTGGAGTAAAATATTCCGGTGATATCACGAAAGCTTTAGCAGCTGGTGCCTCCTCGATTATGATTGGGTCACTCTTTGCAGGCACAGAAGAATCTCCAGGAGATATGGTCCTCTTTCAAGGTCGCGCTTATAAGGAATACCGAGGCATGGGTTCGTTGGGGGCACTGGAACGTGGTGGAAAAGATCGTTATTCTCAGGAGGGGTTACCACCAGCCAAACTCGTCCCGGAAGGGATCGAAGCACGGGTCCCCTATAAAGGCACCTTATCGGCACTGGTCTATCAACTTGTCGGAGGACTCAGAGCCGGCATGGGATATTGCGGATGTCGGTCAATTCCACAACTCCAAAAGGAAGCTAAGTTTACCCGACTCACTCAAGCCGGTCTCCGTGAAGCCCATGTCCATGACGTTGTCATTACAAAGGAAGCTCCAAACTATCGCGCTGATGTGGAGTAAGGGTCTTTCATAATACGAGACCAACCATGTCCATACGAGACATCACCCTATTATGGAGTCTGCCTACGACACGATTGTTATTCTTGATTTTGGTTCTCAGTACACCCAACTGATTGCTCGTCGTATTCGAGAACTTTCCGTCCATTCTATCATTCTTCCTCCCAACACAAGTTTCGAACAAATTTCCAGACATAACCCAAAGGGCATTATTCTTTCTGGAGGACCAGCAAGTGTTCTTGAAGAGGGAGCACTCAGCCCCGAAACTTCCATTCTGAACAGTGGGATTCCTATTTTAGGGATTTGTTATGGCATGCAAATTTTAACCCACCACTTTGGAGGAAAAGTCGGACAAGCCCAGCATCGGGAATATGGACGCGCAGAGCTTATGATTGATGACAACGCTGACCTCTTTCAGGGTCTTTCCAGTGAGCTGAAATTTCCAGTTTGGATGTCGCACGGAGATCGCATTGATGGATTACCAAAAGGCTTTGAAATCATTGCGCACACAAAGAACTCTCCTATTGCGGCCATGAAACGAGTCGAAGCTCAACAGACACTCTATTGCCTTCAGTTTCATCCAGAAGTTGCCCACACAGAACATGGGCAACATATTTTATCTAACTTTGCCATCGAGATCTGTCGCTGTCGTCCTACCTGGACGATGGGGTCATTCATCCAACAGTCTATTCAGGACATCCGGGAGCAAGTAGGATCTGGAAAAGTCATCTGCGCCCTGAGTGGCGGAGTGGACTCTACCGTTGCGGCTGCATTGACCTACCAAGCCATTGGAGAACAATTGACTTGTATCTTTATTGATAATGGGCTTATGCGAAAAGATGAAGTGTCCCTTCTCAAAAACACCTTTTCGACTCACTATCAAATGCCTGTTCAAATGCTCAATAAGACAGACGATTTCCTCCACGCTCTTCGTCGCACAGTCGACCCCGAACGAAAAAGAAAAATCATCGGACGGCACTTTATTAAAACGTTTGATGCCGAAGCGAAACAGATCGGCAAAGTCGACTTTCTCGTACAAGGCACGTTGTACCCAGATGTGATCGAAAGTGTCAGCACTAAAGGACCTTCAGCAACGATAAAAACCCATCACAACGTTGGGGGATTACCCGCTCGAATGAAATTACGGCTGATTGAACCACTACGTGAATTATTTAAAGACGAAGTCAGAAAACTTGGCCTTGAGTTAGGACTTCCCAGTGAGCTCGTCTGGCGTCAGCCGTTTCCAGGGCCAGGACTCGCCATACGAATTCTTGGGTCTGTCAACGCAGAGCGATTACGCATGCTTCGCGAAGCCGACGCCATTGTCACAGATGAAATTATGAAAGCTGGTCTTTCCCGTGACGTGTGGCAATACTTTGCGGTCCTGCTCCCAATTCGAACAGTCGGTGTCATGGGGGATCAGCGAACCTATGAGTCTGTTGTGGCCGTCAGAGCAGTGACCAGTACGGATGGAATGACGGCTGACTGGGCTCAATTGCCCCATGATTTACTGGGACGTCTATCGAATCGAATTATCAATGAAGTCAATGGAGTCAATCGTGTGGTCTATGATATTAGTTCGAAACCTCCAGGCACGATTGAATGGGAATGATGCGCTCTCGTCCACCAACTGAAGTCAGGCTTCAAAAAGTCATCGCTCGATCGGGAATCACATCTCGTCGTCAGGCTGAGCTGCTCATGAAGCAAGGACGAGTGACCGTGAACGGAAAAGCGGTGACCGTCATGGGCACGTGCGTCGACCCGAAACGTGACCATATCAAAGTGAACGGCCGTCACCTCAAACCAGCGCCTCCAGATGTGTTTCTGATGGTGAATAAGCCCGCAGGCTATGTCTCAACCATGAAGGACCCAGAACAGCGCCCAACCGTAGCCGACCTCCTGGATAAAAAGTCGGTCAGGACTTTTCCCGTCGGCCGCCTTGACTACGACAGCGAAGGCTTATTACTACTCACAAATAATGGAGAAATTTCACAAGCCTGTCTGCACCCACGTTTCCATGTTGAAAAAACATATCTGGTAAAAATAAAAGGGCATTTATCAGAGGAAGCCCTGAAGAAATTAGAACAAGGACTGACCTTGGAAGATGGGCCAACTGCACCGGCACGGGTTAGAAAGGTCAGAAAAGTGGCGGTCAATTCGTGGATTGAACTCACGATACATGAAGGGCGCAATCATCAGGTCAAGCGTATGCTCCAGGCCGTTGACCACCTCGTTCTCAAACTGAAACGAACAAAGTTTGGCCCGTTACATTTAGGAAATCTTCCACTGGGCAATAGTCGGCATCTCACTGATCGAGAAGCCAATGCACTGCGAGATCTCCTTCATGCACCGGACGAGCCACAGAAGCCGGCACCGGTAAACAAAAAGGCACTCTGGGCCAAAAATACGAAGAAACGATTGACAAAACACAGCGCCAAGACGAGCCAGCAGAACAGTGTAAAACAGAGACAACGTCGTTCCGAGGAGTCATTGTGATACGTACGCATCGGTGTGGAGAATTACAGAAAGCTCATGTCGGCCAAACCGTCACGCTAAGCGGATGGGTCAATGGTCGACGAGACCATGGAGGAATTTTATTCATCGACCTTCGAGATCGACAGGGTCTCACCCAAATTGTGTTTGATTCAGAAGAACAGGCTTCGGCACATCAGATTGCCAGCCAAGTACGAAACGAATTCGTCATACAAATTTCAGGGTACGTTACGTTACGTCCCGACGATTCAATCAACCCACAACTTCCAACTGGAGAAATTGAAATACGAGCAACCTCCATCACAATCTTAAATGAGTCTAAACCGTTGCCATTCACGGTGGAAGACGAGACGCAAGCATCAGAGTCCATTCGGCTAAAATATCGATACCTCGATCTTCGCCGCCCCAAAATGCAGCAACTATTAGCCCTTCGCTCAAACGTTGCTCAACGGATTCGAGGCCTGCTTCATGAAAACGAATTTGTCGAGATTGAGACACCAATTTTAACCAAGAGTACGCCAGAAGGTGCAAGAGATTACTTGGTTCCCAGCCGTGTGAATCCCAGTGAGTTTTTTGCACTCCCGCAGTCACCTCAATTGTTTAAGCAACTTTTGATGGTCGGAGGAGTCGATCGCTATTTTCAAATTGCAAGATGTTTCCGTGATGAAGACCTTCGTCTTGATCGTCAGCCAGAATTTACCCAAATCGATCTTGAGCTGTCTTTCGTTGAACAGGAAGACATCCTGAATTTGACAGAACAGATGATTCGTGAGGTGTTTCACCATACCCAGAATATTCAACTCCAGAATCCATTTCCTCGCTACACCTATGATGAAGTCATCACGCAGTATGGAACCGATAAACCTGACCTGCGATTCGACCTCCCTCTTGAAGACCTTTCCGAGTTTTCAAAGTCTACAGACTTCAAGGTGTTTCGATCGACCGTCGAATCCGGTGGTCTCGTGAAAGGGCTGGTGGTCAAAGGAGGGGCAGAATTTACCAGAAGTCGCGTCGATCATTTCGTTGACGTCGCCAAGGATCTGGGAGCGAAAGGGCTGGCGTGGGTTAAAATTCTTGAAAACTGGAAACTAGATTCGGTCATTGCAAAATTTCTCAATGCTGAGGTCCTCAAACAGCACCTCCCCAATGCACAACCTGGGGATCTGCTGTTATGCATAGCCGATACGCCATCTATCGTTCATCAAGTCCTTGGTCGTTTACGAACATATTTTGGCGAAGAATTGCAACTTCTCCAAACTGATAGCTGGCAACCGCTCTGGATTCTCGATTTTCCGATGTTTGAATACGATGAAGAAACCGAGCGATATGTTTCGCTTCATCACCCGTTCACCTCACCGGCTCACGATAGTCTCCCGTTCTTAGATACCGATCCCCTTAAGGTCCGTGCACAGGCATATGATTTAGTCCTCAATGGATTTGAATTAGGAGGAGGAAGTCTCCGCATTCATTCTGCGGCTCTTCAACAACGAGTCTTTGATCTGTTAGGAATTCAAAAAGACGAAGCGAGAGAAAAGTTTGGATTTCTTTTGGAAGCGTTAGAACTTGGAGCCCCGCCACATGGAGGGATTGCCTTGGGATTTGATCGCCTGATGATGCTCCTCGGAAAAACTGAATCCATCCGAGAAGTTATTCCATTTCCTAAAACACAAAAAGCCCAATGTCCGTTGACTGAAGCTCCTTCTCTTGTCAGTCAGAATCAACTCAAAGAACTCTTCATTCAATCAACATGGAAAGCATAGTCCCAGACCTATCAACTTCAATCTTACACTGGCTTTACATCTAAAATGATGGAATGCAACCCGCTTGCTCCAGCCGGTTGTGGCCTCGTGATCTCCGATGTCTGAACTTTTCCATCACTATCGATCGCGCGAACAAAGACCATGTGCTTTCCTGGCTGAGGGACAATCCAATCATAGTTCCAAATTACCCAGGTGAAAGGAGAGAGGGGCGGTTCAATATCAGCTGAGACCCAGGTCTTTTCTTTATCAAAACTCAATTGAACGTCTTGAATCGATCGAGGCCCACCAAAGGCCAGGCCGCGAAGACGCTGATCCAGACCATGAACAACTTGATAATGCCCTGGACTATCGATTCGAGAAAAAATTTTGATGACGCCTTCATCTGTCCACCCTTTTTGCTGCCAATACCCATGGTAATCACCATCATAGACTTCAATTTCCGTGATCCATTTGACATTCTTAATACCATACAGACCAGGGACGACCAGACGAAGAGGGAATCCATGCATTTGTGGCAATTTTTCACCATTCATTAAATAGGCAAGCATCACATCATCTTCCATCGCACGGGAAAATGGAATACTGTCATGATAGCCATCTGCGGCACGAAAAATAACATCACGGGCCGTATCTTCGTTCACGCCAAGATCTTGCAATAACGTTTTCAACGAAATGCCACGCCACATTGCATTCCCAAGACTACTCCCCCCAGGCAACGTATCGATACACATTAAGGTTACCGCTTGATCGAATGATGTTCGGTTTAAAATGTCTCTCCATTTCAAGACAGAAGACTGTTGAACTTCACCTTTGACAAGGAGCTGCCATTGCTCTATATCAATATCTCGCGAAAAGTTATACGGAGAATCAGAAAAATTCACAGTATAGAACTTATCATTAGGAGTAAAATACACGGTGTCTCTTGGTGGAACAGCAAACATCCCACCCAAATCACACCCGGGCATCATCCCGAATAGACTCGTGAGGCCTCCAAGTTGCAACAAGGACCGACGAGAAAGATCAAATGAAAAGGAAACTGGTTGTATCAACATAATTATCAGTTATTATTATCTACTAGATATGGGAAATACTGCAAGAAGTACGTTTGAAAAATTGAGACGAGCCCTTATTTTATCTTTCACTTATGAAGAGGAATACTTATGAGAATACTCATTACGGGTGGTGCCGGATTTCTAGGTAGTCACTTGTGTGACTTGCTCATTGAGCAGGGACACGAAGTCATTGGGATGGACAATTTTATTACGGGTAGACCTGAAAACGTTGCACACCTCATGGGACATGATCAATTCAGTTTTATCAAATATAATGTCTGTGATTACCTTCATGTTGACGGGGCCCTTGATGCGGTCATGCACTTTGCCTCACCGGCAAGTCCACAAGACTATTTAGAATTTCCCATTGCAACCATGAAAGTGGGGGCACTCGGCACACACAAAGCCTTGGGACTGGCTAAAGCAAAAAATGCACGATTTCTTCTCGCCAGCACATCTGAAGTGTATGGTGACCCACTCGTGAACCCGCAACCAGAATCCTACTGGGGTAATGTGAACCCCATTAGTCCTCGTGGAGTCTATGACGAAGCGAAACGTTTTGGAGAAGCCATTACCACAGCCTATCACACCTTTCATGGGCTCGATACACGGATCGTACGAATTTTTAATACGTTTGGGCCTCGCATGCGACCCAAAGATGGTCGCGTGGTTTCAAACTTTATCGTCCAAGCCTTACAGAAAAACCCGTTAACCGTCTATGGAGATGGCTCCCAAACTCGAAGTTTTTGTTTCGTTGACGATCTCGTACGTGGAATCGTTGCCTTACTCATGGCACCAAATGACGGACCGGCCACATCAACGAGTGAAGAACCATCAGTCAAGGGAACAACAGAAAGTAAGGTCACCATCCATTACCCAGTCAATATCGGCAACCCACGAGAACTGACAGTCCTGGATATAGCCAAGATGGTTTTGAGTCAGACCGGTTCGAATAGTGACGTCAATCACCTCCCGCTTCCTGTTGGTGATCCAAAAGTAAGAAGACCGGACATTCAACGGGCTAAAACCATCCTAAACTGGGAGCCAAAGGTCACACTCGAAGAAGGATTATCGAAGACCATTGAATACTTTCGACAGGTTGTCTGAGTACTGAACCATAAGTTGAACGATGGGTTACAGTTTCAAGTGATCACGAACTTCCTGGGCATAGGACCGGAACGGGTCAGGCATAAGAAACGCCTTGTGTCCGCGAACTTGAAAAACTGACCAATTAATCACATACGGAGGAAACTGTCGCTCTTCACGTTCAAGCTCTTCCATGTCATCCCACTCCCCTTCAGCAAGATGGCGAATCACCTCCCCTCGACCAAAGGCACGAGTGTCGCGAGGCGGTGAATGTTTCGCCAAGTGGATGGCATCGCGTGTCGTCACAGCTTGGGCTTTCCCTTCTTCCATGAGTCCAAAATATAACCCTTTTTGCGGATCGACGTTATGATATTCCAAGTCAAGGCTTTTCAGCCAGGGATCTTCCCAGAGTAAATGTTCTTGTTGCCGAAAGGTTTCCAACAACCAGAGTTTGGACGCCCAGTCAACTCGGCCAACCAATGTCGTATACTCACCCCGCAAATCTCGCAAAACAGATTCCCATTCCTTCAAGATCCAATCAGTCTCTTCATCCTGACCGTGATAATACTTGTAAGCACATTCCCAAAAACGCTCTTGAATATCGATCGCTGAAAGTCTTTCTCCCGTTGCCAACGTGAGCATCCATGTTCGTTCTTGATCACGAGAGACTTCCCGAAGCGCGTCAACGGGATCGTGAAAATCCAGTCCGGTTGGCGCATGACCATCTTCAATCAGTTGGAGAACTAATCCTGTTGTTCCCATTTTCAAGGCCGTCGCAATTTCGGAAAGATTCGAATCTCCGACCAGTAAATGAATACGACGGAATTGAGTGGGATCGGCCAGCGGCTCGTCACGCGTATTGATGATTGCTCGATTGTGTTGTACCCATTCAAAAAAATCATTAACAATATAATCGGCCCGTTGAGATATTTGATAGGGCACAGATAGGCGATCTGAAGAACCTTGAGTGAAACGGTCGTCACGAGATAACCGTTCAATCGGAATCCACCCATCGACATTTTCCGTAGAACCAATTCGGCCTGCACCAGTAAAAATTTGTCTGGTGACCAGAAATGGAATGAGTTTCCCTAATCCATTATAGCTGAAGGGAAAATTTCGAGAGACTAAATAATTTTCATGACAGCCAAACGTGGCATCGGTTTCGTGGTCAATATTATTCTTAATTATCGAAACATGCTCAGCTAATCCCAACTCTTCAATCGCGTCCTGGAGCAGCCAATCACCGGCACGGTCGGCGGCCACGAGGTCTCGTAACGAGTGACATTCCGGAGACGCAAATTCCAAATGTCCCATATCGACATACATGCGTCCACCATTCAAAAGAAATCCACCATTGCCCGGTGGTTCATCGTACCCGCGATGATGAAGATCAAGCACACCAGACCGCTTCGTTCGAAACAGATGGTCAATAATTTGATAGGCTATCCATGAGGGAGGACGATCTGGCTGTTCTTCATTAATCAGAAGACCGTACTCGGTTTCAATACCAAAAATTCGATGTAACATGAAAACAACTTTCTCGAGAAAACTATGAGTTATTGCGCAGGCTGCATCGTAGATGGAAGGAGAGTGGCCACTTCGTCATTGTGAAGAACACGATACTTCGACGATCCGGCAATCGTGTAATCTAGAAGACTACATTCAAGAGTAGAATCGAGTAGCGTTTGACGTAAATGATTCAAAACCTGTTCGTCATCGAATTCTGCCTTTTGTACCTCTTCTTCTCGATCCTCAGTACGTTTCTCATTCTTGTTCACATCAGAAGCAAGAGTGCGGTGCAATAAGGACCCTTTCGCCCAAGCTCTCGCAGCAAGATCAATCGCCTCTGTAACGGAAGGAACCTTCTGCCCTCTTTGACCGTTGACTTCTTTCAATAATTGCGCTTGAATTGAAGGAGTCCCGGCCACGACGGCACAGAGTTTGGTCTCTTCAAATGTCCCATCATAATCTATGGTGAGAAACTGATTCCGTTCCGGGGTTTCGCCTAATTCCGCCAAAAGAATTTTCGTAATGAACGGGGCTTTGAAGATTTCCTCAAAAGCTTGCTTCACAGTTGGCGCCAAACCATTTTTTAAAAGTCGAGCCCCTGTCACATCAGAGGGTGACCGATTGAACCCTTCAAGATGAGCCATGTCCAGCAACTGAAATCTTAACTTTTCCAAATCCGCGGGATGCCCCATCCCGCCTAAAGCAATACGGTCATAAATTTCATACAACTTTGGCGTCCCGTGACTGACTGTCAGAAGGAGAATGCCGTTGTCATAAGAAAGGGCCACAATCGGACTTCCGTGCTTAAACTGGTCGTCTAAATATTGTCGCCGATTTCCAACCGCTTCAATCCATCGATACGGTTCTTCATACATAGCGCATAACCTGTGACTCACAAAGTTCTTTCAAACGCTCGGAAGCAATCTGTTCCACGCCTTGTGAAGAAATACGTTTCACAATCGGGAAGAGATTCGCTTCATAGTTTATTCCGCCGGTCGCCGCATCAAATTCTGCGGCACTACTCAATAAACGCATGATGAGCACAATCGCTTGTTCCTCAGGGAGTTGATAGAGCGGCGTATCTCCCCACCGATGTAAGTAATGAAGAATTCCGCGAATCGTCGGCGATCCAGACCCAGAAACCGCATAGTCAACCCCTTCAAATTCAGCGCCAAGAATATCGTAAAAGAAAATTTTCCCCTCTTGTCGCTCTTGATCAAACCCCGCAAAGACAGGGGCAACGGTTCCAGTTCCGGCTATTGCCGCTGGAGCATTTTCTTTCAGTAGCTTGGTCAAGGCACGAAGCTTGCCTTCGAAGCTTAAATCCTGAAGCTGGCTCCGACGATAATATTTAAACGAATGCTCTAATATGCGCGCCATCTCAAAAGCCGTGGCAGGAACACCGGCAATCGCCATCACGCAAAATCGGTCAAGCTCCAACACTTTATCTGTCCGATCATACATCACGGACATGCCAGCCGTCGCTCGACGATCTCCGCCAACGATCACACCATCCTGATATTTAAAAGCCAGAACTGTCGTTCCCTGAGTTACCATGGTCTGTTGGTTATATTGGGAAACAGAACTCTGCGCGTGCTCCATTCGCAACGTATCGAACGCATACCCCTGCTCTCGCAACATGTGTATGAAATCACCTTGTCGTCCCACTGTGACTTTACTCCCCTGTCCGTTGTCGATAACGCTCGGCTTGCTTGGGATCGACCTTGCGCATACGTTTTAACAGATTATCCTTTTCCGCTGAGTCCGTATCCGGGCGTTTAGGGCCACCACCATCTTTTGATGGTCCCGATGGTTTGGAAATAGGACTCGTCGGTTGCTCCCGCCGTTCAAGCCCAATTGGCATTTGTATGTCTCCGGTTACGAATTGTTGACCTTTGAGTACATGCTCCGAATTCATCATAAAAACAACTCCTCTACTTCGGTGATAATCCCACAATATCTGAAAGACTCCCGGCCCCCTCAAGAATTAATTTCAGGGCATGAACCGCTGTAGGATCGACGACACTATTCAGATCAAGAGACTGAGAGGTCCCGGCTTCCGGTTTAAATTGAATACGTTCCCACTGTACCGACTGAATCAGATTTCCAAATCGTTTCACACACATCCCTCGGATGCCACCTCGCGTATCGGCTGGCCCCGCATTCATCGCCGTCAAAATTTCATCTTCTTGACAGATGCGTTTGACCTGTCCTTCGGCTTCTAACCCTAAGTACAAGCCACGTTCAGGATTCACATTATGATATTCCAGATCGAGACTTGCTAACCAGGGGTCAGACCAATCCAATTGTTCCTCTTGACGAAATCGTTCAAGTAACGACAATTTGGTGACCCAATCTAGTGCGCCAACCAAAGCAAAGCGGTCTCGCTCCAAGAGGGTCAACACATTGGCCCATTCACGCAAAATCCAATCAGTCTCATCGTCAAAACCACTCAAGGCTTTCTGTGCAGCCTCCAAATAGATGGCTTGGATGTGACAAGCCGAAACGGGAGCACCATTGTTTCGGTTGACCCGTGTTTTAAGTTCAGGGTCGTGCGATAGCACTTGAATGGCCAGCACCGGATTTTCCAATTCCACAACCGGCGCGGCATGACGGGCAATCAAATCCAAAACCAGTCTGGTCGTGCCAACCTTGAGCGCCGTCGCATACTCACACATATTCGCGTCACCGACAATTAAATGCAAACGACGATATTTATTTCGATCCGCATGCGGTTCATCACGCGTATTCAAAATCGGCCGATTAAACATCGTGTCGACACCCAGAGACACTTCCATGAAATCGGCACGTTGTGATAACTGAAACTCACCAGGCTGATACCCTTGCTCCTGTTTTTCAGTTCCAATCTTCCCTGCACCGGCCACCACCTGACGACTTACCAAAAATGGAATCAAGGCAGCTTGCAATTCAGGAAATGGGATATCACGAGCGACCAGGTAGTTATCGTGACACCCGTAGCTGTGGCCGTGAAAGTCCGTATTGTTCTTATACAGTTGGACAGCAGAACTCCCAAGATGCCGGTTACGGCGATCCGCGGCCTGCTGCACAATACGTTCCCCAGCTCGATCATGGGCAACAAGATCTTGCAGCGTTCGACATTCAGGTGTTGAATATTCCGGATGAGTATGATCGTTATAAAATCTGGCTCCGTTGCTAAGCACCAGATCACTTTTCATTTCGTGAAAGGACACTAATCGCTGCGCATCTTCCTTGACAAACTCTTCTTCCTCTTTATCCTGCTGTAATCCAGAAACTCGAAAGCCTCGCTGATCCGCATGCGGATCTTCACCACGATAGTCCCATTGTTGTTGAAACTCTCCTTCAAGGTGGGCACGAACCAACTCCATAGACTCGACCACTGGATCCACATCGTGCTGATCCTCTCGGGTTATGCCATATTCGGTTTCGATACCAAATAGTCGTAATGAATTTGACATGGCGTTAAATGATCGTGTGAATTCTTCGTTCAACCATGGATGAATCACCTCGAAATGTCGAAACCCCAATAACTTGATCAGGATGATAGTCTAATAATTTCAACCATTCTTCAGCAGAGTCATCTGGAGGAAAGATTTCACCTTCACGAAACTCGTCTTTCACGGCAAGAGAGAGATCCTGCTCCGAAATACCCCCACTTTTTCCTTCAATCTCACGCTCAACGGCTTGCTCTTTGGCTCGTCGAACAATACTGGCCAACACGGCGCCACTTAACAGATCACAGCGATATAATGTCTCTCGACGTCCATTTCGCAAACGGATGGCAAGGACCCGATTTTCAACCGTTCGAGCAAACAGCCGATCCAGCATGGTTGAAATCATCTCCTGCCTCGCCAATTCTCGATTACCATGATGAGTTTGGACCGTGTCAGCATTGAGAGGAATTTCTGAAGAAAAATAGATATCAAGTATCTCCGTGGCTTCCTCTCGATTTGGACGGGATATTTTCACTTTTCGATCGATTCGTCCAGGCCTCAGTACAGCTGGATCAATCAGGTCAGGACGATTAGTTGCGAGAATGACGACCACATCATGAAGCGATTCAATCCCATCTAATTCCGCACAAAACATCGGCACCAGCGTATTCGAAATATTATACGAGCGGGCCGCACGCCTTGTCCCGAGAATGGATTCCGCTTCATCAATGAAAATAAATGGTAAGAACCCGTCTTGGCGACGTTCACGAGCTTGAGTAAAGAGATCACGGACAATTCGCTCGGATTCACCAACCCACATATTCAACACCTCAGGACCTTTGACATGAAGAAAGCTTCCTCGTTCGATTGGCGGAAAGGTGTCCTTCCCGGCTTTGCCCGGCTGATCGGCCGACAATCTTCCAGCCTTCTCCTTCACCAATTGCGCTAAGCTGGCAGCCGTTGCCTGGCCAATCAATGTTTTCCCACAGCCAGGAGGTCCATGAAGCAAAAACCCTTTGGGTTGCGTGAACTGATATTGTTGAAATGTGTGACTATGGAGAAGTGGATATTCAATGGCTCTGCGAATCGCAGCAATCGCAACCTTCTGACCGCCAATGTGCTCCCACGTCACAGACGGAACTTCATCCAGAACATGTCCTTCCGTTTGCGACTTTTCCAGCCGCTCTATCACCAGCCTCAGTGATGGATCAACACGCACTTCATCTCCAGGCTTAAACTCAACATCGCGCAACTCAGCGGCTCGCTGTAGTAATATTCCCTGGCGACCCGGTTCCTGATCCATACGAAGTCGTCCGTCTGCTAGCACTTCTCGAACTTTAAGAATCGGGCCGTTCAAATCGTATCCTAACGACCGAATAACCACATACGCTTCATTCACAAGCACCTGACACCCAATCAATAAATCTTTCTGTTCAACCCGGGGATCAACATTGGCATAAAATTCACTCCCCCCTACCATAATTCGGGCCATACCTTCTGCTGGCAAGTCAAGAAGCGTTCCAATTCGATTGGCGGGGGCCGTTAGTTTTTCAACAACGGAATTCAGTTTTTTGACCTCTATGTCTCGTTGCTGCTGTTCGACCCCTTGCTGAAGGACAAACTGCTTGAGCTTTCCAAGCAAAGCAATCCGAGGATCTCCCTCAGGCATTGACGCCAAACATTCATCAAGTAAGCCAAGTGGGCTTGCAGGTTGAGAAGAGGAATGCGCAGACGTCCCAGACGCGTGAGAGCGAGAAAGACGGTCTTCTTCTTTATGATCATGATCGCTCATACAATTATCCAATTCAAAACAGATTCAATTAACCATAACACATTTGATACCATTATCACGGTATTCACCTCGATGTTCAAGCTACGGGACCACCCAAACCCCAACATCGCTCGTTTGGGCAAAAAAACAGGGGAACCTTTAATAAAGGCTCCCCTGAATGATGATCAAAAAAATTAGCCGTCGCTATGAGTGGACGTTTTTCGGTAGCTTAAAATCTCCGGCCACCTCCACCGCCGCCATATCCACCGCCGCCGAATCCGCCACCGCCATCTCGGGAACGAGGTGTTTGTGGACGGGCTTCATTCACCGTCAAGGTTCGCCCACCCATCTCCGTTCCATTCAATGCCTCGATAGCCGCTTTGGCTTCTTCATCTGTGGTCATTTCAACAAACCCGAAACCTCTCGATCGTCCGGTAAACTTATCCGTAATGATTCGAGCCGATTCTACGTTTCCGTGCGGACTAAACAAATCAGACAACTCTTGGTCGACTGCCGAATAGGGCAACCCTCCGACGTAAATTTTTGAACCCATCGGGTTCCTCCTTTGATTTAACGATTGTTGCTTTGCAAGACAGAATAAGGAAGGAGTAGCCTGAGGACATGTGATAAGGCGACTTCGGTGTGACTTCCAAAATAAGTTCCGCAGCAAAACAACACTTATTCAGGGCCATCCCATTCGACACCTAGCTACCAGGCCCACAGAGGATAGCTACGGTAAAATGACGATAGCCTACCATCAAAAAAAAAGCAACAAAAAAGAACCCAAAGAAAGAACCATCACCTAAGGGTAACGTCTCATATACAAAGGTTAAACTGTCTCTACTCCTTACGGAACGGTGGAAATATTAGGGGTCAGACTCGACTTGAAAAACCATCCACTTAATTCAATGCTAGAAGGAAGCACACACAGAATCTTGACGATTGCCATCACTGACTGCTGGCAATGTAACTGGAGGATGATCTGCAATCAGTATTCTCGAGAGACCTGGTCTGGGTGTAAGAATTCATGTGACCCTTTGAGGCATGGATTCAAAAAAGAAAGGAGTATGAAACCACTTTCCTCAATCAAATCTAACGCTCAACTGTACACATTTAACGTTAATTCATATCGTTTACAAGATAAAGCGCGGCTCTATGTGTACAGAAACACGTTGGTCTGCTTAGTAGCCCTCATTCCATTTAGTTTTATTGATAACTGGCCAGGGACAAACAGGAGCCTCTCACGCGCATTATTGATGACGGAAAATTTCCTTCTTATTTACTTTTCTAATACCCAACTCTCTGGCCTGAAGTCCTGAGTCAAACCTTAACGGTTTTAGTTTTAACACTATCGTGTTCTTTCCACTACTTAAACGCGAATAAAGACAATTGTGGTCTCGATCACTGACATGTTGGTTGACTCAGATTGATCGGCATGGTTATGTGCGAGTCATGATCATTTTTAATTTGTTGCCGCCAGTCTTTGAGAGTCAAGTACGTAAGATTGCCTTCTCGCCCTAACCCAAACAACTTGTCGGTCTTTCGAGCATGCCAAACATTATCATTCGAATAAAGCGTGTCGAAAAAGTGCTGCCAATTCGGAAGAGTAAAGAGTGACCTGTTGATACTGAACACAACATTTCCAATCATCGTCCAATCTTGTGTCCGAACATTGTACGGTTGAGCAGACTCCCAATTGACAATGCTCCTAACCTTAGCTCCATCAACATGCATCGGATATTCTTTATTATTGGCGAAGACATTGTTTCGTAACATAAGACGTTGACCGGTATTCACGAGAAGACCATGTCGTTGATTGTTGCACATTCGACTGTTTTCAACTTTTATGGGACCAGAGCTTGCCTCGACCTTAAGTCCATCCGTAAAAGGCTGCCCCCCACAAATGAGGCTTCTATCGTTATTTCTTAACCAGGTAGATATCGAAGCGGTGTTTTTTGGTTTTAATTGACGTCTGCGGGGTCATCTTCGTAAGAAAATTGGCATAGGCTGGCCGCTTAACGACCACACGATTTGTCGCTCTCGACAACGCAACATTCAATAGCTCATCGGCATCAGCATCCTTTCCCACAATCTCTTGTAACATTCTCAACTCTTTTTTTACTAAAGCCGATTTTTCTTTTGGAGGAAACATAGGGTCAAGGTAGATAACTTCGGGCTCAAACGGCACTTGGAACAGAGCCTGCCGACTATCTCCGCATGTCAGCGAGATTTTCTCCGTTATCAATACACCAATTTTTTCATCCTCCATTGCACGGCGTAAGGCACCATCAAGCAATTTGGCAATAACGTCAGATCGTTCAATCATATGTACCTGACATCCCATCGTTGCGAGCACAAACGCGTCACGCCCTAGGCCAGCGGTCGCATCAACAATATTGGGCCGATGGCCTTTTTTAATCCCTACCGCCCGACTTATGGCTTCGCCTCCAATATGACCATATTTTCTGCGATACGCCGTTTTGCCAGAAATAAAATCAATCACAAGAGGCAAAACATCTGCTCCTTTTTGACCGATTAATTGTAATCGTTTCGCTCTCATCTAAAGTCCTGACCAAAAGGCTACATCTTTGGCAATACATCACTATAGAGTTCGTATCAAGCTATTATTTAACCACCCTACCTATATTTTAAGAAAATACAGGGCTTCTACCAGAGACCTAAAACTCAGTTGTATATAAGTCGATCTCCCGCACCTATCACCTTCATATATTTTTCGAAAAAAAGGAGGTCAATTGAAAACTTCCTTGCCAATTCCCGAATGCCTCATTAACCAAAACACTTACACCGATGACTGATAAAGCCATGATGAATTTCGATCTCAACTCTGATTTTACTACAGCAGAATAGATTTTTAACACTTGCTCTTCACCAATCATTTAGAACATTGAGTTCTAACTTTATACATCCCAACAAGGATCTGCCTTTTCTCGACTCTCATGATCTCCGGTTCCAGCGATACACAAAAAGGCCAATTAACCCTGTGGCAAACAGTAATATGGTAGAGGGCTCTGGTATGACTGTCGAAGACACAAATGGATACAAGAATTGGCGACCTCCGAAATCATCATTTTGTAACGGCGTCGGATTGCCGATGAAGGCATCTGGGATTGCACTCTCCATAAGAATGTCAACACCGGGTGTATCAACTCCAGGATCAGCATCAGGGACATCGAATAGAAATAAAGGCGACGCGCTGGGATCAAACGGATCAACCAGTCCTGCCCAAGAATTGGTTAGTGTATTCAGCGCAGTTACA
>BQIX01000009.1 GCA_021604145.1 Nitrospirales bacterium
ACGCGACCGCTATGCCAATTGCTCCAGTGCTCCAAATACTCGCAGCTGTGGCCGTGCCGGCAACATTTCCTTTTTCCTTCAAGATTGATCCTCCTCCGATGAATCCAATGCCGGTAAGAATACCGTACATCACCCTCGCTCTTGCATCATCAGGCCCTAACACGTAAATGCCGGTGAGCATATAGGCACACGACGCCATCGCAACCAGAGGGAAGGTGCGAATGCCCGCGCCAGGTGCACGGACTTCTCGGTCCCAACCAATTGGGATCGCTAACAGGTAGGCGATGCCAAGATGGTAAAGATGCGACAAGATTTCTGCCCACTTGATGTCTTCTAGCATGAGAATGACTCGCTCGATGAGTGAGAAAAGAAAATTAGAAAATCTTGTTCGATTTCAGAAGTACGATTCGGCAAATCATTGAGTCGACTCGGGGTACACATGCTTTTAAAACTTAAATGGATTATGTATCCTACTGACTATCAATCGGTTCTTTTTGCTGATCTGTACGCTCCATCACGGTTTTCAAAGGTTCCTTAAATGTTAAGGTTCTGTAGGGGAATGGGATCTCAATACCGGCATCATCCAACGCCTTTTTAACTGCCGCAACAACTTTGTCGCGAGATTTCCGGATATCGACTGGCTTCGACCCAGTCCACCAGGTAACCTCAAAATCGATGCTGCTGGCACCAAATGCTTGAGCAAACACTTGAACATCCCTTTCCTTGTCGATCGTGTCGAGTCCTTGAACCGCATCGGCGATCACACCTCTCGCCTTGTCCACATCTTCACCATAGGCGACTCCGCACATGATGGTGACACGACGTCTATCGAGATCCGTACGAACCGTCACGGGATTTTTAAAAAGCTTGGCGTTTGGAACAACCACCCTCTGACCATCCGTCTGACGAATGTGCGTATCGCGAATCGTGATATCTTCGACAAACCCCTCAATTTCTTCACATTCAATGAAATCTTTAAGCTGAAACGGTTCTCTGAGGAGAATCAGCATCCCAGCGATAAAATTTTCGAAAATGTCTTTAAACGCAAATCCTATAGCAATCGAACCCAGGCCAATAGCCGTCAAGACCTTTCCAGGGGTCAGCGAAGGAAACATCACGATGGCCGAGGCCAAGATACCCACAATCCAAATACCAATATAGCTCAGCTGTCGAAAAAGTTCCTGCAGCGACGTTCGCAAATGAAAACGGGGGAGGACTCGCCTGAGAACTAAATCAGCGGCGCGACCGATTCCCCAGGTGATAAGAAGAAGAAGACAGCCGAAAACAACCTGGGGAAGATGCGAAAGAAAATTCTCTCCCATCTTGCGCAAGCTTTCCATAATGACGTTCAACGGTTTCATAGGTTTTGGCTTCTACCTGAAGTGTACTCGAAGCGCATCATTGTGAAGACGGCCTCTATATGAACACGTCTGAAATGCTTGGCCGAAAACCATAATAAAGGCGACTGTCGATTCGCGATGATTCGAATACACTGACACAACAAACCCATACCCATCTTCCAATATCGTGAAAGGGAGGTTGAGCCAAAACTATCTCCTCTTCTAATTTCCTGGAATACCGGGACGCGAGCGCGACACATTACAAGTTCTGTAGTCGACCGAAGCACCTGGAACACATGCGAGTAGCACGAGATTACCCACATAATATTGACGTTGACTAACCCGAAGATTTCAGATGTCGGAGAGGTTGTCCTGTCAAAGCTTGATAGGCTTGTGTCACATTCGCGACAGGGGAAATATGCATAAGAAACGGCGTACGCCAATCACCATCTTCGGTATCATGTTCCTCTGGGACAATGACACGTTGAAAATGTTCGGCATAGGCTGCCTCAATTTTTTGTGGCACTCCACCAACAGATCCAAGATGACCGTCTGAAAGAACTTTACCCGTGACAACCCGATCTTGCGGAAAGGTATCACCTTGGGCGAGCGCAACGACGGCCAACCCAACCATTGCCGAAAGACTTTCTCCGTACATGGTAATGCCGTTGTAGGGAATCATGAGTTGCACGCTCCATGATTTCTCGTTCAATCCTGCTGCTCTGGCGATGTGAATTATGGCGTTTTGAACGGCGACCTGTGCCGCAGGAGAAAATCGTCCCGGTTTCGTTCGAAATCTCACGTTCAATCCATAATGATCATTGCGCTCCCTAAATCCGAGAACGAGGTGTGCCACCACTCCAATTTGATTAGACTGATAGTCAAGCGCGGTACCAAGAATGGGAATCGTTCGTCCTTGCCATCCGGATAAAGCAGGGAGAGGAGCGGCAAATACCGGCTGACTCATCCACACGATAGCGACGAGAAAGAGCAAGGACACGATAGGACTTTTATCCCGTCTGTTCATATTCCACTCTTTGAATAATTCCGACTCATTATTTGTAAGCTTTTTTCTTCGTTTGCGGAACGCATACTTGTATATCTTAATACAGTTGTACCGTATCTTAACGAAGGCTTCAAATAGACAAATCAGGTGTGGTAATAAGAGGTGTGTCTAGAAAACACGCATTGAATTTCAAGAGTCTTTACAAATAGGCCTGCTCTTCGTGGAAGGAGCTATATTATGAGTCACACGTCTTTTTTCTAAACGCGATCATGACGGCTTGATAACGTTTCTTCACTTCTAGCCGGTCCATTTCTTCAGACAATGCTTCCTCACTTCCACGTTTGATCATGTTCGCCTGATCCCGTAACGCATGTCGGTCTTTTTCAAGGTGCACACATGAGAGAATCACTTCGATGGACTCCAGCAGTCGAATGAGCACAGCCACAGATGATCGTCCATACTGGCGGATTTGGTTAAAAGCCGCTTCGGTCATACCACGAAACGTCACATGAGATGCAATGATACGAAGCACATGTTGTTCACTGTAGCGATAGGGCGAAGGAAACGCACATCCCGCGGCGTAGCAAAGCGCTTCGCCTAAACGATCGATACAATTAATCGCGGTAAACGGATCATTAATACCGGGTGAGAGCGCACGGACGGCCACTTCAACTAATTGATCAATGGCATATTCGACATCTTGCTCCTGAGTTCGTTGTACACCCAGAATGAACGCCTTCATAATCTGCTCCACGATTTCATCATCAACACGCGATCCAGGCCAGACCATGACCAGAGGAGCTTGTATAACCACAAAGTGACCAGGACGTCGTTCGACTCGAATGAGTAAGTCTTTTTCTTCAGCAAGATTCATAAGCCCATCCGTATCAATGGCTTGTAGATATCCCCCGCGTGTAGCGCGCACAGGGCTAGCCATCTTCTCGAAATCTTCTGGGACATCCTTCTCCCCATGCTGGTCATTGGTTGTGTTCTTTTCCTCTCCTATTTTGTTAGGAAACAAACGTTCAATAGCGTCGTGAAGATCATCGGCTACAACAGCCACCACCTGTGGAGCCTGGATCATGAGCGACACATGGTGCATGAAGTAAATCAACACTCCCAGACTGGCAATGGCCAAAACAAGAGCAACAGCAATAGAGAGCGATGGCACAAACACCTGCTCCGGCTCTCCTCCCTTCACTGCACGAATAACAAGGAGACAATAGAGAAATGTCGAAATAAATGTCCCAAGACTAATCTGATTTCCTCGGTCACGCATAAAATTTCTGAGGAGTCTCGGACCAAACTGAGCTGAAGCGAGAGTCAACGCCACAATCGTAATTGAAAACACGACGCCTGCAATCGTAATCATCGAACCTGCAATGGTTGATAACAGAGACAAGGCCCCATCTGGCCCTCGCGCCCACAACCAGGGAACATGTTCAATGACTGTCGCCGCAAATTTCTCGTCTAGCCTGATCATCGTAAATGATAGAGCAATGGCCACAACAGACATCGTGGCCGGGAGAAACCAGAAACTCGAACGGAGATGATCCCACTGATTGCTAAGCCACGTGTTCATGAACAACCTTCTTCATGTAATGAAATGAGCATTTTCTTTTCTCAGGTTATACATAATGGAGCGTTGGAATACGCATTAACGAAAGCAAACTCAAGTAAAACTCTAAATCCTACTTGGACCAGAATTTGGCTGAAGCGTATAAATTAATTGAGTTTCGTAAAACATATATTCAAGAAAGTATGGGAAGTAAGAGAAAAGCTACTGTCCCAAAAACTCACCAATCGAGGCCAGCGGCTCCAGATGGTCACATATTATTTTTAGCGAAGCGACAATGGGAACGGCCAGTAGGGCGCCGGGTATTCCCCATATCCATCCCCAAATAAATATACTGAGCAGCACCACGACTGGATTGAGCGTTAGACGTTTCCCTAATATCATGGGGCTCAAGAACGTCCCCTCCAGAGCCGTCAACGCCGCATACGAAGCACCGACGAGCATAATCCATTCAAGCTGTTCGAATGTCAGGGCCGCTGCCGCCGTAATACTGACGATCCCAATGATACTACCGACATACGGAACAAAGTTCAGGATTCCGCCCATGACGCCCCAAAGGATAGGATTGGGCATTCCCAAAGAGTACATCGTCACGCCAATAGCCACTCCAAGTCCAATATTGATACAGGTCACCGTCACCAAATGTGTCGATATACTTTTTTCTATATCACGAAAGATTTCAACAGCTCGCCGTTTGTCTGAATACGTTGGGAGGACTTTGACCAATTTCTCAAGAAACATATCTCCAGAAGCCAATAGAAAATACAGAAGAATGGTTGTGGCGACAACGCTCGCAAAGAGCTCCGTCGTCACTCCGATTAATGTTCCACCCAGACTTGGCCCCTTGATTTCAACCAAACGTCTTTGCGGTGCCCCATTCTCGAGAGTCGCCAACTGTTCAATCACATCTGTCGCCTGGTTCATATGCAACACAGAAGTCTTGATTGATCGCATCTTCGTCTCAATGGCATGCAACGCTTCTGGCGCTTTCGTCAACCAGTCTGCTGCCGGTTCTGCAAGAGAAGTAACGCCATAGGCAACAATTCCCCCGACAGCAAACAACACAAGAGCCGCACTGAGGGCTTCTGGTATCCAAAGATTTTTGAGCAATCTGATAAATGGAGCCAATAAGAAGCTTAATGTCAGAGCGATGGCTATTGGCAAAAACACAGCCTTCGCGACCATCAAGACATATACTGAAGCAAAAATAAAGAGGCCAGTTAGTGCAAACGACCGAACATCAATGGCACTTTCCAGTAATTCGAAAAGCCTCGAAAGAGTAGGTTTGGGCGGGGAAGATGGAGTTGACTCTGAAGGATCAATTTTATCCATTGATCACTTCAGAACCTTCTGCAGACAATACGATCCAAAAGAGGACAAGAACACAACAATGAGTAATCCTCCGAGGTAGGTTTTCCTATATGATTCTAAAAAAGAGAATCACCTCCGTTACACTCCAAGTTCATTTGATTGGAAAAATCAGACAATATGACGCAGAGTCAATCAATTGGGAAACCTCAAGCTCTTTCAAAAGCTGCGTGTCAGAACTTCTGAACACAGACAGCTTTTGAGGGAGAGCTATCTACAAAAATAGGAAACCCATGAAATCCTTTCAGCGATTAATTAGCGGCGTCTTCCATGTCCTCCCCTGCCTCTTCTATGGCTTCTCCTGCATCTTCGGTAGCTTCATCAACTGATTCGCCAGCTCGTTCGGCAGGGCCTTGCTGTTCACATCCGTTGAGTGCAGGGAACAAAAGAGTCAAACTTAGTAACAGTACTGTCGACAATTTTGAGATCACGTTCATCATTTCTCCTCCTTATAATCGCGCACGCGCGCAGCGCAGCAAATCTTCTGCCACCACGCAAAAAACCATTACGACCAATACTTAGGACGCCCGTAATGATCGTACAACTGCTCTTCATATTTCCGATGAATCGGAAGGTTGGGGTCAAATTCTGGGCTGCATTTAATTTGCGCTTGAGTAAGATCTACCGACGCCGTCTGATTTGACCAACTAATTTCGCAAAACCATTGCGGATCAACAAGTACCGTCTTCCCTGGCAACCAGTTTCGTGTATCAACAACGATATATCGCACATTCCAGTGCTCATCAACGATGAAATCTTTGACGTGGCCCAATTCTCCGTCTGTAGCTTGAATTCCGTAGTCTAATACCTCATTCACACTTTGTAGGTGTTGATCTCCCTGTGTAGCCGACTCAAGGGCTTCTGCCATCTCAGGCATGACGGGTTCAAACTTTCGTGCCACGGCAGCTCCTGCAAGATCCCAATAGGCTGGCCATTGAAAATATGCGCGTAAGGCCTCTTCTTTCTGACGTGAGACGGGTTTATCAGCTTCGAGAGTCGGACTCTGTTTAACCGTTTCTACAGTCAAGCTAACCGGAAACTCCTTCTGCTTCCGATCTGGTCGCCCAAGAGCCTCTGTTGCAATTAACGCTAAGCGTCCCGGCAGCCAACTTTCGGTTTCAGCCACGAGATACCGGATCATCCATTTGGCGTCATCAAAATACAGATCATTGACCCCACCGAGGTTTCCGTCCGCAGCCCGAATAGTATATCCCAAGAGAGATTTGATAGTTCGTAACATCTCCATCATATACCTTTGACCGATAAAATGATAATCATATTGACTAATGCCCAAAATAGAAATAGGCTATAACTCTCTTGGGCCATAGAGAGACAGTTCATCACCACCCGAAATAAGAGGACTGTTCATTTTATGATTTTTACTGATGAGGATTTATTTTTTCATGACATTCCCAAACACCATTCAGACGATGCGGATTATCGGCCTTATGTGTTTCCTGCTGGCATTTATCTTGAGTGTACCTTCAAAGGGACAGGGGGCATTCATTTTGAATGCCGACGACATTCAGGCAAATAAATGGATGGAACTCTCCCCGGAAAACCGAGCATCATTCGTCTTTGGATTTTTGGCAGGCCTTGATCACGTCTATAATACGCAGGGTCTCGTTGTGACGTTGAAACGTTCTTTATCGGCACAGGAATTATCTGCCGAAGTCTATAAAAGCCTTCTGGACCATCCTGAACTTCGAACGGGCCCGATAGATGAAATTATTCTCAATGCACTGGACAATCTACTCTCAATTAGCAACAAGTCTGGGTTGCGAATGAGTCCGGGGTTGAGAGAAATTAACCAGAGAGCACCTTAACACTTACGTTCATTCTCCCAAACCCCGAATATTCATTCACGACCTATTCAGATTCTACTTTACGAGCTTCTCCCGTTTGCCCATCGATATAGACCTCTTTAGTTTTTCCCGCCGAATCAATGATTTCTACTTCAAAAACTGTCCGGTCATCTTCGGTGTCAATTTCTGCCGCCACCGCCTTGCCAGGAACCGTCTTTACCGCAGCTTCTATGGCTTCAGCCATAGTAATTTTAGCAGTATTAACCAGCTCTTTTTTCGACTCGAATAACGCCCAAGCCGATCCAGAACTCACGCCCATAGCTATAAGTGAAATGAATAGAATGATTGAATATCGTTTCATCATATTTCCTTTTCTGTGACATCATTGAATTCTCACATTCTGTGAGATATGACAGTGTGTTTGAATTTCCTAGAAAACTAGATCAAGGATTATGCGAACGAGACTGTGACTCGAACGTCTGCCGTTCGAACCATTTATCTGTCCATTCCCTGAGTTCTTCCTTCCGATCTCCATATCGCTCCTGAAGTTTACCTTCAAACTTATCCATATCTCCCTCAATCTCCAGGAGGTCGTCATCGGTGAATTGGCCCCACTCCTCTTTTAGCTCACCCTTAAACTGCTTCCAGTTACCCTCGAATTGATCTTTATTTACAATAAGTAACGCAAACTGATTCCCTGATCCACGTGAAAGATCACTGACTATCGCGTGCGTCTTGAAGGACGACCAGCTAGTGCTAGCCAACCCAAGAACGAGGAGAAGGGCTAAAGCCCCTACCATCGAGAAGGAACGTTCCATATTGTGCTTTCTCCTTTTCTTATGAACTAGACGTCAAATCAATCTTTTTCCATATTAACGACCTTGCCTGTTTCTGCATCGACATAGATCGTACGAGTAGCATTTTTCGAATCGACAACCTCAATCCAATAAACCACTCGATCGTCTTCTTCACCTATTTGAGCTTCTACAGCCTTTCCTGGTGCCATCTCAGCGGCTGTTTCGACGGCTTCAGATAGCGTAACCTTCGCCGACTTTGATAGTTCTTTGTTCGATTCAAAAAATGCCCATGTCGACCCTGACCATATAAACAGAAGACATGCGGTCATTGTTAAAACCCTACTTGTAGTAATCATGGCTTCCTCCGATCCAGAAAAATTATTAAGCTTCTATGACCTTGAGCATTCTTGTTTTAGGGATTGCTCTTGTGCCAATTGTCGGCCCAATCTTCTACGGCTTGCTTCTGATCGCCATAACGCTCCTGCACTTTTCCTTGGAACTTGTCGTAATCTCCCTCGATTTCGGTCAAGTCATCATCGGTCAATTTTCCGTACTGCTTCTTAACTTCTCCTTTGAATTGATTCCATTTGCCTTTAAATTGTTCCTTGTTCATAACAAACCTCCTTGAGTGATAAATTACATTGTTAACATAGTGTTAAGAATAGTAATACTTGGGTCATCGATTATTCCTCAATGGACAAAACACGATCACTCCCCGTTAAAATGTCTATCACTTCAAGACGTAGGAACAAATACGTCTTTTCACTCAGTTCGAACACTGGGATTGTAAACTTGAGAAAACAATGCAAATTGCAAGGATGAGAAAAGGCAAACAATGGGGGCGGTGAAACTACGTTTTGGTCTGGTCTCTGGCCGAACCTTCAAGCACGGCATCGACTTCGCCGCCAATGAGCAGGACCAATCCACTCATATACAACCACAACATAAGAACGATGACTCCTGCTAATGAACCATACGCCGCATTGTACGTACCAAAATTGGCGACATAATACTTGAACCCAAGAGAAGCCAAGAGCCAGAGAGCTACTGCGACAACTGAACCAGGTGTGATCATACGCCATGTGTGAGCAATGTTAGGAGCCATATAGTAAATCATGCTCACCGCTAACAGCATGCATGCAACGACGAGTGGCCACTGGACTATGGCCCAACTTATGGTAAACACAGCACCGTATCCTACGATTTCGGCAATCCATTGACTCACATATCCACCCGCAAGAATGAGAAACATGGATACGATAACGAACAGACTTGCTCCTATCGACATGATCATGGCAATCCCTCGAGCTTTCCACATAGGTCGAGAATCTCTGACATTATAGACAGCATTGAGTGTATCAATGATGGCAGCCATTCCGGTTGAGACTGCCCAAAAGGCACCAAGAAAGCTCAATGACACAACTCCGCTACCACTTCCTGCAACGACCTGTTCTAAATACGTTTCGATTAATGGAATGGACTCTGAAGGAAGAACGGTGTTGAGATAGTTGAGTAAATCTGGAGTAATCGATTGTATCGGCAGTAACCCAATCAAGGCTGTGAAACACAACAAGGCAGGAAATAAGGCCAGAAGAAAATAAAAACCTAATTGCGCAGCTTTTCCCAATAGATCATCGCGTAGGACTTCCTCCCACACTCGAGTCAACAATTCCAACCAGGACAGTCCATTTAATTGCCATTTTGATTCTTCGGCCATCATTGACGACTATGCACAATCGTGCATCAACTCATGTGAACCCAGCAGGCTGTCACACAAAACTTTATAAAATTTAGCCTCAAGACACATATGCCAATCATACTCCTCTACACTATCGATTTCGTTTCTCTGAGATGCATATGACCAAACCTCATAAAAACCTTAGTGAATCGTAGCCTGAGACGCAAGCGAGTCGGACCTATGGTTGTATTAAGAAAGGATGGATTCATGAGATTTGCCTGAGTCGCTATATGAATATAATCCTGTCCAATCGGTATGAGACGCTTTCAGCCACTCGTTGAAGAGTTTGTACTCATAACTTGAAGAGCACTAGATTGGGAAGAGAGACGATTACAAGTAAATGGGGCATGTATGAATTTCCCCCCTGACTATTGAAGAAGGCGCCTGCCTTAGACATTTCTCTTAGACAGGCGCCGACATGGTTGATTTTTTAATTTTGTACCTGAAGATTGTTTGTTACACTTTTGACCCCTTCGACTTGCATGGCAATCTGTTCGGCCCGATGTTTGGCTTCAGAATCTTCAACGATACCACTAAGCATCACTACGCCCCTTTCAGTATCCACATCAATACGAGCCAACGAGGACATGCTATCCTGGGCAAGTTTTGCATTAACTGACGAGGTAATCATGCCATCATCAACGGTCGTTCCTGCGGTTTTTCCCGTCATAGATTGACATCCCATCATGACCATCATCGACATCAAGATAATACTTGAGTAAGTCAGTACGTGCTTCATTGGTTACTCCTTTAAAAAATGTAAATAATGATGAATGAATTAAAGCGATTCGAACTTCTCTTTAGCTCCCTTCACAGCTTCCCTGGCTTGATCCCGCCCCGACTCAAATGCTTGCCTAGCTCCTTGAAGTGCTTCTTCTGCCCCCTTATACACTTCCTTCCCCTGATCTTTAACCATATCGACCGTCTCTCCTAATGAATCTCTGGCGCTTCTGGCTTGACGATTAAGATCCTGACGAAATTGTGGTCCTGTCTTTGGCGTCAATAACAGCGCAACACCTGCTCCAAGGAGAAACCCCGCAAGTACAGGAATAACGGAAGAATGTTCAGAATTTTCATATAAGGTCATAGATATGTACCTCCTCTATTTGACTCACGAATAATGCCTTAAAATCTTTATTGTTTATTTTCTAACCGTGCATCCACGGCATCCCAATTAATATTTTCAAAGAACGCTTCGATATACTTCGGACGATCAGATGGTGCGTAATCAAAAAGATAGGCATGTTCCCACACATCAAGAACGAGGATCGGTTCAAAACCTGCCACATTTCCAATTTCATGCAAGCTCACCCAGTGATTCGACAGTTTTTTGTTCGTAGGGTTCTGATAACAGATGGCCCACCCAACCCCGCGCAGCTTTGCCACCCCCATAAAGTCGGTTTTCCACACCTCATACTTTCCATAGCTCTCTTCAGCCGCTTTTCGGAACGCTGACTGTGTATCTGGATCTCCAGTTCCTTGTTTCTGGAGATTTTCAAAATAGTATTCGTGCAACACCATTCCGTTAAATTCAAATCCAAGTCGACGAGTCAGTTCCGAGTACACAGGATTTTCCTCTTGATCAATGACGCCGTCCTTCAGAATTTCACTGATCTGCTCGAGAAGGCTGTTCGTTTGTTTCACATACCCCTGATACAGCTTAAAATGCATGTCTAAACTCTTGTCTGAAATGCCCTTCAGATCGCTCAAGTCAAAAGACTTTACTTTGTATACCGTCGGGTTAATCATGATGAGTTTCTCCCATAAACCGTGAGTGAATAACGTACGCTGTTAAATTATCATTGCATCCTCGAAGGATTTAAATTCTATCGAACTCGTAGTTAACACCTATAGCCGTTTCAAATAACTCCCGATGTTTGAGACCTAGTATTACGCTGCTAGGCGACCTGTAATCAACACTCCAAGCGGAAAATAGAATTCAACGTTGACTGCCCTTCAGTGATACTAGGGATATTCAACAACCGTCGACTAGGCTTCCTTCCTTCACTTACACTGGAAATCAATTGGACTCGCTATAGTTATAAAGGAATTCACCACCTCCTTCACAATAGACTTTTTGCGCAGGATCATTGCCAAAATGTCTACTACAATCACTTTTTCTGTAGATGACAGGGTGACGGATTGCGTATCAAGAGGTCTCGAAACTCATGCCTGCGTCTCATAAGATTCATTTTCGCCGGAGAGGTTAGTTGGCCACACACCGATAGCCGCTGCAAATACCTTCCGATGTTTGAGGTTTAATATTACGCTGTCTTGGCGACCTAAGATCGATACGCCAGGAGGGAACAGTTTTCAATGTCTGATGCCTGTTCATTTCTTTCAGGGGATAAGCAACGACCGTAGCCAAGGTCACCTCCCAGAAATTAATTGGATTCGCTATAGTGAATATTTCCTTCATGACCATGATACTTTTGTACACTTCAAGCTTTTCGACATATTTGGTATATACAGAAAACTTAGCGATCTGGTTTAGACCATTACATCTCGTATTAATATTTTCAGCCGAAGGAAGGAACAATGCCACGAGTACTTTCAAAAAAACCGTATCGCATGAACTATGTAACGAAGAACAAGTTAGACAAGTACGACGAAAAGAACTGTTTGCGGTGTGGTGGCCTCTTAGTGAAAGATCGGTGTGACGATCTCTCAAGCAGCGGGGTGCTGAATATTTGGATTCATCGATGTGTGCAATGTGGTGATATCATTGACTCCGTCATCCTTCAGCATCGATGTCTCTCAACAGTCAGCTGATCGGACCAATGCTAAGAGGGATGTATCAAAGGACGATATGTCTCAGAGCCAAAAGCTCCCAGAAGACATTCTAGAAGGAAGGAAGATCATCGAGGTCAATTTTCACTTGCTCAACAATACCTCTCGAACGCAACTCATTGATAAAGGACTTTGGTTCGACCGGTTCAGGTAGGGAGAGATTGAGGTTATACCAATTATCCTTGGGTTCACTTTTGGGGATTCGTATTTCATCGAAAAATCCATTGATGTCGTCAACCTTGCTGTCTTTTTTAAATCGAACTTGCACTCGTCGGGTGACAACTTCGGTCGTAATGATTTCAATATCATCTCTCTGGGAGAAAGCCCCAAGAATGTCAGTTGGCTTTTCTGATTTTGGCATTTCGAGATTAAAGGAATACCATCCACCGATCTGTGTATGTTCGTGCGCCGACACCTCTTTAAAAAAATTATTTCTTCGTATATCCTCCACACCCTTTTTAAACCGAACCCAAACTGGACGACGCTCCAAGAGTCCCTTCTCAAAAGATACAGCCTTTTTTTCTAGAACCGAATCAGTGCTCAACGGGTTCTGTCCTGGTTGGCTGACAATATTCATCCCTAAGTCATCGTGAAGAACTGTCCCACTTGTATTCTCAACTGAAACAACGGGATTTGAAGCAAGACGACTTTCAAGAGCCGCTAGTTGCTGAAGCACTTGTTGGAACTGTTGGTCACTTACCGCCACATGCTGGCCTTTCTGACCTGGGCCATTCGTCATTGGAGAAAACCGATCAGCAACTAAAAACACGACACCCGCGGCCAAGAGTACTTGAGCAGCCAAGGCAACCTTTGACCAAGAGCTCGTATCATTCTGTATGAATTGGCTGTCAGAGATAGCTGGACCATGATCTGAAGCCTCTCGAGGCATAGCCAAAAGATTTGTCGAAGTCAAACGGAGCACACTGGTGTCTTCCTGGGGGGTCACATTCATTTCAATGCGATAATGTCCGGAAAGAAATTTCGCAGACACCGGCTTGAACGACTCAATCGGCAACATACCAATGGCAAGTCCAGAAGAAGAACGAAGTTCAAGCAACCCCCGAGTCGAGTCAAACTCAAAGACCTTTTCTGCCCTTGACCGCTCCTCACACTCGACGATTCCGACGCTCTTGCTATCAAAGAAAACCTGAATTGAGCCTGGAGCTTCAGTTTCCCTTCTATTGGACTGATCCAATAATTCCTGAACGAGGGCTTGTTGATATCGACTCAGTTCTTGATCGGAACGCATACGGTTACCTCTGAGCAAGACTTTTAGAAGTCTCCAGCCATGGTTGGATCTGAAGGTTCATCTTCAGCGGTTCCTCCGAAAGTTCACCCTCTATTGCGGAATGATACACCATACTCAAACACGGGAAACACATCGCCAAGTGCCAGACTCGATAATCATGCCCATGCCCATCCATGAGCATTTCTCCCCACTGTTCTTTTGTTTGACAGGAATAATGTTCAGGCTCACTTTTTCGATAATGAGACTGAAATTCCATAAGTATATCTTTTGCCTTTTGAGATACGGCGTGCGGTTCCTTTTCCAATTGTTGTTCTAGGTCGGTAATTTGCGGGAGAGTCAGACCAATCTCTTTCATCGTTCGATGCCACCCGGATTGACGCCAGCGAGTGAAATTTTTATATATTCGCTGGCTTTGCTCTTCAGCTAACCCAAGTAATTTAATGACCTGAGAGGGCGTCAAGGCATAAAAATGGGTAAATTGGGCTATGAGAGCATCCCGACTCACCACAGCCTTGGAAGCAAGCCCATCAATAAATGTCTCGAGAGGGGTGGATGGCTTATGGTTATTGACAAAGGAGGTTGGCTGACTGAATTGCTTAGCGACAAAACTATCTAACAAGAGAGCCGGTCGACACGGAATCTCATGACGCGCGAGGATGAGAAATCGTTCAACTAATTCATAACCCAAGCGCAGCGCTAATTTCTCATGACTGACATTTTCAGACCACTCGTTTGTCTCTTTGAGGATTTTTTTGGAATAGGTGCTGGCTCTTTCGAGCAGCATTGGCATTGAATCTTTCAGAAATTGATCATATTCCTCTTCTGAATTAATGATCACATCGATCGCAGAATTTTGAGTATTCATAATTACTGAGAACCCAGGTTGAACGGCGGTCAAAAGATCCTGAATTCTACAGAGAACCGTGGACACAGGCAACCAAAGATCCAGCAAAAGCCGTAGGGGAGGCAAGGGAAAAGTTTGAGAATTCATCATAAAATCAAATACTTGTCAACATGTAGCTTCGATCATTCATATTTGGAGATCAAGACAGGCAACGTCGATTTATGAGCACACAGCTTCTTTGACGAACCAGTACTCTAGTGGTTAGAAGATCAAGAGGAAAAAATGGAAATGAAAAATGGCCGATAGATAGTTCTTGTAAGCGAACAGGCACCCCATGGGTAAATATTAGAAAACCTCATCGGAATATTTGCTGACAAACAGCCAATATGTGAAAGCCGCATGCTCTTTCCGGATCATGAGTGTCGCACACACTGCTCATCCGTAACTTCTGCAGGAATCGAGTCATGGTGTGGCGACATCTGTCGTTTCAAAATTTGGCGTTCAGCCTCAAACCAATCTTCCCAATCTCCACCACTTGTATGTCCTCTTTCTTCGAACAACTTATACGCAAGTGCTTGAATTTCTTTGTGAAAGAAAGAACGAATCGCGGCCTCAACTTGCCCACTCATAAGCGGAGCCCCGCTTCCCTGTGGGCTACCGATCACCTGGTCAGCGCCCAAACGAAGCACTTCGGGAACCGAACTCCGAACAGAAGTCCCTGCGATAATTAAGATTCTTCCCGTAAACCCCTGACTCCGCAACCGTTTCACAATCTCGAGGCCATTAGGATCAGCAATATACAGATCTAGAACAATAACTTGAGGATTGGCCTCTTGTGCGAGAGCACAGACATCTTGTCGATGAGGAGGCACGAGCACTTCATATCCGTGTAGACTAAGAGACTCTATCAGTTCATTGCGTAATTGCGGCTGGTGTGTAACGACCATAATCATAGGCTATCTCCACTCCAATGAAAAACCTCAGCTGACATTTCGTCATATACCTTAGAACCCAATAGAAAAACATTCAGTTGAGGAAGAAATTCAGTACTCACGCCGTCAATACTTCAGTGTTCCAATAGATCTACCATCATCTTTCGTTATAGTATAGAATCAACGAATTACCAACGGATAAAAGTCCTCTTGATATCCAGAAAATGTCCGAGTTCTTCAATACCTAAGGTATACGTCTAGACACACCATATCTTACCAACTTATCGATTTTTCAGAGTACATGAAAATTTATAACTGTGTTATCTTGGGAAACTAAACTGTTGAGATAATTTATGAAACGTCAACAATCAAAGAACAAACCATCGAAACTTACAAGTGATGATCCCCCGGTACAAGAACCGCCGAATGATCCAAGCAAACCACCGATGAAACCACCCAAGCCTTCACCTCAAGAACCGCCGGTCGAAGAACCACCCACACCTTCACCACCTGATGAACCACCGGGGTCAGATCCACCACCCATAGGAGATCCACAACCGACGGGTCGACCTATGATGATGGACTAGCAGTATAAATTTCATGCTCTGCGCAGTGATGCTCTACATAATCAAGTCATTGACTACTTAAATTAAGGAAAATTTGTCGAAGTGATCATGGACTTTTATGAAGAGAGCTTCACAGCGCAAGAAAATTCGAACCCACTGAAGCAGAATCGTGCCAGTCTTTTGAGTTAGAGGATGACCTCGCCGGCCGAATTTATTCGGGTAATGCGATTCGAATACATTCGAACCTACCAAAGCATCATGAATTAAAAACACATGCCTCCGGATGCGCCTAGTTAACTCTTGCTTATCCGGTTGTTTCAGGATGTCCGTATTATAGGTATAAGAGCATGCAGCGCCCGCCGTTTTAACAGAAACCTTTGATCTTCCCCACAAAATCAGACAAGGGATTAAGCTGTCTTGGACGTTCCTCGTTTTCATGGACACTCACCCTGACACGCCGGCCACGCTGCGCACTGGACTGACCAACTATTTTCAATATTATAACAGCGTGCGCCGTCATCAGACATTGAACCGGCAAACTCTTAATGCCGTATATTTTTCTGATCTCAAGGCACAGCTGGTGGCGTAAGGAAAGGCAGAAGTTTCACTTAGCGAACTGTCCAAGAATCGAGGTCCACTTCTAGTTCTCTGCAGCCCATTGCTTAAGACGAACGAACACGACTTCTTGAAACAGGATCTTGATACACGCAGTCAGAGGAATGGCTAAAATCAATCCATAGAGACCTCCGACGGCTCCTCCGATAAACACGACTATTAAAATGGTCACCGCGCTGAGTTCAGTTGACTGACTCTGGACAAAAGGCGTTAAGACCCAGCCTTCAAGAAGTTGAACCACCCCGTACACCACGGAAGGCCAAAGCACCACCGCAGCCCAATCAAACCCTGGGGCTCCAGAACCGGTGGTCATATCAAGATATTTCAACAAAATTGCCAATGGCCATCCAAACGTTGCACCATAGGGAATGATGCTGAACAGGCCCGTTCCTATTCCTAGAAGAAACCAATAGGGAACATCCACAAATAGCCAACCAAGCGACAACATGGCCCCCATTAATATGGCAATCACAAGACGTCCTCGAAAAAAACCTCCGACTGCGTGATCCATGCGTTGCACAATTTCTGCAATGCGATCCTGACGACTTGCTGGGACATACTCTTCGATATAACGAATCATTGAAGGGAAGTGCCAAGCAAAGAAGAAGAAATACACCGGAATCAGGGCGGACGAGAGCAAAAAATAGGTTGTCGCACTGACGACACTCCCTAAAAACCCAAATGCTTGGCTCGTTCCCGTTAATGCGGCCTTGATGAGCGACATAGCATTCATCTTCATGGTGGCTATGGCATCTTGAAGCTGCTCACGTGGATTATCTACATCAATATTGTAGCGTTGTGCCAAACTTTCCAGGTACGTTGGAGCCTTTTGCGTCAGTGTCAGCACTTGATTTTCGACGATCGGTCCTAACCAAATGATTAATCCAGCCCCAACAGCAATCAGTAAAACAAACAACAATGTAATGGTCAGAGGACGAGGAAAATGCCAGCGCGTCTGGGTGTAGGTAATAAGAGGACTCAAGAGATAGGCAAAGAGTAACCCAATAAGAACAGGGGTGAATATGCTACGGAGAGAATACCCAACCCAGAGGATAAAGAGGATCAGACCAATCGCGACAAGATCACGAACTGGGGTAATTTGCCAGAGGTGTTTATCCGCTAGAGGAGTTATTGAATGACGTTCAGGCATTAAGTTAGGAACAATTCTAGTATAAAAAAGACCATTGAGCACACATGTAAGACCTGAACAGTTTTCCGTTGACTGACAGAATGTGAAAGATACAGAAGCATGAAACCCTTGATGACACCATACCGGATTGAGATAAATTTAGAAACGGACGAAATAAGATCTTTCAAGCAGTACATGTATAGGACATATACGATCTTGAGCTCCTCTCCCCTGTTATCTGAAAACTTTCGGCACCTTACCGCACAAGAGCACTATCCAATAAATACTGAGGGCTTACATGAGAAAAGTCAGACAAAAGAAATCATTCATTACTACAAACAGTGATTTCCATAGAGTCATAGACTTTTCACTTGTACTTACAATCTATTTGTCCACTAGTAAAAGTGAGAAAAATGATACATCGTAAAAAATCATGAATGAGCGATTCTAAGAAATAACATGCGAATTTAACCGTGTAGTCCAACTATTCTTATTATCTTGAGGAGAACATGACTGATTCAGAAAAAGCAGCATTAATCACGCCATGGATTAATCCAGAAGAACGAATCACCGTGGACTTCACTGATGTTCGGGACCTCAATGCGCAAGTGTCAGGATGTACAGAGCATGTTGTCCATTTAATATTTGCGGACTCTTTTCCGCATATGAAAGACACAGTATCAATTCCCTTAAGAAATATTGAAGTAGGAGAAGACCAGAATCATTACACTCGAGATCCTAAAACTCCCTTGCAATGGCGGCTTCGCCTTCGGGTCGATCAAGAACGTCCAGAATGAAGAGAATGCTCGCATATGAATCGTGTCGTACACTGATCTGCCTCTTGGACTCTCATGTGGACGTTTCCTTCCATGCATTACGATGAAACACGACGATCGTAATTTCTTCATATGTTTTACGACACATGACATCTCTCCTCTAAGACTTTGTCATCCCCCACATACAAAATGAGTCTAGATTCCAATAGAAGAAAAAAATTGAAGCGTAGATGGACAATACAAGTTCTCCTTACTTCTATTTGTCCACTAACCCACCATTTAAAATGGTGATACTCTGAAAATAGTCCATGGTCTTCATAACTGTCGCGAAGGTCGAAGAAACAGAGAAACTGGATACAGGCCACTCAGGAGGTCGAAATTTATATATCAGGAGGATGGAACAATGGCTATACAAACGACAGAAAATTATCGCGATTATCGCCCAGCAATACTCAAACGGATCTCATGGGCAGCTATCTTTGCCGGACTCATCATCGTTCTTATTGTTCAGCTTTCACTCAGCTTATTAGGCATCGGAATCGGAGCAAGCACTATCGACCCTCTCATTGGGGAATCACCCACGGCTTCAAGCTTCAGCGTCGGGGCAGGCATCTGGTGGATCGTGGCCACAATAATTTCACTGGCTCTCGGTGGCTGGGTCGCAGGCCGGCTTGCAGGAATGCCTCTTCGAACCGACGGACTGCTTCACGGTCTCATTACTTGGGGAGCTGCTACCCTCGTGACGATGTACTTTTTAACCACTACAGCAGGTAGTCTTCTCGGTGGCACCTTCGGGATAGTCGGCAATGCACTTGCAGCCACAGGGCAAGGACTATCAGGGTTTGCGCCGAGCATTACCAATGCGATAACCGGTCAGATGGAACAAAGCGACTTCACATGGAAGGATATCAAACAAGAAGCGCAAATTCTCCTTCAACAAACAAGAAAAGAAGAATTGCAGTCTGAAAATCTCTCCCAAAAAGCGGAAATTGTAGCCGAGGATGCGAAAGACGCTGCTCAACAAGCCGCAAGCAAACCCAAGCAAACGGATGAAGAACTCCTGACCATTCTAGACCAGCTCATGCGAAAGGGGAAAGACGTGTTTTCAGAAGTGGATCGCAAGGCAGTGGTCAATATCTTAGTCGCGAGAACTAATATGAGCCAGCAAGAAGCTGAACAAACTTTCCAACGATGGAAAGATACGTACGAGAAAGCCGTCACCAAGTATGATGCATTTACAGGCCAAGCTCAACAGCAGGCACGAGTCGCTGCAGATGCAACAGCTGAGGCTATCTCTCAGGCGTCTCTCTGGACATTCATCTCCATGCTATTCGGAGCCGCAGCTGCAGCAATTGGAGGAGCCATGGGATCCCCTCGCGATATTGTTGAGCCAGCATTGCCACCTGATCAGATATAAATTGTGCACGTGAACGTTCCTTGAAGTAGAACCAATTCAGTCGTGAATTAATCAGGGAATGTTCACGTGTCATTTTTTGAATATTAATATGAATCATTTTCCTACCACGTGATTTGCCCACCTTACTGCACAAAGATAGACTTTTGAAAACGAACTGAAATCTTTTCAAGTAAAAAACGGAGTGCCGACATATCAACTCATAGACAAGTACATCGAGCACAATTGCTCAGAGATGACGGACAATAAAGCCTCCCTCCTTCTATATTTATCCACTTCAAGTACAGAGGGAGCGTGCGGTAGTATCTATTATGACTTGTGACTTTCTCTGTTCATTTTGAGCCTTTTCATCCGTCGGTCTTCGAGTCACGAGACGACAATCTAGACTCTCGACTATTCAAGAGCACTTCATGTTCATTGTGAGACCTGATCAGCGCTCAAACTTCCCATAGAAGAGGGTGTGATGATTAGATACATAACAGGTAATGAATTTTCGTAATTTGGAGAATTATTATGTTCAAGCTTCGCCTCAATAAGACAACATGCTTTGCTGTCGCCGTGACGGTTATCACAAGCATAACGACACTCGATTCTCAACAGTTCCTTCTTGCTTCCGACACCAATGATCGCCAAATATCAGATACTCGATCACAGGCTGCCAAGAAATTCATGGGGAAACCTATGTTTGACTCGCCAACGCCATTAGCCTCTCTTCCTCAAAAGAAAGAGGTGATGGACAAACATATGAACATAATCAATGAGCGCTACGAATTGTCAGGTCACACTCATCCAACCCTCACGATGTCGGGAGGTCGCAAGCACATTCCTGTTGGTCCGACAGCAAAACTTAAAAAGGACGTGACTTGGGAAAACCTGGCCAAACTGTCACCTGAGGAAATTAAAGATCGTAAGATTTTCCCTTACCCGCCCCTATGGTTTCCTCTCCAGAAGGTAGGAGGGTTTATTTTTCCTGACCATCAAATTGAACAAATGGATGGTCTCGAGCGTATCGATGCTGGGCATGATTTGCCGAAAGCCTATCTTCCTGAATTTCCACCTCCGCTGTTTCTCGTGGGACGACCAGACTTAGGAGATGTCAGTAAAGGACAGATCATCTCCACTGAAAATTTCGAGGCCATCTTCGGGGATAAAGAGATCTTATCACCTCGACAAAAAGAGGGGCTTCGACTCTTGCTGAAAAAAATCCCGGCCCAACGTCACAATGTCACCCCTGATCGATCAACTGCATTACCAGTCGAGGGGGCGGCATGCATGGACTGTCACATCAACGGACATACTTCTGGCGCTTTTGAATTGACTCCTGATGTTCGACCACAGAATGAGCGGTACCGTATCGATACGATCTCGATGCGTGGAACATTTGCTCAAGACCGCTTAGGATCTAAGCGAGGCCTTCGATCTCTTGAGGACTTCACACAAAGCGAAGGAGCCACTGCCTATTTTGATGATGTGTTGGCCAAAGCGGCAGAAAAGGGTGGTCGGTTTTTTAGCCGGGAAGAAGCCAGTCATATGGCGAGGTTTCAAAACATTGTGGACTTTCCTCCGGCTCCAAAACTCAATGTCGAAGGTTTGTTGAATCACTCGAAGGCCACAAAAGCTGAAATTCGAGGCGAGAGAGTCTTTATGAAAAATTGTGCAAGCTGTCACGCAGCACCATTCTATACTGACAATAGCTTTCACGATTTACGAGTTGAACGATTCTACGATCATGTGGGATCGACATCGGAAGGAAAAGTCGGACGTGCGGAAGGATTGTTTAAAACATTACCCTTACGAGGAATTAAAGACTCCCCGCCCTATCTCCATGACGGACGACTGCTCACGCTAGAAGATACGGTAGAATTTTTCAATTTGGTTCTTCAACGGAAAATGTCATCTCAAGAAAAACAGGACTTGGTAGAATTTCTCCGTGTCCTTTAACTTATAATTTTCAATGGATGAAAATATGGATGTGTTGCTTGAACTCACAATTGTGGTTGCAGTCATAGCCTTTGTCGTTCTAGTCGGAGCACTAGTGGCGACCATCATGCAAATCAAAACCACGCTCGTCCAAGCAGAGAAACTTCTGGGACATCTCAACAAGGAGACCCCATTATTGCTCAGTAATCTGCACGAAATCAGCAGCAATGTGCGAGACGTGACCCACAAGACTCGCGAGGGGATGACTCACGCCATGGTGCTAGTCCACGCCATTGGAGATATTGGGCATACGGTAAAAAAGATGCATCTGGCGGTGCTAGACCAAGGAGAACGACTCCTCAACACGTTTGATTCTGTTAAGCGAGGAATCAAACGTGGGTTTGAGTCTACACAACATCGAAACACATATGACACCAAGAGTTTCCAGGAAGATGACAGACCGCAAAGCCCAGTGAAAAATATGGTAAAAGCCTATCTAGGAATGATCGTGACTCAAGCATTGAGGAAACTGCTTTTTGGAACAGAACCTGACCGAGCCCCGGTACGGCAACCACAGCAAAACACTGGCATCAGACCGACCGGTGGTCGGAAGGTGTCATGACACAACATTGAACATGCCTTGGCCGACATGACGAATTTCATGAATGAATCAAAGGGGGAAAGAAGGACAACCTCCTCAAGTTAGCAGATCAATCGGCAACTAGCATGCAGCAGGCTGAGCTATCTGCCGCATCCACTTTCCCATGAAGTACATGTGTATGTTGAACCATCGATTATTGCTTAAAGCATATGTCCTCTTCTAACTGTTCGAACTCTATGCGCTCCACGCCATACTTGCCACTCATTATATGCATCTTCGGTTTTTTAACTTTCCCCTCTGGACTTACCTGGTCTCAAGAGCCTCTTGACATCAAGGAGGCTACCCCTGAACCGTCGACTCAGGAACCGACTCAAGAGATTGCTGTCGGATCTGAAAAAATTGAAGATGAATTAATTAAAAAACGTTTAGTCGACGTCTATCAGCATGTACCCGCACTTGCAAACATTGCCATCGAAGTTCAGGCCGGAGTCGTACAGTTAGCCGGGGAAACCCTTTCAAAAGATGCTCATCAAAAGGCCCTTGAACTCGCGAGACGGACTGAGGGAGTGGTCAGCGTGACTGATAACATCACGCAACAACGAGATATAGGAAATCGGCTCTCTGTTGTTCAAGAAAAATTGTTCATTCAATTGAACGATCTTGTTTCCATGATTCCTCTCCTGATTATCGCCCTGACTGTTTTTCTACTGTTTTGGTTTCTGGCTTCTTTTATCTCAAAATGGAGTACTATTTACAGAAAATTTACTCCGAATATATTTTTGCAGTCCCTGTTGAGACAAACCATACGAGGAGCCATTCTCTTCCTTGGGTTCATTGTCATGCTCGAAATCTTGGACGCAACCGCCTTGTTAGGGACCATTGTGGGGGTAGCAGGAGTCATGGGTCTGGCGGTCGGTTTTGCTCTTCGCGACACGGTGGAAAACTACATTGCGAGCATCTTGTTGAGCCTTCGCCAGCCATTCCGTCCACTCGACCATGTGGTCCTGGAAGATTACGAAGGGTTAATTATGAAGCTTACCTCAAGAGAGACTATTTTAATGACCTTAGATGGCAACCATGTGCGCATTCCTAACGCGACGGTTTACAAGGGCATTCTTCTCAATTATTCTCGTAACCCTAAGCGTCGTTTTACCTTTGAAGTCGGGATTGATACAGCTGTCAACATTGAAGCAGCTCGCCAACTCGCCATAAAAACGTTACGACACACCCCCGGCGTGATTCCTGATCCGCCCGTCCGCTGCTTTGTTGAAAAACTCGGTGATTCAAATGTGGTGCTGAAGATGTTAGCGTGGACGACGCAAGATCAATTTGACTTTTTAAAGGTGAAAAGTGAAGGTATTCGCAATGTGAAAGAGGCTTTTGATCTTGAAAATTATGAGATGCCTGAACCCATCTACCGACTCAAAGTACAAGGACTTTCTCAGGAAAATGTTCAAGCGGTATCAGATCAAAAACCTACCCCAAAAACATATAAGGATAGTGCCCCTTCTCAAACTGATCCGTCCCGGGCCATAGCCGACGTGTCCAAAGATCATCACATTGTAGAACAAATTTCGACTGATAAAGAACAGACGGAAGATTCAGAAGTAGACTTACTTGCTCAGGAAAAGTAACGGCATGTGCTGACCTCTCACCGATGCATGGTCTGGTTCCTCCACATGAAAGCCATCATCTCTCCATATTTCCTAAAAGCTCGGTCATTCGTTCAGTCAGGAATAAACGCCCATCTACTCCTTCCCTTCAGACTCTTTCATAGAAATCAACGTCTCTCTCCAAGCGGAATGAGTTTTCCGGATCTCTGAAGATCCCTTCCAAACCTTATTCAATAAATGAAATGCCCACCGCGTAATGCGAATTAGACATAACAATACTTCCAGGCAGTAAATTGTCTATAGAGAACGCTGACTTTCACTTGCTACGATGATATCCGAGCTTAACAATTTAATGAATTACTCTCGGTATCTATAGGTATGTATCGAGAGTAAGCTGAAGCATTTTTATAAGGAGGTTATTATGCCAATACTTTTATGGTTACTCGGCGTGCCATTGAGTTTAATTCTGGTTTTATGGCTTCTGGGAATTATCGGCATGTAAGTACTCACCAAGAAGGAACGTCCTGAACATGTTCAACTGTTCCTTAGCACTAAACGTCATTTCGAATAACCTACGATGAAACCATGGATAATGTTGTCTGTAAGGTACTATTAACTGTTGGTTTCGGGGGTGGAGTGTGGATCGGTTCATGACTTGCGAGGATCAACGAGTCGAAGTGTAGAATGCTCGACTAACAAAGCCCAAGCTGGACAGATATAAGGCGTTGGCTCAGTATGGAATTATCAGCTCTCAAATGGCTCAGCCCCGATGGATGGAACAGTAATCTTCATCGTTGAAGCTGTTCAGTTGACGACAATACAGGAGGCGACAGGAGATTCTGTTTTCCGTCGTGTGAAAGCTCGCTTCCGATATATACCCTATATTTCAAGGCATCAATAGGGTGTCCGAGCTCCATTCCTCTTCAGACTGTCAATCGATGGGAATTGAGAACTTCTTTGTGGAGAATAATTTCATATGAACAAACCACACGGGGCTAAGATCTGGGCTATTCCTGAAGGATATATTCCTACAGGGAGTCATGGTCCAGAGCCACAATTCACAAGTCATGAGACTGCCTGTATTCTCAATACCGGCGACCACGATGCGCAGGTCACAATTACCATTTACTATTCTGATCGTGAGCCTGGGGGCCCGTATCAGATGGTCGTGCCGGCACGACGCACCAAACATGTACGATTCAACGACCTAAAAGACCCCGAACCGATTCCCCTCGATACCGATTATGCGAGTCTCATTACCGCAGATGTTCCCGTCATTGTCCAACATACACGATTGGATTCTCGTCAGGCAGAAAATGCACTCCTCAGCTCGATGGCCTTTCCAGTTCACTCATAGCCCCGATTTTTTATAATCGAATATATCGTCTGAATAGGCCACCCAATCTCTTAGTTTAATGATTTGGCGAAATTGAGCGAGGCCCATACTCTTTCCGGCGCAGTTCAAGGTCATTGCAGCAAAGAAACGATTCATATGATCAAACTGTTACACATGACAGCAGACACATCTCATTGAAGGAGTGCAAACATGTTAGATCTGTATCAATTTGAAAATTGTCCTTATAGCCAAAAAGTCAGACAGAAATTATCTGAACTGGAAATTGATTATATTCTGCGTAATGTCTCAGAAGAAAAATCCAATAGAACGCGACTTTTAAAGATCTCTGGACAAGATGCAGTTCCTACACTTATCGACTCAGTCGGTAATACAATGATCGCTGGCGACGATGCGAAAATCATCGCGTACCTTGAAAATGAATACTTGCCAAAATGATGTGGCGATAATCACTTATACGGGATTTTACTCTGTCAGGAGTCCTTGCTCACTCGCTCCAACCTCTTTGTCGCTAAAGATTGGAAGAGAGAGTTCGAAAATAATTTTACGTCATCTCAGTCCAATATCAGGTCAGGAATTGGGCATACAGCCGGAAGTCAAGAAGAAATGTGGACATTGATGTACGCATCATGTGAGTCACTCAAAAGGAAGTGGATGAGTGAATGGCATTTTCAGCACATATTTTCCTGAAAAAAATTAGATTGGATCATAATCATGGACATTCTTCGTGTACTCCTGTCAATTCTATTACCACCTGTCGGAGTTTTTCTTCAGGTAGGCATCGGAGCTCAATTTTGGCTTAATATCCTTTTAACCTTGCTGGGATATATTCCGGGAATTGTTCACGCGGTGTGGATTATTGCAAAACGATAGTGTTGAGTACATTATCACTTTTTAATATTCCACGGCATGATGTCATCGATACTGTTCAAGTATTCGATACGTACTCCCTCAAGGTTTCAAGAGAAATATGAAACTTGATCTTGTCCTTACATTATGTGGAATTTTCCTAATCATCGTGACGGTTCTTCCATTCTGTCGCGCTGGATTATGGTGGATAAGAATTTTTGATTTTCCCTGTGCTCAGGTTGCCTTTTTAGGTGTAATGATTTTGGTCACATGGCTTGTTCTGTATGTACAGGAGGAAGCTCTTTTTTTCAGCACTGCAATAATCCCTTTTCTCGTGGGAAGCTTGTTAATCCAAGGATATCGCATTTATCCATATACGATCTTCGCTCGTAAAGAAAGCCTTCCTTCTAGGGACGACGATCCAGAGCGGACCATCAGTATTCTTACAGCTAATGTCTTGATGAAAAATCGAAATCCTCAAAGACTCATGACATTTATAGAAAAACATGATCCTGATCTGATCTTACTCACCGAAACCAACCTGTGGTGGGAGCAGGCCATGATATCCTTAGAAATGAGATATCGTTTCACCATCAAGAAGCCACTGGAAAACACGTATGGCATACTTTTATATTCTCGTTTGACGTTGTTAGATAGTAAAATTAAATTTTTAGTTGAAGATGACGTTCCTTCAGTCCATACCACCCTGAAGCTACC
>BQIX01000010.1 GCA_021604145.1 Nitrospirales bacterium
TTGATCAAGAATTGTTAAAAGCCAGTAAACTTGAATCCCTTGGAATTTTGTCTGGCGGTATTGCGCATGACTTCAATAACTTGCTCACAAGCATTCTTGGGAACATCTCCCTCTCGAAGGTTTCACTTAACCCTCGGACCGAATCCTACGGGTACCTGTCAGAAGCCGAACAAGCCTCACTTCGAGCGAAAAGTCTCATTCAACAATTACTCACATTTGCACAAGGCGGGGCACCAGTCAAAAAATCCATAAACCTTGGCCCCATGATCTCCGAATCATCGACCTTTGCCTTACGAGGAACCAAAAGTCGATGCCACGTAGACCTTCCCGTCGATCTGTGGAACGTGAACGCTGACAGAGGGCAACTCAGTCATGTTATCCATAATTTGGTGCTTAACGCCCATCAGGCCATGCCGAGAGGAGGCACGGTGACCGTCCGTGCTAAAAATGTCTTTTTTCGTCCCAACGACATTGAGCACAAGATCGCCCTACCCTATGGACGCTATGTACAAATCATCGTGGAAGATCAAGGAATTGGAATTCCTGCAGATTATCTAACTCAAATTTTTGACCCATATTTCACAACAAAACAATCAGGAAGCGGTCTCGGTCTTTCCACGGCCTATTCTGTTACAAAAAATCATGGGGGCACGATGACCGTGTCATCCGAGTTGGGTCAAGGAACCCAATTACGAGTGTATTTACCAGCTTCGTCAAGCCAAGAGCACACAGACGACATAACCGAACCCACCTCGATAATGGGAGCAGGAAAGATACTGGTTATGGATGATGATGATTCTGTCCGGTTACTGCTGGAAGAAATGCTAAATCACCTTGGCTATGAAGTCGAAAGCGTTTCAGATGGTAATGACGCGATTATTCACTATCAACAAGCCAAATCCACGCAGCAAGGCTATTCTGCCGTCATTCTCGATTTAACAGTACCAGGAGGATTAGGGGGAAAAGACACGCTGGAAAAACTTCGACAGATCGACCCTGAGGTTCGAGCCATCGTTGCCAGCGGATACTGTAACGACTCTCTGCTCTCAGGGTATACCGCATTTGGATTTCTTGGAATGGTCGCAAAACCTTTTCAGTTAGGCGAACTCCGTGAAGTCCTGCATCGAGTCACACTCCATGGAAGAACAACAGCACAACACGAAGCACATCATGCGTCTGGACAGGAGGTTCAGCAGAAGACACGTTGAAACCGTTGACTGTTTCTCCTTACACTTCAATTTTGATGTCCGAGCCATCAACAACGACGTCATAAATTTTTACGCACGCAGCAGGGTTATTCGTACAGGCTCCTGTTTTCACATTATATTCCCACCCATGCCATGGACAGGTCACAATCTCTCCATCCAAATCACCTTCGCCGAGCGGCCCACCGCGATGAAGACATGTATTATCGATCACACAATACGATCCCTCGACATTAAATACCGCAAAACTTTTCTCTTGAACTTCTGCGACAATCCCGTTTCCTGGAGAAATCTGTTCCGTTTTTGCAATTGAGATAAGCTCACCCATCACGTTTCCTCCTGACAGTTTCAGCGAACGGGAAAACCTATTTCCCTTCCATTGGCTTTTTAACTTTTTGCAACAAGCTCGAGATCGATGGGGCCCCTTCCTGATCGCTCGATGAAGAGCGCATGGTTTTCTCAATCAGCGTCGCCGCAATCGCCTTCAATGCTTCCGTTTGTGGTGATGAAGGATTGGCGATGACAATTGGTTTACCCACATCTCCGCCATGACGAATCTCAGGATCCAGAGGAATACGCCCGAGGAAGGGAACCTCAAATTTTTGAGCAGCCTGCTCCCCACCACCATGTGAAAAAATGTCCGTTCGTTCCCCACAATGCCCGCACACATAGTAACTCATATTTTCAATCACTCCCAGGATGGGCACATTCACTTTTTGAAACATCACAATGCCTTTACGCACATCCTGCAGGGCCACCTCTTGCGGAGTGGTCACCGTAATCGCACCCGTCATTGGAACGAGTTGCGCCAACGTCAACTGCACATCTCCGGTCCCTGGGGGCAAATCAATGAGTAAATAATCCAATTCTCCCCATACGACATCACGAAAAAATTGCTGAATTGCAGAGTGAACCATTGGACCTCGCCACACCACCGGCGTTTCTTCTGGAACGAAAAACCCCATGGAGATGACTTTGACACCATAGCCTTCTGCTGGAAGAATTTTTTTATCATCCTTTCCCGGAGGCTGCGTAATGCCCATCATGGTTGGAATATTCGGACCGTAAATATCGGCATCCATCAAACCAACTTTTTGACCGGCTAAACTTAAGGCGACAGCTAAATTGGTCGTGACGGTCGATTTCCCAACCCCACCCTTTCCGCTGCTCACGGCAATCACATGCTTCACACCTGGAATCGGATTGTCTTTCGGTGTGCTTGAATCAGCTGATGACTCACTGGCTTTCTGACTTTCCTCAGACATGCGTTTAGACTCCCTTTAATCGAAATATCGTTGATAGAATGACACCCGCATCTCACATGACGGGGGAAGACGTGTACCAATACCATTCTCCACCAGTGTCAGTGACTTCAGTAGACGAGGAGGTAAGGCACCACCTTGAATATATTGATGCGCATGACAGGCTGGAATGGTGTCGGGATTAGCCAAGTTGTGTGGCAAACTTTTTTCGCGACCGACCAAGTAGCGGTTCGTGATGACATTGTCGGTTAGCAGAAATGACAGGATCCAGTATTTCTCCACAGAGAATACAGCGCCACCCTGCAAACTTTAATGCGCCTGTATCATCGGCAACATCTTCAAATCTATCGCTCACCATCACGCCTTTACACCGTGGACATTCCATTTTATGCTCCTGACTTCGTATGAAATTTGTTGAAAAATATGAACGCGAATGTTGCGAGTTCCCCACATCATATAGCATATTATAAAGTAATTGTGTTTCCTTATCATTACCTTGGTTAAGCCTTTGATTTAAAAGATTAATCTTCCCTACTTCGTCATGTCGATGATTGAATATCCACGCTCTACTTCTCTTGATCTCTTAGCTGACGTCATAAAATTCAAACATGCATTCTCGCTAGTGACCATGAGTCATGCCTCATTACCTGATAGAGTCAGAGTAGCCTGGTCTAAACGACGGTGGCGAGTGAGAAGCTCATCACCCCAATGTCCAATACATTTCACACGTCCATGAATAATAGAAATAGGTATTCGTGGATCAATCGTCATGTTCTCGTTGCTGATACTGGCAGAATCCTTTCGGGAAATAACTCTTTGAGACGGCCTTTTTGCTTACCAGACTAGCACAACCCTTCCCTCACATTGTGGACGCTTGATGCGCTTGCAATCCATTCTCGTCCTACCTACTATGCAGGCCACGGCTAAATGTCCCGGTCAATGTGGCCATTTATGGCACTGCATGTTATTCGTTACATGACAATCTACTCTATGAAAAGTATTGTTGATGTTCCCTTAGCACGAAAAGGAATTTGGTTGTGATGGAGTCTGTGTTCGCCATCCCCTACCCGGAAATTGACCCCGTTTTTTTTCGACTTGGTCCGTTAGCATTTCGGTGGTACGGCCTCATGTATCTTCTTGGGCTCGGGGCCGCTTACTTCCTCATCAAATCACGAGCCTCACAGAAAAACCTTTCCCTATCGTCCGAACAACTTTCCGATCTCATCGTCTTTGCCGCATTTGGCGTGTTTCTCGGCGGACGATTAGGCTACATCCTGTTCTACAATCCAACGTTTTACATGGAGAACCCCCTGAAAATTTTGGCCGTATGGGAAGGCGGCATGTCTTTTCATGGCGGTCTTGTCGGTACCTGTGTCGCGCTTTGGATATTTAGTCACCGCCGAGGATTTCCACTCTTATCCATTGCCGACCTGGCGGCAGGAGCAGTGCCCATTGGGTTAGGGTTTGGAAGGTTGGGAAACTTTATTAATGGGGAATTATATGGACGGGCAACAGATGTCTCCTGGTGCATGGTCTTTCCACAAGGTGGCCCTGACTGCCGACACCCCTCTCAACTGTATGAAGCTCTGCTTGAAGGTCTGTTACTCTTTTTGATACTCACCGTGATCAATCGGAGGCAAACACCTCCCGGCACGATCTTCTGGAGTTTTTTAATTGGTTATGGATTCGCGAGATTTTTTATCGAACAGTTTCGTCAACCAGATAGTCACATCGGATTCCTGTTCAATACCTTAACGATGGGCCAACTATTATGTCTCCCTATGATTCTGATAGGGACAATTATGTTATTGAGAGGATACTGGACGTCAAAAACCGCTAATAGCCGTTTCAAATAACGACCGCTCCTTGAGACGTCATCTAGACGACCTATAACGAATACTCCAGCGGCACACCGTTCTCACCATTGGCAACCACTCCAGCCCGGCGAGAGACATACAACAATTGGCGCCTAGGCTTCCTTTTTCTCATTCAACTGACTGGACGTGGACGCTTTTAAACCGTAGGTGAGATGGCTTATTGAACGATCAACGTTGAAAGTCTGTGAAGCATGCAAGGCCTTCCAGCTTATCGTATCCAAGCCTATCAGCTTGCAAGTAATTGGATTCGCCATGACACCATCATCAACATCAACTGCCCACACCACCATAACCTCCAATTCCCCCGCCTCCACCAATACCTGGCAGTACAGGAGCCGTCGTATTCTCTCTTGGTTTATCAGGGACATTGCCATAGCGACGTAACGGAGGAGAATTCCAGATGATCTTATTGCCTGGAGCAAGATTGGCGGCCTCAATATAATGCTGTCTTGCGCGTTCTGGGTCTCCGAGACGCTCCAAAGCCAGAGCCAGATTATAGTGCGCTTCCGCTAATTCTGGCTGAGCATTCACGGCTTGCTCAAACTCCACGATTGCCGCTTCCCACTGCCCCTCAGAAAATCGTTGATTCCCTGTATTGATTAAGGTTAAGGCCGTTGGATGTGTACCGCTTGGGGCATCCAACACCCGTTGGGGCATGGGATCAGGTTGACTCGAACAGCCAGAACCGCTCACAAGGCCTCCGATGATGATCATCAACAATCCAATCTGCGTCACATTCATTGGTCACCTCTTCTTTCTGCGTAGTCTTAGACATGAATCATTAGCCCAAGACGTAAAAAAATAAATTGACACTGCACATCACGCAACCCCAAACACTGTTGGGACGCCTGTTTATAAATGTCTGCTTGCTCTTGATAGGAGCGCATACGGACAGGAATATCCTTCTCTTCTATGCGATCAGTTTTATAATCAACAATGCCAATGTGCTGGTCGAGTTCATACACAAGATCAATGACTCCTTCCATCACACATGTCGTGTCAGTTATAGCCATTTCAGAGTTCAGCACGCAATCCCAGGGAATGGTAAATGGAACTTCACGACCTACGATGGTCGCGCGCCGAAGGACTTCATAGACGGGAGATGAAAAAAACATCTGTAATATTTCATACACCTCACCTTGAATATCATCGCGCTCCTTCTCCCAATCATCAAAAATGCCATGCGTACACACTTCGACAACATGCTGTTTAAGCCTATGATAGTTATAAGAAAAGTCCCATTGCTGGAGTACACGGTGAGTCAGACTACCGACCAACGTCCCTCGCCCACGACACCGACTTTCGATACTCTCAGATTTCTCCACGTGGGCCCCAAGATTTTTGCGGGACGTTGGCGTAAGGTAGGTTGGGCTTGAGATATGCTCATTCCACTCACCATCTCTCGCTGTCCAACTTTGAAACCAAGGCTCCAGAGTCGTCGGATTTGTTAATTCACAAGCCATCGGACCTACCTTCGCTACTTGTGCATTGGATGACACGATGATTGTCTGAGGAATTGACGTGGAAGGAAGAGTTAGACGTTCACAATCATGACTCCCCACGGTATCAGTCGTAACCTCTTGAAGAAGACGAAGAAAGGTTCCCGCCGCCTGCCGCTTGAGAGTCCCACCGGACAATACCAAACGTTCTCGTGCCCGAGTCATGGCTACATACATCAAACGCCGCTGTTCAGCTTCTTCTTTGATCCGCGTCTTCTCTTTGGTCAAAACTTGACCTAATGATGAATATGATCCAATCGACACTCCGACAACTTCTGTTGCCCAATCACATGAGACTGATGGGCCATCAGCACCTGCCTGGGAACCATGATGAAATCCAGGCAAAATGACAATGGGAAACTCCAGCCCTTTCGCTTTATGAATTGTCAAAACTCGAACCGCGTCAAGAGATTCTTCCGCAAGCGACCGTTCTGCCTCACTCGGCTGCTCATGCAATCTAGTCACGAGCAGCTTCACAAATCCTGAGAGCGTCAGAGAAGGTCGATCCTCCATATCCATAGCCATGGACCGGACTTTTTGTAGATTCGCCACAGCCTGCTCTCCATGCCGGGATGCCATCGCCAGCTCAAGGACCGGCAAACGAGCGAAGATGAAGTCAATGACCTTCCCCAGTGGATACAAAAATGCCAGCTCATGCAAGTCAGCAAGAGTGTCATAGAGCTGCTTGATCGTCTGTTTTTGAGGGCCCTCCCACCGATCCAGTTGTACGACATCACGATAATCAAATGCATGCATTTGTCGTAGGTCGTAGATCTCTCGATCATTCAACCCTCCAATGGGAGAGCGTAGAACTCCGAGCATCCCCATGGCATCGCCCGGCTGATCAAGCACTCGAAGCACGTTAATCAAATCAATGACCTCCTGCCTTCGATAAAAATGTTTTTCACCATCCGTGATATAAGGAATTCCATGTCGTTGCAAGGCTTCTAAATACACGTGAGCCTGGGTCAGTTTTCGAAATAACAACCCAATATCCCCAGGCCGTACCAGCCCGGACTTCCCTGTGGCTTCCATCGTCACTTCTCCTGTCAATAACTCTTCTTTTATCCAACGAGCCAGTTGCTCCGCTTCCAGCCGAGTCACAGAAGCCGCACCGACATCCTCTTGCTCATCCTCTTCCTCTAATTGAACAAGACGGACTTCCACGCCAGGTGTTTGAAGCATATCGCGACGATTCGAAAACACCGACAACGGAATATTTCCGGGCTGTATATGTTCCCGTGATTGAAATAACCGATCAAACAGATCATTCACCACAGTGAGGATTTGACCATGACTCCGAAAATTGGTGTTTAACTCATACACGACACCACCATCATTCAACACTTTCCCAAGTACGTGATCAAACGCCTCAAGATCAGCACCACGAAAGGTATAAATGGACTGCTTGGGATCGCCAACGATAAAGAGTTTTCCCGGTGTCAATTGAACAGATCGCCAATCCGATGCACAGGTGTCTCGTATTTCACACAAATACAACACGATTTCATATTGAATCGGATCAGTATCCTGAAATTCATCCACTAAGATCGCATGGTACTCGTGCTTGAGACGTTCACGCACAACAGGATAATCACGCAGTAAAGCTCGAGCACGGGTCAGTAACTCTTGAAAGGTTATCCATCCATCATTGATGAATTTCTGTTGAATATTCTCCACAAAAGGGATCAAGATCTGAAGAAGGCCATGAATGAGCGGGTGATCCACTGCAAAGATGGATTGCGCGAGACGAATCAAGGCACGGGCATCGGAAAAATCTTCCTCCATCCACCCCCTCGGCATTTTACCTAAATTGGAAAACAACAGGTCCCTCTCGTCATTGACGAAGGTCTTCACACCGTCTAGCCCCTGCTCTAGAAGAACAGTCAACACCTGTTTCGCGACAGCCAATGCTCGTTCAACTTTCCGTGGTTTGGGTAAGGCATACAACGTCAACAACATCTCTACTCGATCACGTTGAGACCTAACCCAATCTCGAAGACGGCCAGAAATCTCAGTCGATCTCGTTTGTTCCAACAACAGGTCAAGCGAAGACGTGTCGAGCGAGAGATCAAATGCCAACTCCCGAAAAGACTCAAGTCGAATATGGGGAAGAAACGTTCTCCACCGTTCATGCTGCGTTCCATATGGTCCCAGTTCATCATCAATCCACGCATTCCATTCATGCGTGAAATATTCACTGAATCGAGAACCATCATCTTCGTGAAAGTTTGGTGGCACCCCACTTTCTAAGGGATTCAGTCGAAGAAGATGTGCGGCAAAGCTATGTAAGGTCCCAATCTGTGCTTGTTCCAGACCCTGTAATGCGGCTTGGGCTCGTGCGACAACCTCATTGGACGAAAGCCGAAAGCTTTCCTGATATCGCAACATGTGACTATGAACCTCGGCCGACTCACTTCCAGCCTGCTCCCAATTCACAAGAGCAAGCAGTTGGTCCCGAAGACGCGTTCTCATTTCTGTCGCCGCCTTGTTGGTAAACGTGAGAGCGACAACTTTGGTGATGGGGATGGGATTCGGCTCTCGCAACAACGCTGACAACAACCGATTCACTAAGAGCGTCGTCTTCCCCGTACCCGCACCGGCAACCACCACCACGTTTTGCTCGAAGTTGCTCTCCGCCAAACGACGAATGGTAAAATCTGAAATCGTTGAAGAATCAATCACGGAGAATCTCTTGCTTTCGCATGTGACGAATTTGTTTGGCCTGATTCGAACGATACGATCGAAGCCACGTCGTCTCATGAAGCCGCCTGCAGGCGGTCGAGACCGGACAATGTTTGCAATACTCACCTGGAAGGATGAAATATTCTCCCTCGCGAATTCCATGAACAAGAGTCAACAGTGTCTTGTGAAGTTGTTGTCCAGCATGTGAATTCCATGACGCTCGATCAAACACCGCACGGTCTACCGAAGGTTCTCGATTGGGCGCCAGATACACAAACTCAACAGATTCCGGACAAAAGGGCTGGCGAGATTCAGCCGCATCATCGTGAATATGCATGACGGACATTAATGAATACAAAGAAGGCTGAAGAGCGTACCCTCTAATTCCTGAAGCCAGTAAATCTTGCTCGCGAGTCTGTCGCTGTGAACTTACTTTTAATTTATAATCGACAATACGAAAGGTTTCATCCGTCTTGTGACGATCCACCCTGTCTAACCGGCCATGAATCTTCAGAACATTCAACTTGAGGTCTGACAGATCGACATGCCCTGTAGTCTCTACTTCAACAGCAAAGGGCCGAAACCCGCTGATCATATATTCTTGTTGACTCGCGTCAATTTCTGCCACCACGACTTCGTTGATGACATCCTTGAGAAGCTGCCACATCAGCCAATAGCCCGTATAGCCTATCGCCGCATGTGACGTAAACACCTCATCGATAATCACGGCAATAAGGGGATGGGTGGAATGTGAGGATGACAGTTGATCGGGCCATCCATTTTGAATGAAGTGTGCATAGACCTTCTGCAACACGGCATGGTAGAGAAGGCCCATGACCGAAACCGGCAATTCTTCGGTCTTGTAATCCGGCCGATCATTCATTCGAATAAGGTGAGAGGCATAATAGCGAAAGGGACATTGTGCATAGTGCTCAAGAGAAGATGGCGAGACACCGCGATTCGTCACATGCTGCCAATGTGCATCGATAGGCCCGACCATGCCATCATGGACACCGGGCATAGTCATGGGACGTTCTGTAGCAGCGATCGCAAGCAGACCTTGCTGAAAGATCAATGAGTTCCGGTCCGCGTGTTCAAGAAGAGCAGAAGGGTCACGTCTGTGTCGTAAGAGTTTCAGGCCAAGTTCCTCACGTGTGAGGATACTGTCTCGAAAAAGGTGATCGTCCAGCCGTTCCGAAAACCGTCTGGCGAGTGACCACTCCGGAACAGGAGGGACCGGGCTTTCGTTTTGTGCCAGTTCCCGAAGGAATGAGGATGGAGCTAATGGACGCCCCTCCTCATCCGCACGTTGGTAGGAAAGATAGAGTCGATCTTGTGCCGCCTGATGAACAAGTGCAAACAACAGTCGTTCCTCGTCATAACCAGCATGTTTTTCATCGATTTTATATCCTAATGTTTCAGCCAAAACTCTTCGATGTCCATCCCGCAAAAAAGCATCTTCACGGATATACCGTGGAAAAACTTTTTCATTGAGCCCAAGAATGATCACGGCACGAAATGGCAATCCACGAGCCGCCATGGCATCAAGCACACGAACACCGCGAAACGGCCCAGGCGAAAGAGGTCGCGAATACTCCTGAATGACACGATGTAAAATCTGAGTCCATTCTTCCCGCGTGATCGTCTCTTGAACCTCATCAAGCTGTTTGAGTTGTTTAAAAATATGTTGAACGCATTCAGACAGGGATGTATCGGAAACGGGTGCACCCCCAGGTGATTCCGCATCACCTCGGATTGGCAATGACAGGTGCGTCTCAATCAATTGTCTGTACGCTTCAGTCAGTTCCGCGACATGTCCCCGCGATGGTAACATCTCACAATCATTGATGAGTTCATGAGCCAGCCGGTCTAATTCGCGTGCCGTGGCGAGAAAAATATGGGGAGACAACGTGCTATCTTTTGCAATCCCACTATCATCAACATGACAGGTGGTCGTCTCCAAGATAGTCGAGAACCTCGCCCATTGCTCTTTTCCACGGACAATACCCAACGTGTGAAGAATTTCTTCCCATCGATCTGAATGCCATAACGCTTGTGCCTGTTTGCCACAGCCAACCTGATAGTATGGAGACCTGAGCACATCGATCATGTCACTGGCAGGAAACCGCTTGACCGGTAAGTCAGCGAGTTGGAGAAGAAGTTTGATCCCTGGCTCGTGAATAATTGGCCGTACAGCCGACGACGTAAACGGTATTCGATGTTGCGCAAAGAGACGGTCGAGCATGGGTTGATAGGGGGCCAGCGTGCGAACCACAAGGCCGATGTCTTCAAACCGATATCCATGAAGTTCCCTCAAATTCAGGATTTCTTTACAGGCCAGGGTTAATTCATCATCCGCTCCAACCGCATTCATCACTTTGATCAACCGATGCTCCACCGGACGTTGAGATTGTGCAAAGTTAGAAAGTTTTGACAATTCGGATGTCTCACTACGAACAGCCCCTGCTAACAAATGCCGATCATGAAATCGTCGAGCAAACGTAAAGGCCGGATGATCAATGCAAGGGAAATAGACACTGACGTCTGCAAATTGAGTCACCGTCTCAAATAACGACAATTGAACTTGCGTGAGATCATAAAAACCATAGTAGGAGACATGTGTCAGCCGCGCCAGGAATGCGGAATGCGGAACGTGCGGAATCACCAATGACGTTAGATCATCCGGACCACCAACGTGTAATCGCTGTGTCATGACAGTCATTGCTTCATACAGCACGCATAATGTTCGGAGCCCGTCATCTCCTCCAGATTCGAAAAGGCCTTCATCAACAGCTTGCCGGATCACGGACGGAGGGATCATTGCATCTTTGAGGTCACGGATTGTCGACCACAACGCGGCACACAAGCCGGGCGACGGATTCAACTCACTCACCGATAGCCGGTTGGCTTGTTGAGATCTCAGTATGAACTCTAGGTACTGTCGAAACGTGAACTCTGAGATCAGCCGAAAGGTTGGTCTTTCAATAGACGGGATCTGCGGTCTCAGCTCATCATACAGCCGAAGCGCGAACTGATGAAACGTGAGAAAGTGAACATCATAGAGGGCTAACCCCTGCTCAACGCAAAGCAGCCACTGAAGACGTCGACGAAGAACTTCTGATGGAACGACAATCGCCAGAGGGCTGTATGAATTGACAGATTTCTGCTTTCGAATCTCTTCGACAAGAGAAGGTTCTAATACAGGTTGGAATGGTCCGGTCACAAGATGAAACATGTGCAACCAATGAGGAAAGGTCTTAAGTCAGAAGCAGATAATGATACTGAGACAGGGCAAATTTGAAAGGGAAAATTCTACAAATACACAACTATCGTCGCTTCTCGGAACCGCAAATCCAGCATCGGATATTGAGAAACAAACCGCAATGACACTTATCCAGTTTCTGGACCAACGAGTTCACCATTACAATCACTACACACCCAATCTCCGTCATTAAATTTCATCGGATCACCACAAAACGGGCATTCGGGTGGGGGACCAGCCTCAACGACTGGGATAATGGGGATTTCAAAATCCTCATCATCTTCATCCATGCCAAATGGTCGACTACCTTCTGTATGTGAGTCTGTCATTGTCGTTACGTCTCTTTAGGTTTCATCTTTGCGGCAAGAGCTTTTTCTGCAGCTTGCCGTGTAGGAACACCGATGAACGTGAGCTTGCCATTCAAAATCGTTGCCGGTGTTGCACGAATTGAATGTCGTTCAGCTAACTCTCTACCATTTTCAGTATCGATTTCGATCTCTCGATACGTAAAACTGTATTTGACCTTCATGCCCTTCCACAGCGTTTTCGCTGCAGGACATGCATTGCATGCCTTCGATACCAGTAATGTAATATTGGCCATAAAAAATATAAGTCCTCCTCAAACAATCAACATTAGAATCATTATGTTACCACTAGAGAAAAAGGGGCCGCAAGGAGGCAAGACCCTTTCCCTTTACACAACCGCGACATAGATCATATCGCAATTCTTCCGCCCTGATCTTTATATCAGATAAATGGGTGAGCAGATAATGAAGCCAGAGAAGTTCTACACCTTGTTCTGACGACAGGCCGACGGCTCAGCTTCAAGATAGCCGCCACGTATGACCGGAATTGTTCAAACGACAATCGTGACAAGCCTTGATCGACAACCAAGGAAAAAATTAGTACAAAAATTTCCGTTGATAAATGAAAAAATAATCATTATGATCATACGTAATCATACTTTCATAAATATGTATATGTTTCCTCTACTGCTTTATCATGCAAATCAGCCGCTCTTTATCCTCGACTGCCATTCATAACCTTTCATGAACCCGCCTTTATATTTTTTGGCTGACAGATGGCTCTCCATCTATTAGCTAATTTCATCATACACAACAGGAACTCGAAACGAGTCCTTCAACCGATCTGGCACAGGATTTACGCATTCGCTGGCAGCGAATGAAACCACATTGCTGGAGTCATTGAGAATACGTTGTGATCGTTGAGCGTCCTCACTATCACTCTTAACGAAATTACGAAAGCTTATGTCGATCGAGACACCCTCTCCCGCCACAATGAAGGCAGGCACCACCCATTCCATCCAATTATGGTTATCGATACTATTCAGCGGAATCGTCATCAGTATTCTGATTATCAGCGGTGTGACATACTATCTCGTTGAACAAGACGCGATGGTCGAGCAGGGAAAAACCCTGGCCACGATTGCCACGGCTCTAGGCAAGCGACTTGACCGGATTTTATTTGAACGCCAAGCTGACATCACGGTACTAGCACAAACCCCTATACTCAAAGCTAACGACCACACAGCGATCACCCGATATCTACAAACGATTCAAAACACCTATCACGCCTACAGTTGGATCGGCATCACTGATGAGGAAGGACAAGTCATCGCGGCAACCATCACAGACACCGTTGGCATCATCTTGACGCAGGATCCAGCATTTCAACACATCCAACATTCCCCAGGCCTCTTTATTGAAGATGCGAAACCCAGAGATATTTTGGGAGACCGGTTAGCACTTATGGTTGCCATGACGATTGAATCAGGCCATGACACTAAACCTAAAGGTCATTTCAAAAAAGGCATTTTTGCTTATATTTCTCTTGATTATTTGGCTCAGGAATTCACACGACAAACTTCGGTCTTACGTCAACACTATCCCATGATCAAGATGCTTGAATGGCAATTACTTCGACACGATGGCTTGGTCTTATTTGATTCAGGTCAAAGTGAAATTGGAACCGTCAACCTTCAAACACTTAATCTTCCCTCAGCGAAAATTGTGGCAAAGGGACAGAATGGGTATCTCCAAGAACTCCACCGCCGCAAAAACATTGATGTCTTGACTGGATACGTTCAAATGAGGGGGAGCGGATTAGCATCCACATTTCATTGGGGGATTTTGGTTCGTCGCGATCTCGAAGAACTGCTCGCAGCCTCGCACACACTATTATGGAAATTTGCCGCTGCGGTAACATTCTTACTTTTGTTGATTGGTCTCCTTGCCTGGACCACTAAACGGTTACAGCAAGCTCAAGTACTCGAACGCACCGCCAATCGACTAGCGCAACGAGCGGAACAACGATTTCGAACAATTGTGGAAATGGTTCCCAGTGGGATCGTGATGATTGATCGAACCGGCACCATTGTCCTGGCCAATGCCTCGCTGTGCAAACAATTTGGCTATACCAACAGCGAACTGCTACACCGTTCGATTGAAACCCTTATCCCAGAACGGTTCCGACTCAATCATCCAGCCCATCTCACGCAATACTTTACGACACCCGGGCCTCGAAGTTTCGACCTTGACCGTGAGCTCTATGGTCTGCGCCGCGATGGCACCGAATTCCCAGTCGAAATCGGCCTCAACTCGTTGACTACCGACGAAGGACCCTATGCCCTTGCTTCCGTCATTGATCTCAGTGAGCGAAAACACGCTGAAAAGGAGCGACAGCTCCTTCATCGAACCCAAGAACTCATTCTCCAATCTGCCGGTGATGGAATTTACGGGATCGATTGTCAGGGGAATACCACTTTCGTGAATGTTGCTGCGGCAAAAATGTTGGGATATGCTCCCGAAGAACTTCTTGGCGTCTCAATGCATTCCACAATACATCACACCAAGTTCGATGGGTCACCCTATCCACAAGAAGACTGCCCCACGAGAACAGCACTCAAAGACGCAGCCGTCCATTATGTAGAAGATGAAGTGTTATGGCGAAAAGACCACACAAGCTTTTCTGCCCAGTACACCTGTACCCCCATTCATAATAATGAAAATAAGATTGAAGGGGCCGTCGTCACATTTCGTGACATCACCGAGCAAAAGCGATATCAAAACCAAATTTTACAACTCTCTGAGCGTCTGCAGATTGCCACACAATCTGCCGAGATCGGCATTTGGGATTGGGATATCACCAACGACAATTTAACCTTCGATCAGCGAATGTATACGCTGTATGGTCTTTCTGCAGATTCTGTTCACGTTACGTACGAGACTTGGGCAAACGCCTTGCACCCCCAAGATTCCGCACGTGCTCAGAGAGAACTTCAAGAATCTCTACGGAGCCAAACCCACTTTCGATCACACTTTCGAGTGATTTGGCCAGACCATTCTATTCATCACATTCAAGCCTTTGCCGGTATCAATCGAAACGCAACGGGAGAGGCTACACGAATGACTGGCGTTAATTTTGATATCACACGTGAAAAGATGAACGAGGAAGCCTTAGCCCAACACGTTGAAGATCTGAAACGATCGAATGCTGAATTAGAACAATTTGCCTATGTCGCCTCCCATGACCTTCAAGAACCACTACGCAAAATTCGGAATTTCTCAGAACTATTAAGCGCACGTGCAAAAGAACAATTACCACCGGAATTCGAAAAACTTCTTACTCCTATCGTCAGCGGTGCCATGCGCATGCAAGCTCTCGTACAAGACCTATTGATGTATTCTCGCGTCTCACGTGGGGGGCAATCTTCAGAATTAGTCGATCTTCAAGTCATTGTGGAAAACGTGAAAAATACCTTGGAGTCAGCCATTGTCGAAACCCAGGCGACCCTCACGATTAAGCCTCTTCCAACCCTTGAAGCCCATGCCACACACATCGAACAACTCTTTCAAAATTTAATCAGTAACAGCTTGAAGTATCATGGACCAGAGCCTCCTCTGATTGAAATATCTGCAGCAAAAATCAATGACGCTTGGCAGATTGCAATCCGCGATAATGGAATAGGCATTGACCCACAATATGCAGAACGCATATTCGTCATCTTCCAACGACTTCACACAAAGCAAGAATTTGCCGGTACCGGCATTGGATTGGCCATTTGCAAGAAAATCGTTGAACAGCACGAAGGGACCATTTGGGTTGAATCTCAACTCAATGAAGGCTCAACTTTCTTCTTTACGCTTCCACAATCTCGTTCACAAAGCAGCTTTGAACAGACTCGCGTGAGTTTTGTGCAAAAATGAGAAAGTGACCATACAGGCCCAGAAGAGATCTTCCATCAATTCTTATCGTATGTTACTCTTTACCATCATATCGACTCATATCCATTTTATCTGCCGTTCTTCCATGGCCTTTACTACTTTCACTTAACCGAGAGGATACCTGTGTCACGTCAAGCAGACCCCATTAATGTTCTCATGGTTGAAGACGATGAAGAAGACGTTGAGCTGACGAAGGAATCGCTGAAATCCTCCAAAGTGACACTCAACCTTCAAGTCGTCGAAGATGGCGAACAGGCCCTGTTCTATTTACGAAGAACACCACCATATACTGAAGCCACTCGACCAGACCTCATACTTCTCGACCTTAATCTTCCAAAGAAAAACGGCCGTGAAGTCCTTGCAGAAATGCGACAGGATGATTCATTACGCTCAATTCCAGTCATTATCCTGACCACATCTGATCAAGAAGAAGATGTACTCAAAACCTATCAACTTGGGGCGAATTGCTACATCACCAAACCAGTTGGACTCGACCAATTCACAAAAGTGGTCTGCTCCATCGACAACTTTTGGTTTTCAATTGTAAAATTGCCGTCTCGAACCTAACCAGATGCCCTTTCGCACTCGTCACATTTTGATCATTGACGATGACGCCGATGACATTCTCATCTTAGAAGAATGTTTGACGCGCACGAGCCTCAATTTTCACATATCGGCAATCCATACAGGAAGTGAGACAATCCCCTATCTTCATGATCTTTCACACGGTAAACAAAAAAACAAGCCTGACCTGATTATATTAGACCTTCATCTTCCTGACATTGATGGCGTTGAACTCATTCACGCCATACGCCGAAATCTTGCCCTCTGCATGATTCCCATTATCGTCTATAGCGGGTCTGATGACCAACGACGTCTTCACGCATGTTATGCCGCAGGTGTGAATTGCTGCCTTAAGAAACCGTCAAATATCGATGAAGCCATGATGCTGGCCCAAGCCATAGACGAATTTTGGTTTTCGACGCTGCGGCTTCCCAATGATTACGCTCATCAATAATGGACCTCGGCAATTGACAGTATCCCAAATAGACTCACGGCCTCGAAGCGGTAAATGCGGGAGAATCATGAAAAAACTACCATGACAAGTGGAAAACCAATTACAGTTTTATTGGTTGAAGATGACCAAGAAGATATCCTTTTAACTCAGGATGCGCTTCGACGCTCAAAATTGACGATCGAACTCGAAGTGGTTACCAATGGAGAGCATGCCTTATCATACCTTCGACAAGAGTCACCCTATACCGACAAACTTCGACCAGACTTGGTCCTCCTCGACATTAACCTGCCACGCAAAAATGGGTGGGAAGTCTTAGAGGCAATTAAAACCCATGACCGTCTGAAGTCACTCCCCGTCACCATGCTCACGACCTCGAGTGAAGACCCTGACATTCAACGTTCATATGAATTAGGCGCGAATAGTTACATAACCAAACCGGTCGGAATTGAAGAGTTTCATCGAGTGGTCCAAGCCATCGAAGATTTTTGGTTTACGATCGTGAAACTTCCACGATAGTCGGAATAGTAGTCGTCTGAGCAATGACCAATTGAGGGTGAGACTCAGACCTTTGAATTTATGGTTGCCAACCTAGACGAGATTCACTCGATCAACCTGGGAATACCGAACAGGCGTCAAACCATGGAACGAATGGCTATGACCACAAACTCACCATTCGGCACAATCTCTCATTCCAATTCCACCTATTCAACATTTAGGCCCTACGCGCATGGCTGAATCTTCATCACACTCAAAGACCGGCGAACAGGAATTTCGCGCCCTTGTTGAACACAATATCGATGGGATGGTCATGGTGACTCACGACAGAAACATCAGCTACGCCAATAAAGCCGCCTGTCAATTATTTCAACGTTCAGTCGAGGAACTCATCGGAACTCCAATCGGTTTCCCCATCGAGGCCGGACAAACCACAGAAATTGATCTCGTCACACCAGATGGGACCAGCACTCCGGTTGAAGTGCGAATTGTCAGCGTGACCTGGGAAGGTCAAACAAGCTATTTGGGTTGTCTCCGTGACCTGACAGAACGCCGCAAGGTCGAAGAGGAGCGTGAACGCCTGACCGCACAAATGCAGTACGCCCAAAAACTTGAAAGCTTGGGGGTCCTAGCTGGAGGTATTGCACATGACTTCAACAATTTACTCATGGCCATTGTGGCACGAGCCGGTCTCGCGCTTCGAGCTATTGGCCCTGAAAATCCAGCCAGCCAACATATAGAGCAGATAAAAGTATCCGGACTTCGCGGAGGTGAACTCGCCAATCAAATGCTCACCTATGCCGGAAAAGGCAAGCCGATTCTCCAACGCATCAATGTCACACGGCTCATTAAAGACATGGCACATTTAACTCGACTCTCGATCTCTAAACACGCAACATTGCATTATGATCTCACAGAGGATGTGCCCCTTATTGAAGCGGATCCTTCGCAGCTACGGCAACTCATCATCAGCGTTCTGACCAACGCATCGGAGGCGATCGGAGACAACCGTGGAATTATTACCATTTCCACTGGCGCAGTGAGTACAGAGACCAGTCAAAAAGGTTGGTATGTCACAGGAAATCTCCCTTCATCTCGTGGAATCTATATTGATGTGAGTGATACAGGCTCGGGTATGGATTCCGAAACGATACCAAAAATTTTTGATCCATTTTTTTCCACGAAGTTTACGGGACGAGGACTGGGGTTAGCTGCCTTGCTCGGGATTGTCAGAACCCTGAACGGCGCCGTTGCAATTAGCAGTCATACTGGAAAAGGCACTCATTTTCGGCTCATCTTTCCTTCTCTTGCCTCCGTAACAGCACCAAAAACAACATCAGAGACCCCTGACCTCTGCTGGAAAGGCACAGGCACCGTCCTAGTCGTCGATGATGAAGAAGATGTTCGACTAGCGTCTCAACTTATACTCGAAGAAATGGGATTGACTGTGTTGACGGCCAGTGATGGACAAGCAGGCCTTGAGGTGTACTCACGATATCGTCACGAAATCACCCTCGTCCTCCTTGATCTGACAATGCCCCGGATGAATGGCGCTCAGCTCTTTAAAGAAATTCGCCAACTCAGCCAAGAAGTCCCCTTCATTCTCTCAAGTGGCTATAACGAAGATGAAGCTTCAAAACGATTCCAAGGGACGGGAAGGTACAACTTTCTACAAAAACCTTACCAAATTGACGCCTTGATTGCGAAGGTTCGAAAAACGATAGAGTCAAGCTCCTAACATCAGCCAGATGACTCAACCGTCAGCCATTATCGGATATGACGATAGATAAATTGAGTGGGATAAATCTCTCTGTGTGTAGAGGGAGCTTCGAGTACAAGGATGAGCCGAAGAAAGTGAATATTAAAAACAGAAGATGATAAGAAATTTAGCGGTTGCAACTACCCGACTTTCACCTACCCGCAAGTGACACCATTCAGGACAAAGACCTTGAGACGGATCAAGTCCAGGATTACTGCGAAAGGGAGGTCAGACATTCTCGAGTTGAGGAGGCTGGAATTTCCGATTGACACACATCGTTCTTTAGTAAAGTAAAGATAAATTGACTCCCTCCCTGCTCAACTGAGTCAACCCAAATGTCACCACCATGCATCTCAACGACTTTCTTACATAATGCCAGACCGATTCCCATGCCATCAGCTTTTAATCCATTATCTAATCGTTGAAAGACATCAAAAATTTTCTGAGAAGCTTCCCTGGGAATTCCGACGCCGTTATCCCTCACGGCAACCTGCCATTTTGTTCCTACATCACCTACCGAGATGTCGATATGCGGAAGCTTTTCGCTTCGAAACTTTAGTGCATTTCCAATCAGATTTTGAAATAATTGCTGAAGAAAGAGTCCGTTGCCCATCATCGTTGGCAATGGCTCAACGATAATGCTTGCTTGCGTTTCTTGAATGGGCTGCTCGAGTTGAGTCAGCGCCTCTTGGACAATATCATTGAGGTTAACCGACACAAACGGTTTCGACGCACCACCCAACAGCGAATAGTCAAGTAGATCCTTGATCAAGCGACGCATGTGGTAAGCGCTTTTGAGGGAACGGGCAATATAATCCTGAGACCGGTCGCTCAAATGCCCCTCCGAATCCTTTTGAAGCAGTTCTAAAAATGTAATAATTCTTCGCACCGGAGCTTGTAAGTCATGCGACGCGCGATGAGTAAATTGCTCAAGCTCGTACTGTGATCGTTCGATCTCCATGTGCTGCTGCTCAGTTTTCCGAATAAGTTCAGTTTTTTCAATGGCCGAGGTCACCGCACGAACAATACTTTCGGCCGTAATTTTTCCTTTAACGAGATAATCCGCCGCACCATTTTTTAATGCCTCGGAAGCCACCGTTTCATCTCCATGCCCTGTCAACATCAACACCGGGATACTGGGGGCATTCTCTCTCTGATTGAGTAACGCAATAAACTCAAGTCCGTCGGCATCAGGTATTTGATAATCTAACAAGACACAGTCAGGATGTTCGTTTTGGCAGAGCTCCCAACCTTCCGCACTTGAGTCGGTTTCGAGAATACGAAAGGCCTGTTGGACACTCTTCCGCAAATATCGCTGCAGAATTTCTCTATCTTCCTGACAATCATCAATGATCAACACGCATATTTCAGTTCTCTTCATATTGGAGCCCCCACATTCGGCATCACGACCACTTCAAACCAATAATCTTTTAGACGTGACATGGCCTTCATAAACCCTTCGAAATCTAAAGGTTTTGGGATATAACTATTCGCCCCTAAGGCATAACAAGCCTGAATGTCCCGATCATCCGTGGACGTCGTCAAGATAATGACGGGAATGACTTTTAAGTATACGTCCTGCTTGATTTCTGCCAAGACTTCACGTCCATCGGTACCTGGCAAATTTAGATCGAGAAAAATCATTCCAGGAAGCGGCGAGATAGAATCATTGGCATTTTTTCTACGCTGATGTAGATATTCCAAAGCTTCATCTCCATTCGTACATTGCTTGATTGGATTACTCAACCCTGCAGCAAGCAGACTCCGCACGGTTATCTCGTAATCCTCTGGACTATCTTCAACCAAGAGAATTGGCTGTTGCGGTGTCGATACCATCACGTACGCTCCTTTGTAAGGTAAAGAAAAACGTTGTACCAACCCCATACGTCGACTCAGCCCAGACCCTTCCACCATGACGTTCAACCAGTTTTTTGGTGATAGTCAGTCCAGCCCCAGTCCCGCCTCCAAACTCCTCTCGTCCATTCAAACGTTTGAAGATACGAAAGATACTCGAGAGATGCTTCTCTTTAATCCCAATCCCGTTATCTTGAACATAAAAGACTAGAGGCTTATGACTCTCTGGGGGTATCTCGTCATTCGTATCTCGTAACTGGAAGGAAGACGCAATACGACTATCCTTCTCAGATAATGATTCATGCGGTACTTCATCAGCAGAGATGTAACCTACCTCAATCCATTTCTCAGGTTTATCATTATATTTCATCGCATTGGTAATCAGATTGCGGAATATTTCACCAATTCGCACATGATCACACGTCACGATCGGCAAGGATCTCGGAATGCGTACGTCAACCTCAGACTCCTTTAAACGGATATCCAAAGACTCGATGATCTCATCAAGGATTTTCTGAACATCAGTCGGACCAACCGCAAGTTCTGAGCGACCCACTCGAGAGAAATAGAGCAGCGAATTGATAAGGTCTTCCATTCGTTTCGACAAGCGAAGAAGTGCTTCGCAGCGGGACTGGCCAGCAGCATCCAATTGGTCGCCATAATCCTCTAGAAGAATCGTGGAATAATTATAGATTCCGCGTAAGGGTTCCTTGAGGTCATGTGACGTAATATAGGCAAAATCATCCAATTCCTGATTGGAGCGGTGCAAGTCATTCATGTATTGATATAAGGTTTCTTCTTCCTTTTTACGCGCCGTCACGTCGATCACTGAAGCAAGAAATAACATTCCCACCGCAGCCGGGACTGGGCTCAAGCCAATTTCCACAAGAAATTCAGACCCGTCTTTTCGCCGACCATAGAGATCCCGAATTCCGCCGAGCACTCGAGATTCAGGATGAGCAAATGCTCGGGCACGATGCTCTGGATGCTTGTCACGATATCGTTCCGGCACCAAACATTCAATGGTCTGGCCAAGCAACTCGCCTCGCTCATACCCAAACTGTTCTTCCAGAACCTGATTCGCTAAGACAATGACTCCCTCTTCATTGATGATAATCAGTCCGCTTGGCACCGCTTCAATGACAAGACGAAGTTGTTCCTGTATGCGCTGACGTTCTGTCACATCTCGAAAGGTCACGACCGCTCCGATAAGTTGCTCACGCTCATTACGAATTGGGGTGCTCGTGTATTCAACAGGAAAACTCGTTCCATCTTTTCGCCAGAGGACGTCATGATCGATCTGATGGACAACCCCATCCTTGAAGGCCGCATACATTGGACATTCTTCACGGGGATACGGTGTTCCATCTGCTTTCGTATGATGCATCGTGGAATGCATCGGGACTCCCAATAATTCTTCCCTCGAATATCCCAACATGGCGGCTCCGGCAGGATTCACAAACGTCGTATTGCCATGAGCGTCAAGCCCATAAATACCTTCTCCCGCAGATTCTAGAATGAGTGCATTCAGCGACTCACTTTGACTTAATGCGTCTTCGGCCTTCTTTCGTGCCGTCATATCGATAACAGAAGCCAAGACTCGAGTCCCTTCTGAAGTGGTCAGTGGAGATAAACCAATATCGAGGAGAAACTCCGAACCATCCTTTCGAACCCCGTACAGGTCACGTCCACTTCCCATCTTGCGAGCAATCGGTGAGGATAAAAATGCTCTGCGCGATTGGGGGTGGTGATGACGAAATCGCTCAGGGATAAGAACTTCGACTTGCTGCCCAAGCAATTCCTCTTGAGCATAGCCAAATTGCTCTAGGACATGACCATTGGCCTGCAGAATCGTGCCATCGTAATCAATCATGAGCATTCCGTTCGGGACGAGCTCAAGCAGGTGTTCAAAATAGTCTTTATACTGGCGTCCCTGTTTAAGGCGTGCTCGTAATTCAAGTTGAGTCATGACTTGCCTCGAGACCGCGGACAAGGCTTCTCGTTGTTCCTTCGATAATGTACGAGGTACTTGGTCAATCACACAGAGCGTTCCGATCGACATCCCATCGGACGTTTGCAAAGGCGAGCCCGCATAAAACCGTATTTTGGGATCTGTTGTCACGAGGGGATTGTCCACAAAACGCACATCGGTTGACGCATCAGTCACTTCAAACACTCCGGCTTCAAGAATGGCATGAGCACAAAAAGCCATGTCTCGAGGGGTCTCACTCGCCGTGATGCCGACTTTCGATTTAAACCATTGACGGTGTTCATCAATCAGACTGATCAGGGCAATAGGTGTCTGACAAATATATGCCGCAAGCTTCGTTAAGTCATCGAACGATGCTTCTGGCATCGTATCGAGAACCTGATACCGAGCAAGCGCAGCCAGGCGCTGTTGTTCATTTGGAGGTAATTGAGCTGAGATCATGTGTGGTCCATCTTATTGTATGTATTGTTCGGCCCATCGTTACCTCGGCTTAAGAAAGTACTCCCTATCGTGTTGAGACACCTTTGAACCAGGTCTGTCTTTAATGAAATGATTCAATACCTTACTATGAGCAAGGCCACACCTCTTGTTCCACCACCCCATGACGTCTTTCGTCATTCTTGCCCCTGACGTACTTCGCCTAAAGCTTCTCTCAGGCAAACCGATAACTGAAGATATAGTGAAAAAAGCAAACCATCCGTAAGGATGGGACGCAAAGCCAAGGAACCCAGTGAAACATCGTTTCACTCAGAGGTACGCCCGGTTGCCGCTTACCACACCTCTCCTCCACGCTTGCGTCCCCTCCATCGGAATACAGGCACCTGAGTTACCCCCTTCTTTCGTTGTCGGCTCCTAGTGGCAAGTGCCATGAACAGGCATGAATGTGATTCAAACGTAACCAACAGAGAGCAGATGAATAAGGGTGAATTAATGAGGTCGTCCCAAAATAATGGAACAGACGTAGTGAAGGTATTACTTATTGACGATGACGAAGATGATGCCCTCATCACGCAAACATTACTTGCCGATGTTCCTGGTTCACCCTTCGAGATGGACTGGGAGCAATCCTATGAACGTGGATTGGCGAGGATCAATGAAGATACCCATGATATTAATCTTGTCGACTATCAGCTCGGATCCCGCACAGGCATTGAACTTTTACATGAAATTCATGGTCGAGGACTTCAGGCACCCGTCATTTTGCTCACGGGACAGGGAAGTGAATCAATTGTTTTGGAAGCTATGCGGTCAGGAGCATCAGACTATATTCCCAAAGGGTCCATGTCCTCCGAGAATATCGAACGAGCCATTTGCCATGCCGTCGAAAAAAGCAAGCTTCAAAAAACTCTTGACGATCATCATCACCAACTTCAACAGGCTAATGCCAATCTAGTAAGAAAAAATGAAGAAATTCAGAGGTTTTATCATGTGCTCGCTCATGAGCTTAAAACGCCCCTCACCGCGGCGAGTGAATTTGTTGAAATCATGCTCGATGGCCTCGCGGGACCACTGACTCCAGCCCAACAGGAATATTTACAAATTGTTGACGGCTGCTGTGATTCGCTACGACAAAATATTAATGACCTATTTGACATTACACGGCTAGAAACCGGGAAGCTCAGTGTCAATCTTCAGCCAGACTTCCTGGGCCATGTGATTCATCAGGTCACGACGTCTCTCGTTCCCATGGCACAGCATAAAGGCATTGAACTCAAATACTCACTTGCCCCTGATCTGCCAAAAGTGATCATCGACCAACACCGCATTCGTCAAATCTTAAATAATCTCCTTGGGAATGCCTTGAAATACACGTCCAAAGACGGAAAGGTGACAGTCGAGGTCATCCATGATCTCGTGGATGAGGAACGGGTAAGAATCGCCGTTTCTGATACAGGGTCTGGTATTGCCAACGATCAGCTTGAGCATATTTTTGATCGTCTCTATCAAATTCGAAATGATGCCTCACCATCCGTCGCCGGCTTGGGACTTGGACTCTATATATCTCAAGAATTGGTGAAGCTTCACGGAGGAACGCTGTCAGTCCAAAGTTCTCCTGGTACGGGAAGTACATTTTTCTTTACTCTTCGTAAATCCCCTCAACCCGAATCGTAAAAGAAGCAAGAAAGAGAGGCCATTATGCAAAAACATATTTTGGTTGTCGAAGACGATGAACGCATTGTGAAAGCCTTAAGCGTTCGATTGAATGCCAAAGGTTATCACGTTCTTACAGCCTACGATGCGATCATGGCCATCCAAAAAGCCATGGAACAACCGCCAGATCTCATTCTTCTTGATATTACCATGCCTGGAGGCAATGGTTTAACTGTCGCTGAGCGCATCAAATCCTCGACAAAGACGGCTCACATTCCGATTATATTTTTGACTGCTAGCAAAGAGCCACATTTACATAAACAAGCACTCGATCTCGGCGCCACAGCATTTTTCGAGAAGCCATTCGACTTCGAAGAACTTCTCGCCACAGTCCGAGCCGCCTTGGAACACCCGAACGTAAATCTATCCGTCACTGGGTGAACAAGGACGCACGTGATATTTTCGAAAAAGACGATTGCAACATGACCACAACCATTGATCAAAAATTTGCAACTGAGACCATTCACCTCCTACTCATCGAAGACGAAGAAGATGATGCCATCATCGCGCATTCACTCCTCTCGAATATCCGAGGTGTCGACTTTAAGATTGATTGGGTCTCTTCCTATGAAGAGGCGCACGCTTCAATCATGCAAAACCATCATCATGTCTGTCTGCTCGACTACTGTCTTGGCGCTCGTACAGGACTTGAGTTATTACATGATGCACTTCAGTATGGCTGTAAAACCCCTATTATCATGATGACCGGAACTACTGATCGACACATTGACTTCCAAGCCATACAACTGGGAGCCGCAGACTATCTCATTAAAGGGCAAATTGACGCCTCGCTACTCGAACGAGTGATTCGTCATGCCAGAGAGCGGAAAAAGGCTCAGGTCGAACGAGACACTCTCCATGCGAAACTCTTGGAAACCTCTCGCCAGTTAGGCATGGCTGATATTGCCATCAATATTCTCCATAATGTGGGAAACGTCCTGACAAGTATCAATGTATCGGCGGGATTAATCTGTCAATCTCTACGGCAGTCACATGTCCAGGAAATTAGCCGTGTCGCCACCATGCTGCAAACCCATCATGATCAACTTGGCCAGTTTTTCACCAACGACCCTAAAGGCAAACTGATCCCACAATTTCTTGATGAACTTGGCAAAGATTTATCTTCCCGCGTTCAACAGACCGTTACGGAAGCGGAATCCCTGGTTTCCAAAGTAAACCACGTTATGCAAATCATTAATGCGCAACAAAGCATCGCGAAACCAGGCGGGGTGCTGGAACCCGTTCGTCTTGCCGATTTGGTCGAACAAGCCCTTATGATCAGTCGTGGAGAACTAGAAGAATGTCACATTGAGATTGTCCAAGAATATTCCGACCTACCGCGAGTCGTTGTCGACAAACATCAAGTGCTCCAAATCCTTGTGAATCTCATTTGCAATGCCAAGCAAGCGATGATGGCGCAAGAGCGGGAACATCATCGCCTGACATTGCGTATTGAATCTTGTCCTGAGCAGGAGGGATTTTTGCAAATTCAGGTTACAGACAGCGGGGTGGGAATACCATCAGAGCATCTCACTCGCATCTTCGCTCAGGGGTTTACAACCAAAACGAAAGGCAATGGGATAGGTCTTCACAGCAGTGCCATCGCCGCCAAAAACTGTGGCGGG
>BQIX01000011.1 GCA_021604145.1 Nitrospirales bacterium
GGAACACCTGCCGCCGGCTCCTACTAACGCGATTCGAGAGAAGCTGGAAGAACAAAGACGCTTGATTGAGACTTTGACGAATAAAGCTGATGTGTTTTTGGAGTTAGAGCCGACTAGCCCATCCTATCAAGAAGTGTTGGATGAACTGCGCAGTCTCAATGTGACGCTTCATACCGTTACGGATGATGCGGTGAAGATGCTGGCTGCGGAGTCACGCGCCAAAGTGACGATGATGGTCGAGTGGCAGGTCGTGGTCGTGTGTCTTGTCGGGTTGCTTGGAATGTTGTTGGCCCTACAGGTATTGAGGGCGAATAAAGAAAAAGAGCGTGAGATCCTTGCGCGGCAAAGAATGCAAGAAGATTTACGTCAAAGTGAAGCCCAGGCTCTTCTTGCATTGCGTCAAAGCGATACGCTCAAATCGGCATTGTTGTCTTCGGTTTCACATGAACTTCGAACTCCGCTTACTTCGATTAAGGCCATGGTTTCGAGGGCTTTTGACTCGTCGATCAACGTCATGCCAAGTCCTCGAGGTGAGTATGTTCAGTCCATTCATCAAGAAATTGATCACTTATCCCGCTTGGTCGAAAATCTCTTAGATATGTCTCGAATCGAGGCTGGAATATTGAAACCTAAACGCGACTGGGAACTTTTGGAAGACCTGATTGAGGGTGCTATTGGTGTTCTGGGGAAACATCTCGATCAACGAGAATTACAGTTGGATTTAGAGGATGATTTGCCCCCATTGTTTATTGACGGGATTCAAATTCAACAGGTTCTTATTAATCTTTTAGAAAATGCGTTGAAATATTCGACGAGGGGTTCTGCGATTGGGTTAACGGCGCGGCGGGTGAATGATTTTGTGGCAGTCCATGTGTCGAACGTTGGGGAAGGTATTCCCAAAGATGAGGTTTCGAAAATATTCGATCGGTTTTATCGCGTTCGTTCCAGAGGAGAGCGTCATATTCGAGGGACTGGGTTAGGGCTGGCGATTTGTAAAAGCCTCATTGAGGCTCATGGTGGAACTATTTCTGTGGAGACAACTGTTACATTACAGACATGTTTTTCGTTTACGCTGCCATTGCATGCTCAGTCTCAAGACCGTGTGTCATCGTCTACCACTGATCCGGATAGGGCTCATTATGAATAAAGGGGCAAGAATTTTAGTCGTTGATGACGAACGGGAAATTCGACGGTGTTTAGAATTGAGTTTGGAGGAACGGGGCTTTACGGTGATTGCGGCTGAGAGCGGGGAGCGGGCGCTGGATCTGTTACAACAGCGACCTGCCGATGTTGCGATCATTGATTTACTCTTGCCTGGCATGGATGGCCTAGAACTTACTCAAAAGATTAGAATTCGGTCAACGATCCCCATCATTTTTCTTTCAGCTATTGGAGATGATAAAATAAAAGTAGAGGCCTTAGAATATGGGGCTGATGATTACGTCACGAAACCGTTTAGTACTGAGGAGGTGATCGCGAGAATTCGATCAGTGCTGCGTCGGGTTGTCGGTTCTAAGGACATCAACCCTGTTCTCACGTTTAGTGATCTCGAGATCGATTTCGAACGTCGTGCATTACGTTTGAGTGGTGAACCCATTAAGCTGACACCGATGGAATACGAACTTCTGAAATATATGGTACAAAACGCTGGGAGAGTCCTCACCCGTCGAATGCTACTTTCGGCCGTGTGGGGGCCTGGGCACGAAGACGACACGCAAAGCCTTCGCGTTCTTGTGAGGCAGTTAAGAAAGAAAATTGAAAAAACTCCTGCTAAACCGCGATTTATCTTGACCGATCTCGGTGTGGGGTATCGCTTCAATGCTGAAGCCACCTAGACCCCCCATCTCCTGAGTAAATCATGATGCCGATTCTTCTCTTTCTCAGGACGACTCCTCCTGGCATTGTCTATGGCCTGTCGGTTTCAGTCTTTTGTAAGGACCTGTGAAAGAGATGGATTTGAGTTATTGCTGGCGGCGGGCGCCTCTTCTTACTGTTTGATGCCGTTGCGATCTTGAGGAGTTCGAATTTTATGAAAAACTTATGCGAGTTCGCAAATTTTTTACCGATTGTTTATGAGAATCGGTTATCCCCTGAATCGAATTTTTACGGTCTTGGGGATTACAATTGAGAAAAGGCCAGTTGATAACACCACATCGTTCGGTGAATGCAACGAGCTAGATAAAGGAGATATGGTCATGGTTCAGCAAAGGAGATTGCTCACAACGTTGTTAGGACTGGGTATACTGTTTCTAATTTATGGTGTGGGGTTTGGGCAAATTCATTCTTCGCCTGTCAGTATTCATATGGAGAGTTGGGCCCCCTATTATCGTCCATTTGAGGCGACTATCCAATCGGGAACGCCGATACATTGGAATAATCCCACCGCTTCCTCTCATACTGTCCGGCATGACGGTTGTGACAAAGAAGGTCCGTGTCTTTTTGATTCCGGAGCGGTACCGCCTAACGGTAGTTTCTCGGTGCCAGGTCTTGCACCTGGTCGTTATCCCTATCATTGTGAGTTGCATCCGATCATGAGGGGGCAGTTGGTTATTGCGGGCCCTGTGGAGTCAAAAACGGGTTCGGCACAAATGCTCAACTAGGTTAATGTTTCGAGTGTAACCAGACCCAGAGGAGCGTGTATGATTGTCTGCCCCGAGCTGTTGGACGTGGTACGACTAAAGAGATGAGAGGGAGAAGCAAGGGAGGAATAGAAAAGCTTGTCGAGTCTGTTTGACCTGGCCTTAAAACAACCGGTCTCGGAATCGCAACCGGTCCCACAGTGTGACCTTGCGTAGCAGAGGGGAATTCTTGTCCAGTCGATGTCGTTTCCCCCGACGTGTTTCGATTTCGATTGTGTCGTCCTCAAAGACCTGTATCACTTTCCAAAACTTGTTAATCGTGTAGGAATAGGTCTCTCCGTGCTGGGCGGGATAGATTTCTTGCGCGCGCGGACTGGGCTGAGTCGATGTTTTTGATTTCGTAAAGACGACAAAGTCTCCGACATTGATTGTCATACGGGATACCCTTCACTTAGGGATCTTGGGTACAGGTCATAGATTGCTTTTACACTTTCGTCGGCTTCACTTATATAGAATATCATGTTAGCTATTTTTTTCAAATTATGGTGTTGGTACACCAGGGCATGTGACGGCCGCATTCGCAGGATTTTTTTATTTCACCAACAGCACGTGGAGAACATGAGCGCCTCTATTGTTCAGGCTGCTCAGCCAATCCTGGACGGATTTTACGCTAACCGTCAGACTGTTGATGGGGTAGCCGCGAACAGTTCGCGTGACTCATGAATTGAAAGAAGATCATCATCTGAGGATTGTATGTGATTCGAATTGATACTCGAGTTGAGACATTTTTTTGTTGAAGATGTGTCATTTATCAACTGGTTTTATCAACTTTTCTCTTTATAATGTAGATGATCACCCCCTTATTCATTTTTAGGATGGTTAAAAGTATGCACTTCCGCTTCCAATTTCTTGTATTCGTGGCTGTTGTGGGCCTTGGTAGTTTTCTTGGGTTTGCCTCAGAACGGGTGGACGACACCAGTCTTGATATTTCTGACGCTGAGATGGACTCTCGCCCCACTGTGAGGGAAGCAGAGCGTGCTGCCACTGTGGATGATGCGCGAATAACGGTGGCTATCAAAAAGAAGTTTTCGCGGGTCAGCCGCCGGCTATTTTCTGCTATCGAGGTTTCGGTCCATGAGGGGGTGGCCACGCTGAAAGGTACGGCAGAGAGCTTGTGGGCACAGGAACGCGCCGGTGAATTAGCCCAGGTGATCCGAGGGGTCCGTGGTGTGATCGATCGTATTTCCGTTGGCCCAGTGGGAAAGACGAAAGATTCGACGATTCAGGAACAGCTGGAACATCAGTTTCGTGAAGATCCTGTGGTTGAGTTGAAAGACCTTGACATCTCGGTCAAGCGAGGTGTCGTCACCTTAAAAGGTCAGTTGCAATCGTGGCAGGAGAAGCAGTCAGCTCTGAGTGTTGCGAAAATGGTGAGAGGTGTTCAGGCTGTTCGAGATGCGTTGACTGTCCATTTGGTTGAAGGGAGAACGGACTCCGTCATCCAGAAAGAAATTATTCGTCGATATCAATTTGATGTATGGGTGGAAAGACCTGAGTTAGTGAAGGTGACCGTTCAGGATGGTGTGGTGATATTGAGTGGTCGCGTGCGAAGCGTGTATGAAAAGCACCGGATAGCAGAGCTTGCTCGGGTGTCAGGCGTTCGGGATGTGCAGATCAATGGAGTCGAAGTCATGGGAGGAAGCGAGGACCCCATGATTCGTTCCCACCGTCCAACTCCAACGGATGAGGATATCACTGAGGCCATTCATCGTGTCTTGGCATATGACCCTCGTCTGGCCTTGTTCGACATTCGCGCGTCGGTTAAACACGGAATTGTGACTCTCACAGGTACAGTGCCGTTTCTGTCCATCAAACGGGAAGCGGAAGAGGATGTACAGCACACCGTTGGTGTTCGTGATGTGAAGAATAAACTCACGGTTCAAACCAGTTCTTCCATGACTGATCAAGCTATCCGTGCTCGTATTCAGAATGCCTTTAAGCATGACCCTGTCCTGGCAAGGTTTCCGCTGTCGGTGGCTGTCCGGAAAGGAACGGCCCTCCTGACTGGAACAGTAGATTCGATTTACGAACGTCATCGGGCTGAAAATGTGTCTTCCCGTATCCGGGGCGTACATGCCTTGCAGAATCAAATTGAATTTGCGACTCGAGAAGAAGAAAAAACCGATGGAGACATCCAACTGGATATTGAAAATCAGGTGTGGTGGAACCCGTATTTGTCAGAGCAGGATATTGTGGCAACGGTGAAGGATGGAACCGCCATTTTGAATGGCTCTGTCGAACATGCGCCGCAACGAGTGATTGCCGAACAGCAAGCGTTTGAAGCCGGAGCCTCGGCTGTTGAAAATCGATTGCAGGTCAAAAAGCGAGTCTTGACACCAGACTCGTAAATTCACTGGATCATTGAAGGAAAAAGAGAAAACATAGAGGGGCTGAGGCTTGTTTTCTCGTGCGGATCAATGAGGTCTTTTCACCGCTTCTCCTGGATAGCTATTCCTGAATGCGCTTTCGTTCGCAGTCTGCCTATCGATCAACCTACGTCCAAGTCCACCGCAAATTCTTCGAGTGCGTGTTTTTGTGTAACCTCTTTTTTGACTAGAGCGTCCATCTCTTGCTGAATTGTTTCAAGTTCTGTTTCTTGCTCGTGGAGTTTTTTGACATATCGTGTGTATAGCTGACTTTGTTGGGAGAGGCGGTGCATATTGTCCCGGATTCGTTTTTGATCTTTGGCAATGTTCGTGATTCGAGACTCGTGTTGTTGGCGGGCGTCTTGTGTGAGAGAGAGTTGCTGCCGCAGTTCGACGACACGTTCAAGTGCGGTCTTAACGTCGGCGCTCACCTGTTGAGCCTTAAGATAGACGCCGATGATGTCGTGTCCAGAGGTGATGAGGCTCACCGTTTCTTCAAGTGATTTCCCTTCCTGGACAGTTAATGATTCTGTTTTTCCAGTTTCGACGGTCATGGCAAAGCGGTACATACTTCGTGTTTGCTCGACTGGCGTGATGGTGTCGACGAGTTTCCACTCAGAGCGGTAGGGATGTTCGACAAGCACGGTTTTTTGTTTCTGACTACGGTTCGTGACGGTGTACATCGTGGTATTGAGTGCTTTTCGTGTGGCGATGAGTACGCCTTTTCGGAGTTTCGCGGAGATGAGTTCTTGTGCGAGTGGAGTCGGTTTTCGGTGGACTTCGGTGTTCAGGTCCAAGGCATAGCTGATGAGTCGATCTTGCCCGGGAGCTAAATCGTTCATCTGTGCATCTCCGGCATAGGCATTGTCATCAAAGACGGTGATAGGTCCTTGCATGAGGGACAGGTCAGTAATGTTTTTGAGTCTGAATGCCTGTAGCGGATGTTTGGCGTGCGTGGTCGAATTATAGAGGGACAGTTTTTCTCCCGTGACAGCTTGATTGAGAATGGGCAGCATAGCGGATCCATGTCGTGGAATACTCACTGGGGCTTGAATCACGTAGCTGAACAGTTCGCCGGTTTCTTGACCTTGGGCGACGGCCTGAACGCCTTGCTGAAGATTCCAGGCTGCTTCCGTTCGTGACTCTGCCGTTGCAGGGGAAGAAAAGCCCATCATGGCGTCTTGGTCTCCTGGGCGCGGGGCTTGTCTGTCGTTGAATCGTTTCGCTCGGGTACGGTTTTTCCGTGAACCGATCTGACTTTCTTCTTTCATTTCGGTTTCCATGGAGAGACTATCTCCATGAGTCTTTGGCCTTAAAGATGCGTGGAGTTCCGGTCGGACGAATGGGCGAGGCGCGTAGAGTGGTTGATAGAGATCCATCATGAATGAAATGGGTCGCCCTGAGACCAACGAGAGCTGTACCTGATCCCAATCATGATCCGTGGTGTTATCGATAATTCCCCATCCTTGTAGAAATGGTTCATCATCACCCTGAAGGACTAATCGATACGATGTTTTCCAGACTGGCGTTTCTCTGAGATAGGCCATTCGTACTCGCCGTTCATCCTGTCCTTCGAATGAGATGGCGATTGTTTTTTTCTGCTGGTCGTGACTCTGGGACAAGACGCCCAAGGCTTGTTGTAGTTCGTTGTTGAGGGCGTGATTCAAGATCTCAATGTCCTGGATGAGGGGAAGCGGGATGGACTGCAATCTTCCGCTTGCCAGAATATTCAGGTATTCCACTTCAATGTGTCGCGAGTCCGTTCCGGTTTCTTTCCATTCAACTTTTTTCTCGACCCCGACGATCGTCCCAGTAATAGGCGTTGTCGTAGTGAGTTGAACGGGTTCTCCTCGTAATTGAATGAGGAGTTGTCCCAAGGTTGGATGATTCGAGAGATCGAGGCTAAATGAACTCAGTGTTTTAGCCAGCGGGTCTTGAGACTGATATTGAATGGATGAAATGGTGCCACCATCAAAGTCCTGGACGACAAGGCTTTTCAAAAGATCGTTAATTTCTGCAACTCGAACGGGAAATTGAATGTCCGTTTGATCCTGGATGGTTCCATCATGTTGAAAATACCCTACGCCGCTCGTATAGAGAACGACTTTCGAAATTGGGAGTTGATCTGCTTCAGTCAGACTTGTCTTTTGAGCGGCGGCTGCGACTGGTAGAAGCAGCACAGCTAAACATAAAAACCAGAACATGCGATAGGACATGGTGTTCTCCATCAAGTGAATGCATAAAGCGGTTAGCCTATGCCGTTAATACCTATAGAATGACTAGAACTTGAATGATTTTACCATGCACAAATGACACGTATAGAGGGAGTGATTTAAAAATCTAACCTGGGTCTAGTGGAAAACTACTCTTAGTGCCTACTGTTGTTTTGAAATGTGTTCATGAACTCATCGCGATATCAATTACCATACCTTTGACCTCCGTTCTCTAATTTCTTCTTTTTCTTTCTTTCGTATCGAAAGAGATACGACCTTATCCAATGAGATACGTTTTGCCGGAATTGTGGTGAGAGAGCCTCTGCCTTTTTGTCGCACTTCGCTGTATGGCTTTGTTATCTAAAAACAGTCATTTACCCTATGCCTAGTGATTTTTTGTGCTGTAGCTTAATACGGATTGTCGCGAGATGTGTGTCCGGTATGACGTTTGCTTAACTCGGAAATTGATTGTTGGTGCACCAGCAATCAATTCAAATGTTTCGTGCTTTACTTAGTCACTTTAGCAATGCCGTGCTCTAACTGGAGTCGGTAGAAAGGAGATGTTATGCGAACACTTCAATGTGTACTTGTCGCTGCAGCCCTTGTGTTCTGTGTTGGAACGGCCATGGCCGAAACAAACCATGCGGTGACGGGGGCAGAAGGTTTCCATGCCTTAAGTCACCTGACGAGTTCAGGTGATCAAACAATGACAGCACTCACCGATGATCAATTGGATACGGTCGCCGGTGGCTATACGCCAAACCCCGATGCCCCGATCATTATTATTAAAAAGTGGCCGTTCCCATGGCCGGGTCCAGTCTGTTTGTCGTGTCCATATCCCTACATGGACGGTATGCGGGATATTCTTGTGAATCCAGCAAATCTGAACATGCACGTCATGGGATATTAAGCGGTGGTGGGAGAGGAGTGACGTGTTCTCCTCTTCGGTTTCTTGTGAGTGGTGGTTCTCGAGAAGGGGCCATCACTTACAAGATAAGGCCCAATTGCTTTATATCATTTCCCCAATTTTTCATGCCTGCAAATTAGGATCTACTGTGATGAGATGTCATCCGCGGCAATGGCGCTCTGTCTTCTTGTGTGTTGGGTTCATCCTTTTGGTGCATGTGATGTCTGTGTGGGCGCAGTCATTGGAAGGTGACCGACGTGAAGAGGCAGCGGAATTTCAAGAGTCGCGTGATTTATTTTTGCGTCAAGAAAAAATTGTCTTTGGCCAAGGCGAACTGCTTTTGGAATTTTCCAGCCTTTATAGTAGTAATGAGTCTCAGTTCGTGAATCTCGAATTGAAATCAAGAACGTGGGATAATTCGCTGAATCTTCAGTATGGGTTACTGGACGGCTTGCAGCTTGGGCTCCAAGTTCCAGTGTTCGTCAATGCCTTGCAAGAAGCCAATGATCTGGTTGGCATGACGTCCGTACGAGATGAGGACCGCGGGATTGGGGATGTGAGTGGAGATTTGCGTTATCAGGTATTAGGAGAAGCGTCAGGGAGGCCAGATGTCATTCTTGATGTGAATGTGAAGTCGCGCACAGGTGGGCAATCGCTTCGAGGCTCGGGGCATTGGAATGTGGGGGGAGGGCTGACGTTTGTGAAAACGCTCGATCCTGCTGTAATTTTTGCAAGAGTTGGTTATACGGAGACCGTCAAACGAAAAGGCTTCAATCCAGGAAACATTGTTGAATATCGATTCGGTGTTGGATTCTCGTTAAATGATCGCGTGAGTTTGAATGCGCAACTCAGTGGGGCCTTTCTGGGGCGGAGCCGTCAACGCGGCACGCAAATGTTGCGATCGAGCCGAGAAGTCGCGACCTTGTTGTTGGCGACAACGATTCTTCTGGATCGTCATTTCTCCATTGAGCCAGTTATTGGTGCTGGGCTGACCGATGAATCCAATGACTTTACCTTTGGATTGCGGTTTCCCTATCGATTCTGAAGATAAATGTTTTTTTAGGCTGTTCTTTATGAAGCTAAGAATTTCCAAGCCCTCTTTGTTTCTTCTGTCGCTTCTCTTATGTTTTGGGTGGTTGTCCGGCTGTGTAGGACCGCTGAGTAATAAGACCGGTCAGTCTGAATTTCAATTATCACGAGTGAAACGGCATTCCTTGAAAGAACTGCGTGATCGTCATGTGGTGAAACAACAAGAAGATTATTCTTGTGGTGCTGCTGCACTCGCTACACTTCTTCTCTATTACTATGGCGAAGAGACGTCTGAGTCTGAATTGCTGAATCTTCTCAAACAGCAAATTTCTGTTGAGGAATGGCCAACGAAGTCTATCCAAGGGTTTTCGTTGCTAGACTTAAAAAAAGCTGCACAGATTAAAGGGTTTCGTGCTGCGGGTTTTGAATTGACAGTTGAGCAGTTGGCAAAGCTGACGGCTCCAGTCATCGTGTTTATCGAACCACTGGGGTATAAACATTTTGCCGTTTTGCGTGGCATTGATCGGGGCCTGGTGTATTTGGCAGACCCCTCTCGTGGGAATTTACGGATGAGTGTCTATCGATTTCTAGAAGAATGGAACGGCATTGTCTTTGTCCTCGGTAAGTCAGGAGAAGAGCGACTGACTGATTACCCGCTTGCGCTTCCTCGCCCTGTCGTGTTTAACCCTGAGATTCGTCGAGTCGGGCAGGTCATCGATCTTGGCCGAACCGTTCAGCAGTTTAACCTTCGGAATTTTCAACGATAAGCCTTTAAGATGTCATGATAACGCATGACAATGGCAATCATTTTTTATGTCGTAGTGCTGGCTGAAGGAGAGTAGCCGTAGTTTATGTTGTTGGGGAGATTAATTTGTAGACCTGCCTGAATGCGTGAAGGGCCGTTTCGATGTGCTCGGGTGTATGTTCTGAGGTAATGGTGAGGCGAAGACGGCTCGTTCCTTTCGGGACGGTGGGCGGGCGAATGGCCGGAACATAGACTCCATGCTCTAATAACTTTGCACTCATGGATACTGCGAGTTGAGGATCACTCAGGATAATGGGAAGAATGGGGCTTTGGGTGTTGGTGAGTTGAAAGCCCATGGTCTTAAGGCCCTGATAGAGCTGATCGCGGTTTTGCCAAAGCCGTGCTCGACGGCCTGGGTCAGATTGGATAATGTTGATGGCCGCTTGGGCTGCTGCGGCCATAGAAGGCGGAGGAGCGGTCGTATAGATGAATGAACGGCATGTATTAATGAGGTAATCAATCAATGAGTGAGAACCAACCACATATCCGCCGATTGTGCCTAAGGCTTTGCTGAGTGTCCCCATTTGAATGAGCACATTGGGATCTATCTCAAAATGTTCGACTATCCCACGTCCATGTTCCCCCATGATTCCCGTGCCATGGGCATCATCAACTAATAGGGTCGCTTGAAACTCACTGGTCAGGGTTGCGATTTCTGGAAGCGGCGCGATATCCCCATCCATGCTGAAAATCCCTTCCGTAATAATCAGCGTTTTCTCTGCGCCAGATCGTTTTTCGAGGAGTTGCTTGAGATGTTTCGTGTCATTGTGATGAAAGACTCGAAGGGTGGCTTGGCTGATTCGACACCCATCGATGAGGCTGGCATGGCAAAGTCGGTCTGCAAGAATAAGGTCTTGCGATCCGACTAATGTGGGAATAATCCCTGTGTTGGCACTGTATCCGGCACCAAAGGTCAGGGCGGCTTCTGTCATTTTAAATTGAGCGAGAGCGGTTTCCAGCCCGTGATGTGGGGTTTGTGTGCCTGAAATTAGACGTGAAGCTCCCGAGCCCACGCCATAGTGTTGTATGGTCTGGATCGCGGCTTCTTTTACTGCCGGGTGATTGGCCAGGCCTAAGTAGTTATTGGAGGCCAGTTGGATAACAGGTTTCCCGTCGATCGTGATGGTGGGGGCAGTCGCAGAGTTGACGGTTTTGAGCTGGCGTCGAAGGTGTTTTCTCGTGAGTTCGTCAAGTTCGTCATCAAACATTATGGGTAGACGGTCGGCTGGAGAGGCATGGATGAATTACCTGAAACAGTTGGTTGGACGGCTATTCCATGTTAGAATGGTTGTTGACTTGTCAAATAGAGGAAGAATATCATGCCATATTCATCAAATGCTTAACAAAGTCTTTTAAACTCACGATTAAATCCTGAGGATTTTTCTACGCAGTAGACCTTACATTTTAAACACACACGCAGGCTCTGACGTGAGGGAGTCCATAACAAGAGGGTGAGTCATCATGCAACTGACAGGTGCTGAAATTTTTCTTGAGTCATTGAAACGCGAAGGCGTAAAAACCATTTTTGCCTTACCAGGCGGTGTGGTCCTCAAGATTTTCGATGTACTGCACCAACAAAAAGATATTGAAGTGATTCTCACTCGTCATGAGCAAGGAGCTGGGTTTATGGCCGTCGGGTCTGCAAAGGCGACGGGGAAGCCTGGCGTCGCGCTGATTACTTCTGGTCCTGGGATGACGAATGTAATTACCGCTCTTGCTGATGCCTATATGGACTCTGTTCCCATCGTCGTGTTTTCAGGCCAAGTGCCGACTGCGCTGATTGGGAATGATGCATTTCAGGAAGCCGACAATATTGGGCTGAGCCGTCCATGTACCAAGTATAATTTCTTGGTGAAGGATGTCAATGATTTAGCGGTGACCATTAAGGAAGCATTTTATATTGCGTCGACCGGTCGCCCTGGGCCTGTTTTAGTCGATATTCCCAAAGATATTTCCATGGATAAAGCGGACTTTAAGTATCCTGACTCAGTCGCGATCCGTGGCTATAGTCCCACATATGAGGGGAGTCGTTGGAAAATTAAGCAAGCGGCTGAAGCGATTACAAAGGCCAAGCGTCCAATTTTGTATGTTGGCGGAGGCGTGGTGTTTTCAGGTGCCTCCAAAGAGTTGCTTGAGTTGGCTGAGATGACTCAGATTCCAGTCGATATGACATTGATGGCCTTAGGCGGGTTTCCTGGTACCCATCCGCTCTCCCTTGGCATGTTGGGTATGCACGGAACCTATGTTGCTAATATGGCCATGCATTATTCTGATTTGGTGATTGCTGTTGGGGCTCGGTTTGATGACCGAGTGACGGGAAAGGTTTCCGAGTTTTGTCCTCAAGCCAAGGTCATTCATATTGATATCGATCCAACCTCCATTCGGAAGAATGTTCATGTTGACATTCCCATTGTTGGCGACTGTAAGCGAGTCTTGGAGGAACTGAATACGATTCTTCGAGCGACGGTCAATGGCAATCAACGAGATCTCCGGAAACCTTGGTGGGATCAACTCCAAAAATGGAAGACTGAGCATCCCTTACATTATGACCAAGATCCAGAAGGCCAGATTAAACCGCAGTATCTGATTGAACGGTTGTATAAGCTGACGGAAGGGCGTGATCCAATTGTTTCGACCGACGTCGGACAACATCAAATGTGGACCGCTCAGTTCTTCAAATTATCCGGACCGCGAACGTGGTTGACGTCGGGGGGACTTGGGACCATGGGGTTTGGATTCCCCGCCGCCATGGGAGCACAAGCCGCGTTTAGAAATCGCTTAGTTCTCTGCATCGCCGGAGATGGCAGTTTTCAAATGAACACGCAAGAACTAGCGACCGCTGTAATTGAGAAACTGCCTGTGAAAATCTTTGTAATTAATAATCGATTTCATGGGATGGTTCGTCAATGGCAGGACTTGTTTTATGAAGGTCGTTATGCCTCCAGCTATCTTGATCAACATCCTGACTTTGTGAAGTTAGCCGAAGCCTACGGCGCAGCGGGTGTACGAATCGAAAAAGTCAGTGAGGTGGATGCTGGGATTCAAGAAGCCTTGTCCATTGATCGGCCGGTCGTGATCGATGTTCCGGTGTATCAATATGAAAATTGTTATCCAATGATTCCGGCTGGCGGAAGTAATCATGAAATGCTGTTGGCTGATCCGCCGGATTTAAAAAAACCTCAACCGACCGGCAAGAAAAAAACTCAGCAAGGCAAAGATCCAATCTTGACGGCTTAAAGCCGTGCTTCGAGTCATCTTGTCAAAGAACGTCGACCTTTCCTGACAATTTTTTTGACTCAAGCCATGCATAGCTGAAGATATCCCTGACACTTTAGAAATACGATCATAGGTTTATTCGCATATGGAACATATTATCTCCCTCACGATAGAAAATAAATTTGGGGCCCTGTCTCGTGTCGCTGGGTTATTCAGTGGACGGGGTTTTAATATCGAGAGTCTTTCGGTTGCGCCGACTCTTGATCCGTCCATCTCAATGATGACCATTGTGACATCTGGAGAAGAGCGAATTATTGAGCAAATTTTAAAGCAATTAAATAAAGTCATTGACGTCATCAAGGTTGTTGATATTAGTGAAAGTGAATATGTTGAACGAGAAACAGCCCTCATTAAAGTGCATACCCGTCCCGAAGATCGTGCCGAGGCTCTTCGCATTGCCGATATTTTTCGAGCCAATGTTGTTGATTCCTCGCCGATGTCTTACACCATTGAAGTGACTGGAGATGTCAGAAAAGTCCAAGCGATTATTAATCTCCTTCAACCGCTCGGCATTAAAGAACTGGTTCGAACGGGCAGGGTCGCTATTGGACGAGAGCCGACTCGTACCGCGAGTGCTCAATCCCGGCCACTTGCCAAAGTGAACTAAAACGTATCATTTTCAACGATCTCCGGCCTGATTATTTTCGGAGAATATAGCCCAACCCTTTTGGATGTTTTAGGAGTCCGTTATGAATATTTTTTATGAGAAAGATGCGAATCAACAAGACATTTTAAAGAAAAAAGTGACGATCGTCGGCTTTGGCAGTCAGGGACATGCCCATGCTTTGAATTTACACGAAAGCGGGGTTAATGTTGTCGTTGGTGTGCGAGCAGGCTCGTCTTGGCGAAAGGCTGAAGCGGCTGGATTGAAAGTGATGCCGACGGCTGATGCCGTGAAAGACGCGGATGTCGTGATGATCTTGGCTCCGGATGAATCTCAAGCGGCGATCTACGAAAAGGATATTGCTCCGAATTTGAAAGATGGGGCGTATCTGGCTTTTGGCCATGGATTTAATATTCATTTTGGCCAAATTCAACCAACGGAAAAAACCAATGTGTTTATGGTCGCGCCGAAAGGGCCAGGACATCTTGTTCGTTCTGAATACTCGAATGGGAGCGGCGTGCCTTGTCTCTTGGCTGTTCATCAAGATCCCAGTGGTGATACGACAAAAGTTGGGTTGGCATATGCGAGTGCCATCGGTGGGGCTCGAGCCGGTGTGATTCAAACAAATTTTCGAGAAGAAACTGAAACGGACTTATTTGGTGAACAAGCGGTGTTATGCGGCGGACTCACGTCTTTGATTCAAGCTGGCTACGAAACACTCGTCGAAGCGGGCTACTCTCCCGAAATGGCCTATTTTGAATGTTTGCATGAGGTGAAATTGATCGTTGATTTGATATATCAGGGTGGCATTGCGAATATGCGTTACTCGATTAGCACCACAGCCAAATATGGTGATGTCACGAGAGGGCCGCGGGTTGTAACGGCGGAAACTAAAAAGACGATGAAGCGAATTTTGTCTGAAATTCAAAGCGGACGGTTTGCACGGGAGTGGGTGTTAGAAAATCAGGCGAATCGGCCTGTCTACAATGCGCTTTTGAAGAAGGGCGAAGACCATCCCATTGAAGAAGTCGGTCAAAAGCTTCGAGGAATGATGCCTTGGCTGCAAAAAGATAAACTCGTTGACCAAAGCAAAAATTGATCGGTCTTCTTGTGTGACCTCTCTGTGAAGGTGGGAGATACAATCATTGGCTGATCGTGCTGTGGGAATACCGATTGCGCGCGAAGGGATTCCCTTTGTTTTAGGGGCAGGAGCGCCTGCCGTGGCGGCAGGTGTCGTGGGTTGGATGGGACCTGCACTGGCATTGGGAGCACTTGCGAGTTATTGTGCTTGGTTTTTTCGCAATCCTGCTCGTGTCATTCCTCCAGGCGATGAGTTAATCGTGTCCCCGGGAGATGGGCTTGTCGTGGCGGTTGAGCGGGAATATGAATCACGATTTCTAAAATCCCAAAGTATCAGGATAAGTATTTTTCTTAACATATTTAATGTCCACATCAATCGAGTGCCCTGTGAGGGGATCCTCTGTGATGTGGCTTATCAGCCTGGCCAGTTTATTCCGGCCAGTAAACCTGATGCGACGATACGAAATGAACAAAATGCGTTGATGATCCAACGATCTGATGGCAAGAAAGTTCTGTGCGTCCAAGTCGCTGGACTGATTGCCCGGCGAATTGTCTGTTGGGCAACCCCGGGTGAACGTGTGGCCAAAGGTGACCGGTTTGGTCTGATTCGATTTGGTTCACGGATGGATTTGTATTTACCTGAAGAAAGTCAAGTTATTGTTAAAACAGGCGATCGAGTGAAAGGCGGGGCGTCAATCTTAGCGGAATTAGCCTAGCGAACAGATAACTCGATAAAAGATGACACCACTTCTCTCAGGCCATTATTTTGGTAAAATACATGAGTTACGACGAGACCATGACAAAACTTTTTAAGAAGACACAAGCATGCGTGGATCATTTATAAAAGAACCTAAAAGACGACGAGGGGTGTATCTCATCCCTAATCTTCTGACAACCGGTAACTTGTTTAGCGGATTGGCGTCGATCCTCTTTGTCTTCGACGGAAATTTTCAGGCGGCGGCCATCGCCATTTTTGTTGCGATTGTGTTTGATACTTTAGATGGGACTTCTGCCCGTCTCATGAAGAGCACCAGCCAATTTGGGTTGCAGTACGATTCCTTGGGCGATTTGATTTCGTTTGGAGTGGCTCCGGGCCTCGTGATCTATGCTTGGGCGTTGAATACTCCGACCATGCTGGGAGCGGCTGTCATGTTTGCCTTTGTGGCATGTGGTGCGTTGCGGCTTGCTCGGTACAACGTATCAGCGGCATCAAATGATAGTAAGGCGTTTACGGGACTGCCCATTCCAGGCGCTGCTGGTGTCATTGCATCCCTGGTGATTTTTGACCATCATGTGCTTCCTTTAGGCGATGCCGTTCGGCCAATTTTTGGGTTGGTCTTGAGTTTGCTGTTATCATTTCTGATGGTGAGCACGATTAATTATCGGAGTGTCAAAGACCTCAAGTTTCGTGAAAGTCATCATTTCAATTATTTGGTGTACGCGATTTTGGTGTTAATGGCGGTCTTAGCCTATCCGCAGCTCATGTTATTGGTGCTTTTCGGAACCTATGCGCTTTCAGGTGTGGTTGATCAAGGCTATCAAGCACTTACGAAAACATTTCGTCGACAGAAGGACTCGGCCGGGGGAGTCAAGGACTCTTTGAAAGAATCCAAGGAGACGTAGAATGGGTATGAAATTCTGTACATTCTTAAGGTCTCAGGTCGAGTTGATGCATACAAGTCAATGTCTTTTTCTTCTAGGAAAAGTATAGTGTAAGTTCGATCGGGTGCCTGGGTGAAATAACTAGCCTTCGTCCCGATCGGGAGGAAGGCTTTTTTATCATGAGGAGGTATCGGCTATGGCACGGTTGATCAGGATCTTTGATACGACATTGCGGGACGGAGAGCAATCTCCTGGCGCGAGTATGAATATTGAGGAAAAGGTCCTGGTGGCAAAACAACTCGCCCGGCTCAATGTCGACATTATTGAAGCTGGATTTGCCTTTAGTTCTCCAGGTGACTTTGAAGCCATTACGAGAATTGGTCAAGAAGTTGAAGGCCCCGTGATTTGCAGCTTGGCACGGGCAAAACCAGAAGATATTGATCGAGCCTGGGAAGCGCTCAAAGGTGCACCCAAACGGCGTATCCATACGTTTCTGTCGACTTCGGATATTCATCTCAAACATCAATTCCGTATGACTCGTGATGAAGCGAGAATACGAGCGGTCGAAATGGTTCAACATGCCAGAAGTTATGTCGATGATGTTGAGTTTTCCCCGATGGATGCCACACGATCTGACCTTTCGTATTTATGTGAAGTGGTCGAAGCGGTGATTGAGGCAGGGGCTGGGACCGTGAATATTCCCGATACCGTGGGCTATACCACTCCGCAGGAATTCGGCAATATTATTCGAACGCTTCGAGAGCGTGTTCGCAATTGCGATAAAGCGATTATCTCCGTTCATTGTCATAATGATCTGGGCTTGGCCGTCGGGAATTCGATGGCCGCGATTTATGCCGGAGCTGGACAAGTGGAATGTACGATTAACGGCATTGGTGAGCGGGCTGGTAACGCGTCGCTCGAAGAAATTGCCATGGGATTGAGGACCCGAAAAGATTTTTATGATGCCGACACGCAAATTTTGACTGAAGAAATTTCAAAAAGTAGCCGTCTGGTGAGCAAAATCACCGGAATGGTCGTGCAGCCGAATAAGGCTATTGTAGGAGCCAATGCCTTTGCCCATACGTCTGGCATTCATCAAGATGGTCTTCTCAAGGAAAAGAATACGTATGAAATCATGCAGCCGGAATCAATTGGATTAACCCACAGCCGGTTGGTGATGGGGAAATTGTCGGGGCGCCATGCGTTTCGAGAAGAATTGCAGAAGTTAGGCTATACGCTGTCAGATCAAGAGGTGAATGAAGCCTTTGATCGTTTTAAGCGCTTAGCGGACCAAAAGAAGGAATTATTTGAGGAAGATCTTGAGGCGATCGTCTCGGAAGCGGCCATTCGCGTTCCAGAACGGTATGTTCTGAAAGGGCTATCGGTTAAGAGCGGAGTCGGACAAGAACCAACGGCGACGGTGGAACTTGAAGTCGAGGGAGCTATTGTTCAAAAATCTGGCACGGGCGATGGTCCGGTTGATGCCGTCTATCGAGTGATTGCCGGTCTGACGCAAACAAAGAGTCAATTGAAAGCCTACATTGTGAAAGCCATTACCGGTGGAACCGATGCACAAGGTGAAGTGTCAGTTCGCGTCGAGGAAAATGGGGAAATGGTGACGGGACACGGGTCCAATACAGATATTATTGTGGCATCGGCGTATGCCTACTTGAACGCGCTCAATAAGTTGACGTCGCTGATGGAGCGACATGCGCGTGCTGAGCAGAAGGTTCCACTGTGTTAATACTCCTTATAGATTTATTAGTTTGAGGCGAAGACAATGAAGAAAAAAATTGCGGTGTTTTCAGGCGATGGCATTGGACAGGAAATTGTTCCAGAAGCCATTAAAGTTTTAGATGCGATTGGGTCACGTTTTGGTCATGCGTTTACATGTGAATATGCGGAGGTAGGTGGAGCGGCCATTGATTCGACAGGGATTCCATTGCCGCCAGAATCCTTGGCATTAGCCAAGGAGAGCGATGCCGTGTTGTTGGGTGCGGTTGGCGGACCAAAGTGGGAAGGCTTAGACTACGAGCGTCGTCCGGAGCGAGCCTTGTTGGGGCTTCGAGAACAGCTTGGACTTTTTGCCAATTTACGTCCGGCGAAAATTTATTCGGCCTTGATTCAGGCGTCAACTCTGAAGCCTGAGGTGATTGACGGCATTGATGTGCTGGTTGTCAGGGAGTTGACTGGAGGAATTTATTTCGGACAACCAAAGGGGATCGAAACAACCCCGACGGGTCATAGAGGCGTGAATACCGAGGTCTATACCACGGAAGAAATTACGCGGATTGCACACGTGGCATTTAAAGCGGCTCAGAAACGCCGCCGTCTCGTTACTTCTATTGATAAAGCCAATGTACTTGAATCCTCTGAACTCTGGCGACGGGTCGTGATCGAGGTACATAAAAATTATCCTGAAGTGGAACTCCGCCACATGTACATTGACAATTGTGCGATGCAACTTGTGCGAAATCCGAAGCAGTTTGATGTGATCGTTACCACGAATCTGTTTGGAGATATCTTAAGTGATGAAGCGGCGATGCTCACCGGGTCCATTGGCATGCTGCCCTCAGCCAGTATTGGCTCGACCGTGGGGATGTTTGAACCAATACATGGCAGCGCACCAGATATTGCCGGGAAGAATTTGGCCAACCCCATCGGAACGATTGCATCTTTGGCCATGATGTTGAATTATTCCTTTGATCTTTCCAAAGAGTCTGACCTGATTGAGCAGGCAATTCAAATGACGCTCGATCAAGGTTTTCGCACGAAAGACATTGAAGGGGTCGGTACGACGCTTTTGGGAACGAAGGAAATGGGCGAGACTATTCTTCAGAACTTAGGGCGGTTATAAGATGATTGCTTCAATACAATCTGGACACATTGGAACGATTGCTGGAGTTGGTGAACCAGGTGGGACAGGCGACGGAGGCGCATCGACTAAGGCGTCTGTTAATGAACCGAAAAATGTGGCCTTTGATCATCTGGGTAATCTCTATGTGATTGATTCTGAAAATCATGTGATTCGGAAAATTGATTGCAAGAACGGTCTCATTTCGACGATTGCAGGAGATGTGAGTGAATGTCAGCAAACGACGGTCGTCCCGGAGTCTGTCACAACCGAGACATCAGCTGAACCTGAAGATCTGTTGGCTGATTTAGCTGATAACCCGGCTGGTGCGTATGAGCATACCCCCGATCTCAGCGGGACAGTCCGGTATTGGGGAGGGAAAGCGCCAACAGAAACGCGTTTTGATGGCGATGGAGGGCCAGCGCCAAAGGCCAAGCTGAACTTTCCTTCAGGAATTGCTATTGATGGGACTGGGGTTTTGTATATTGCGGACACCCTGAACCATCGTATTCGAAAAATTGATCCACTGACAGGGAAGATCCAGACCATTGCGGGAACCGGGAGGGCCAAATGGACGGGCGACGACGGACCTTCTCAAGCTGCCACCTTGAATGAGCCGGTGGCATTGGTGATTGATGGAAAAGGCCGGCTGTTTGTTGCAGATCAGAGCAATAATCGTATCCGTATGATAGATACGACAACCGGAGTGATCACGACTGTTGCCGGTATGGGGGAGGCTACCTATAACGGTGATGACATGCCTGCGATTGAATCCGGTCTTGCCGGGCCAAGTGGGTTAGCGTTAGATGTAGACGGGAATTTATTTATCGCCGATACGTTTAACAATCGAATTCGTAAGGTGAACTTGGAGTCGGGAAGGATTGAAACCGTTCTGGGGAATGGACAGGCCTTTAGTTATCAGCCTGGTGCCAACGAGGGAGAACTGTCTGTGGCCAGACCCTATGGCATTGCCTTTGATCGAAATGGACATTTACTCATTACGGATTCTGATAACCACTTGCTTCGAAAGTGGGATCCAGTTGAAAACACGATGACGGTCGTGGCTGGGGCAGGAGTGGCCCAATTTTCTGGTGATGGAGACTTTCCTCAAAAAAGCAGCCTCAATTTCCCTTTTGGTGTTGCGGTGGATCAGAAGGGGAATATCGCCATTGCGGATACGTTTAATCATCGAATTCGTTTGATTAAGGTGTGAATCTAATACCACCAATTTTTCGAATGTTTCCTCGTATGATAAATAATGATCGAGAGCGAAGGGTCGAAGCGATTGAAGACGCAAGAAATGATGCTTCATATTCCGGACATTTCTCTGATTGATGTTTTTGATTAGTGAAAGGAGGCGGTATCCCGCAATCAGCACCGATCTTTCAGTCTCCTACGTTGCCTAAGGTTCTCTGTCAATAACTGCTAGAAAGATAAATGGTTTATGAAAAAAAAGTCAGCCTACAACGTCGCGGTTGTTGGAGCCACCGGTGCGGTGGGCACCGAAATGCTGCGCATTCTTGAAGAGCGGAAGTTTCCGGTCGATCGAGTGCTTCCATTGGCCTCAGCGCGTTCAGCCGGTGAAGATGTCTCGTTTAATGGGCAAGACATCACCGTCAAACTTTTAGAAAAAGATTCATTTGCAGGGATTGATATAGTGCTCTTTTCTGCCGGCGCGGACACGAGCAAAGAATTTGCGCCTCTCGCCGTCGACGCTGGAGCGATCGTGGTGGACAATAGTTCTGCCTGGCGTATGGACTCCCATGTTCCTCTGGTGGTTCCGGAAGTCAATGCCCATGCGCTTGAGTGGCATAATGGAATCATTGCTAATCCCAATTGTTCGACGATTCAAATGGTGGTAGCGTTACAGCCGTTGCATAAAGCGGTGTGCATTAAAAGGGTGGTTGTGACGACCTTTCAGTCCGTTTCGGGTACGGGTAAGGATGCCATGGAAGAACTGGCCGATCAATCTCGCAAACTTATGAGTTTACAGGAATCCAAGGCAACGGTTTATCCTCATCATATTGCCTTTAATTGTCTTCCCCACATTGATGATTTTTTGCCGTCTGGCTATACCAAAGAAGAAATGAAAATGGTCAATGAGACCCAAAAAATTATGGAAGATGCGATGATCCAAGTGACCGCGACCACCGTCCGGGTGCCTGTCTTTGTCAGTCATGCTGAGTCGATTAATATTGAAACCAAGAGACGCCTAACAGCTAATGAGGCACGGGCCATTCTTTCTGAAGCCCCAGGTGTTCAGGTTTATGACGATCCTTCACATCAGATCTATCCACTTCAAATAGATGTTGCAGGAACCGATGCGGTCTATGTGGGACGTGTGCGAGAAGATGAGTCGATCGCCAATGGATTGAATTTATGGGTGGTCGCTGACAATCTTCGAAAAGGGGCTGCGCTGAATGCCGTGCAGATTGCCGAGGAACTCATTCGGTGAGAGCCGTGTATGGACTTCAATGGGCTAGGAAAATTGTTAGTGCTGATGGGGCTTTCGATCGTGGCCCTTGGTGTGCTGTTCCTCCTGCTGGGTAAGTGGCCTCTGGCTGGAGGTAGTTGGCTCGGGCGATTACCTGGTGATATTCTGATTAAACGCGAAAACTTTACCTTTTACTTTCCGCTTGCGACGAGTGTGTTGATTAGTGTGGTCGGCAGTTTTCTTTTGTATTTTTTTATGAAGCGTTAATGTCGCGATCGGTGAGGGGACAAGGGGTGAATGATGAGACGTGCGGTTCAGGTTTGAGGAAATATCTGATTGGTTTTGATGCATGGACCATTGGATTCATCTGTGGGTTCTGTTTCATTTGGCCAACTTCAAGTTTGGCTTCCGAAAACATTCGTGTGGCTTTAGCTGATAACGCGACACGTGTGGTGATCTCATCGTCCCATTCAATCACACTTCGATTCCCATCTGGTCCACGTGTCATTGAATCCAAATCTTTGGTCGTGAGGTCAGATCGAGGCGGGTTAAACATTAATGGACGTCGACTCGCATTTAAGAAGGTGTTTGTTCGAATCTCGAGAGGCCATTTGAGGCTTTCTGTTCAGTCATCCGTCTCAGGTGGTTCACCGGGAAGTACCACTCGGCAATGGGTATTAAACGGCCGGGTGGAAATCCAACAGCAACAGGCCAAACTCTTGGTCATCAATGAAGTTGATGTTGAAACCTATGTGGCCGGGGTGGTGACTGGTGAAATTAATACAAGTTGGCACGCTGAGGCGTTAAAAGCGCAAGCTGTTGCGGCACGAACCTATGTCTTATATAAAAAAATGATGAATCAACAGCAACCGTACGATGTGGTCTCAAGTGTTCAAGATCAAGTCTTTCAAGGTCAAGGCCAGGTCAATGCAAAGGTTGAAGCCGCGATCCGAAGTACAAGAGGTCAAGTGATTACCTATGATCAGCATCCTATCCTTGCGGCCTATTCATCAACGGCGGCAGGTCCAACTGAAGACGCCTCCTATGTGTGGAATGTTGACGTGCCGTATTTGAAAGGCGTGGAATGTCCATTTGATGATTTGTCTCCCCGGTATCGTTGGCGTGCCGCGGTTTCACTGGAAACGTTAGAGCGTCAGTTTCGGAAGCTCAACTATCCTGTTGGCACTATTGCGACGATTACTCCGTTTAGCCTGACGCCGTCCGGAAGAATTGACCGAATCCGGATATTACATTCTCGAGGCCAACTTATTCTTCGTGGTCAGGATTTTCGTCGTGTAGCAGGGTATTCGACGATTCTCAGTACACAATTTCAGATTGAACATATGGGTCGAGAACTGATTTTAGTGGGAAAAGGTTCTGGTCATGGTGTGGGCTTGTGTCAGTGGGGTATGAAGGAAATGGCTGAATTAGGGTATTCGCATGAAGCCATTGTTCGATACTATTATCCGGGAACGGAGTTGTTGGCACTGTCCCAAGTAAATTTGTCTCCTCCTCTTCTTCAGTAACGCGTTAGTACGTTGCTTGAAACTATGCAGCTTACTGACTTTCAATTTCCATTCGATCCGTCGCTGATTGCTTCTCACCCGGTTCGTCCTCGTGATCATGCAAGATTGTTGGTCGTTCCGAAGGAGCAGGGATCGTTCTGCGACTCGCATATTTTTGATCTCCCTAATTTGTTGCTGCCTGGCGACTTAGTGGTGGTGAATGATACGCGCGTGATTCCCGCTCGTGTAATGGGCACTAAGTTGCCCAGCGGCGGGAAAGTTGAGTTGCTGGTACTTCGGTCGTCTGGTCATGATCAATGGGAAGTCCTGTTAAAAGGCAAAGTACGTGTTGGTCAACGAATTCGTCTCGAAGGAGATGCTGAAGCCGTTGTTGAAGAACGGAGCCAGGATCGAACCGTAGTGTCGATCAAGAGTCCTCTATCTGGACGTGAGTTGTTACAACATGTGGGTCAGATGCCGCTGCCGCCCTATATCAAACGTCAACCGACGAAGGATGATCGAGAAGATTATCAAACCATGTTTGCGCAAGCTGACGGAGCGATTGCAGCCCCTACGGCAGGATTGCATTTTACGCCGCAATTACTCACGGCCTTAACTGAGAAACATATTCAAGTGGCCCGTATTACGCTGCATGTTGGGGCGGGGACATTTCGGCCCGTGACGGTATCAAAGGTTGAGGAACATCGCATGGAGCCTGAGTGGTTCCACATACCAGAAGCCACAGCTCAGGCGATCGCTCGTGTGAAGCAGTCTGGTGGACGGGTCGTGGCAGTGGGGACGACGGTGACGAGGAGTTTAGAGTCGGCGGTCGAAACAGGGGGAAATGTTTGTGCTCAGGAAGGGCAGACAAACTTGTTTGTGACGCCCGGTTATCGTTTTCAAGTAGTTGATGCCCTGTTGACGAATTTTCATTTGCCGGGGACGACTCTCCTCATGTTGATTGCTGCCTTTGCTGGATTAGAGCAATCACGAGCGGCTTATGAACATGCTGTGAGAGAGCGTTATCGATTTTACAGCTATGGTGATGCGATGCTCATTCAGTAGTGGCGCTCGTTGTTCACAGGAAACGTTTCTAAATTGGTTTTTAGGGGATACGGGTCGCGCTTGCGCGCCGAAGCGCTCCCAGCCGTCGTCGTCAAGAGGCTACTGTGGCGGAGGAGTCGGAACAGTGCGCAGCACGAGCGACGAGATACGCGCTGCATCAGAGCAGGTGGTCGTGAATAACGATGTTGTTTCTTGAGCGTAAAGCCGTTTGAAAGGCTTGAAGGGCTCGTTGTTTTTTCTGTAAAAGAAATTGGAGCCGAATTCGTTCAGTGGTTGTTGCGTCCGGTTCTTCTCC
>BQIX01000012.1 GCA_021604145.1 Nitrospirales bacterium
CCACCGCAATTATGTGTTTGTTCTAAACACAACAAAGTAGTGGGTGGATTATGAATATCAGGATGACGAATAACGGCCTTCACGTCTTCGGCTGCCAAAATCCCCCGCATTCCAGAAATACATGTCAGCTGCACACCAGAAAACGAAGAGGCAGATCCTCCCTCATATCGAATGATGTGAGACGAACTTTCCACAATGACTTCATCTCCTGGTTGCGTATGCAATCGTATAGAAAGTTGATTCCCCATGACCCCGGATGGTACGAACAAACCAGCATTTTTTCCGAGAAGTTCCGCCGCCATGTGTTCGAGTCGATTGACGGTGGGATCTTCTCCGTACACATCATCACCAACATCCGCATGGGCCATCGCTTCACGCATCTCCGGCGAGGGTTTCGTCACGGTATCACTTCGTAAATCAATCATGACCATTCCTTCTATAGTATTTACATCAACCTTCAATATAAGAGCTTCTATAAAAATTGTACGAAAGAGCGGAAGGGCCACACAAGCAAACAACCATCAAACCATCGTGTTTAACGCAGAGCATGAACAATGAGAGTCAGTTGACCGACTCTCCCGTTGTTATTGACCTGGAATGATCGGAGCCATACCATGCCACCAACTTTACTGATCACCGGAGGAACCGGATATTTAGGATATCACCTCATCAAACTGACGAAATCATGTCCTACCCACGCCACGTTCTTTCAAACACCTCCTCCAACAGCATCGCCAGCAGTCTTCCATCAATGCGACTTGAGTAAAAAAGATCAAGTCCACAAACTCATTATATCAGTCAAACCTGACGTCATCATTCATACCGCCTGTTCGAATAAGAGTTCGAAGGAAATTGATGCGATTGTGCCGGCCGCCCATCATCTTTCGACCATCGCACATCAACGATCGATTAAGTTCTTACACCTCTCAACGGATCTGGTCTTTGACGGTACACACGCGCCCTACCAGGAAACAGACCTCCCGAATCCTCTACACCCATACGGTAAAGCCAAGACTGAAGCTGAACAGATTGTCAGGTTTCATTGTCCGGCCGCGATCATCATTCGTTCATCCCTCATGTATGGCATCGATCCTCTTGATCATCAAACTCGTTGGCTGGTCCGTGGTATGGACACGGGAGAACCCGTCCGTCTTTTTACCGATGAACGACGATCGCCAATTTGGGTGCACACACTTGCTGAAGCTCTCCTTGAATTGACCAAGATGGACTTTCAAGGAATCCTTCACTTGGCTGGCCCTGAGACCATGAACCGATGGGACTTTGGCCTTGCAATCCTTGCGCTTTTGAGACGCGAGGCAAAGCCAAATATTCAACCATCCACCATCGAGGCTTCTGGAATGATTCGCCCTAAAGATCTGGCTTTTACGATTGATACGGCAAGACAATTACTCAAGACACCACTTCTCTCTATTTCAGAAGTCACGAATCAGCTTCGAGAGGAAAAATCCTGAAATCGTTGACCAAGAGGTTTCAGAGCTTCTTCGAGCTGTGCAGCCGAGATAGGACCATGCCGTAACACACGAATATCATCGACCACATTGAGAAGCGTAGAAGGAAGGCCGCCTGGTGAAGGCCCACTATCCAAGATCATGTCAACTTCTTCGCCGAACTCTCGCATAATCTCCTCTGAGGTTGTCGCTGGAACCAACCCTGAACGATTGGCACTCGTTCCCGTTAATGGGCCAACGGCCTCAAGGAGTTGAAGGAGTTGAGGCTGATCAGGTTGTCGGACACCAATCGTGCTTGTTCCAGCCGTGAGTGAAAACGGAAGATTTGGAACAGCAGGAAGAATGAGTGTCAACGGGCCTGGCCAAAATCGATCGATTAAAAACTCTGCAATGGGCGAGAGCGCCGAAACAAGCTGAAGCACTTGAGCTTTTGAACTCACGAGCAACAATATCGGTTTGCTCTCTCGATCTCCCTTCATCGCTGAAATTCGGTCAATGGCCTTAGGGTGCTTGACGCCGGCCGCCAAAGCATACACGCTTTCGGTCGCCACCGCTAAAACACCATCGGCCACGATACACTGAGAGGCGGTCTTGAGGATATTTGCATTCAGTTCACGAGGAATAGAAAGGAGGGACGCCACGCATGAACCTTTGAGACGTTAGGTCAGTGGAACGGCACGATGAGCAATATCGCGTCGATGATGCTGGCCATCAAATGTGACCAAATCCACGGCCTCATACACACGATTCCTGGCAGATCTCAGGTCAGAGCCAATAGCCGTAATTCCCAAAACCCGCCCACCACTTGTGACGACATCATTCCCTTGAGTTTCAGTCCCGGCATGAAAGGCAATCAAGTCTTTTGCATGATCAAGGGTCGACAAACCAGAAATCGGCAGTCCTGATTGATACGACCCTGGATATCCATACGACGCAAGAACCACGCACACGGCCGCGTCATCATGCCATTGAACGGCAATTTGGTCTAAACGGTGTTCGACCACCGCCTCAAGAACATCGACCAAATCTGTCTTCAGCAATGGCAACACGACCTGAGTTTCTGGATCGCCAAAACGCGCATTAAACTCCAAGACATAGGGTTCTCCCTGATGAATCATCAGACCGGCGTAGAGTACCCCATAGTACGGACTGCCCACACGCGAAAGTCCTTCAACCACAGGATTGAGAATATCCCGAACAATTCGCTGGCGAAGAGAGTCGGTGGCAATGGGCGCCGGTGCATAGGCTCCCATTCCTCCGGTATTCGGACCGGTGTCGCCCTCGCCGACCCGTTTATGATCCTGGGCCGCAATCATGGGAATCACCGTCCTTCCATCAGCAAATGCCATCAACGTCAGTTCTTCGCCATCGAGAAACTCTTCAATCATCACCCGCATCCCGGCCTCACCAAATTGACCGTGTTCGAGCATCTTGGTGACGGCTTCATGAGCTTCTTCTTTTGTCTGAGCAATGACGACTCCCTTGCCTTGAGCTAAGCCGTCGGCTTTGACCACAAGGGGCACGGCATGGCCATCAATATACGCTCGTGCCTGGTCAAGCTGCTCAAAGGTCTTAGATCGTGGAGTTGGAACATGACAGCGAAGCAGCAAGTCTTTGGCAAAAGACTTACTGGATTCAATACAGGCGGCATTCCGAGTCGGTCCAAAGATCCGAAGTTTTGCCTTACGGAATTCATCAGCAATTCCGAGCGCCAAGGGCAGTTCGGGCCCTACAACCGTGAGATCGATCTTTTTCTCTTGTGCAAAGTTTTTTAACCCAGCAAGATCATCGACTTTAAGCGGGACACATGTCGCCAACTGACGAATACCCGCGTTGCCTGGCGCACAATACAAAGCTGAGACGCGTGGAGACTGGGATAATTTCCATACGAGAGTGTGCTCACGTCCGCCATTTCCGATGACAAGAATTTTCATGTTGCAATCGTCCACAGTTGGGGGGGATCGTCAGCTTAACGTTTCATCAATCCATCCGAGTTCACAGATTGAAACCGAAACAGATCGCATGACGAGCACCGAAATTCCTCGGACAGCAGAAATACCGTCGGCATGATTGAGGACAACACCTCCAGAAACTCCGTGTGGCTCAACAGTCTTTTAATGTCTAAAGTGGCGCATACCAGTGAAAATCATGGCCAATTGATGCTCATCAGCAGCTTTAATGACTTCCTCATCTCGTATCGAACCACCGGGCTGGATCACAGCCGTCACACCAACTCCGGCAGCTGCATCAAGGCCATCTCTAAAGGGAAAGAAAGCATCAGACGCCATCACTGTGCCTTTGACCGGTAACACCGCCTTCATTTCAGAGAGTTTCACCGAATCAATCCGACTCATCTGCCCAGCACCGATTCCCACAGTTTGGTTGTTCGACACAAGAACTATAGCATTCGATTTTACGTGCTTGCAGACCTTCCAAGCAAAATCACAGGCTTCAAACTCCTCGGGCGTTGGTTGCCGTTTGGTCGGAATACTCAACTCGCCAAGATCTTTGAGTGTGCCAAGATCTCGGTCCTGAACCAGCAGCCCGCCAACAAGTTTTTTTAAATCAAACCCCTCTCGCTGATCGACATCAAGAGAGCCGACTTCTAAAAGCCGAAGATCCTTCTTCCGGCGTAATTCGGTCAGGGCCTCATCGCTAAACCCTGGAGCCACGAGAACTTCAACAAATGTCGAGGTCACCTCTTTGGCTGTCTCAAGGTCAACATGACGATTACACGCGATGACGCCACCAAACGCCGAAGTCGGATCTGTGGCCCTTGCCCGAACATAGGCATCCACCGCAGTTGTCCCCAATGCGACACCGCAGGGATTATTATGTTTGACAATCACCACAGCTGTGTCATCAAACTCTTTGACTAATTCCAGCGCCGAATTCGCATCTAAATAATTGTTATACGACATGGCCTTCCCGTGAAGTTGCTGAGCTCTGGAAATTGACGGTTCCTGCGCGTTCACTTCTCGATAAAACGCGCCCTGTTGGTGTGGATTCTCCCCATACCGTAGATTTTGAACTTTCTTATACTGCAAAGAAAGTTGAGAGGGAAATTTCAGATCGGGAGATTCGCTCGCCTGCTGTTCAAGGTAAGCGGCAATGAGACCATCATAGCGGGAAGTATGACTGTATACTTTCCTCGCGAGTTCTCGCCGAAGGTCCAACGAGACGGTTCCAGCCTGTAAGGCATCGAGCACTCGAGCATAATCATCAGGATCAACGATCACCAGGACATCTTCGTGATTTTTCGCTGCCGACCTCAACATGGACGGACCACCAATATCGATATTCTCGATCGCTTCTTCAAAACTGCATCCAGGCTTCGCAATAGTGGCTTCAAATGGATACAAATTCACAATCACCACATCAATGGGTTCAATGCCATTTTCGTTCATTTGTTTGACATGAATATCCAACTTCCGTCGTCCCAGCAAACCACCATGAATTTTCGGATGGAGTGTTTTCACACGCCCACCAAGAATCTCCGGTGAGCCGGTATAAGCCGAAACCTCAGTCACGGTGACACCTTCATCTCGCAACGCTTGAGCCGTCCCTCCAGTCGAAAGAACTTCTGCACCGAGCGCAACCAATCCTTTGGCGATGTTCACTACACCAGTTTTGTCAGATACACTAATCAAAACCTTATTCACGTTAGCCATGATGCCTACCTTTTATGTTCGTTCAGGAATCTATGTAACACGGATTTTCAGGGGAAAGGAGCTGTAGCTTATCAAATCGCTCCCAAGAACTTCAACGAACAACGCTCACCATTGTTCTTGCATCCATGAGACATAAGAGGAACGTTTCCAATCACTGGACACAACCCCCATCTTGGCATCAAAAATACCTTAATGGAAGACCAGGAAATTTCCGCTAAAATATTAATTCTATGGATATTTTTGACTTCAAACTTTCAATTAAGTTCGTGTGTATTTAGGCCGAAATTATTCTTGAGACTTTAAGAGATCTACAGCATTTCCGTTTCCTTTTTTTCATGACAGCATCAGAGCTTGTCACAAACACGCCAATGCAGTGAAGGGCTTCTTTTTGCCAAAATCCCTCATAGCCACCAACAACGAAACGTTCTGTTACTCAAAGGACAAGTCCGTTCTTCGTAATTTATTCACCATGCGCTAACACCACACACTATTGTCGATATTGGTGTGACGTCAGTCTCATAATCTCCAATGATAGAACTTGCCATCATCTTCATGATCCTTGTGGTCTTACTCGGTATAGGATTTAGCATGCTGCATTTAAGCAATAATCATTCAGTTACGGCTCCAGACCGGTCTTCGTCGACATTTGCGGACACACATTTCACCCCCACTCAAATGTATTTAGATCATGCCAGTGGAACAGGAATCGCCATCAATGAAGCCGCTCAAACAATTTGCATTATCCAATCCGCAACACAGCCTCCACACTTTGTTCATTTCACTGAACTCGCCGCCTCGTTTATCCTAAGAAATGGAGAGGTCATTCATGCAACGCTGCGGACGCATCCTCAGGAATATGCCGCTCTGGCCAATGATCTCCAAGACCAGCTGAGCACTAAATCTGAATCAAAACTGTCAACCTCAACAGAAAACACACGAAACCAAAAAATTGAACTCTGCCTCACGATGCTTGGACAAGAAAGTTCAATCCAAACGATTAATTTTTTGGATATGGAGACAAAGGAAGAAGGCATTATGTTCACAAAAGCCATGGCCAGCACAAAACACTGGCATCACTTACTGTCCGATCTGATCCAGCAAGCTAATGGAGTCAAAGCAAGTTCAGAATCTGCACAACCACCACACCGTCAAGCTCAAGACCAAGACAGCGCCGCCTTAATCGCCGATTGACTCAACCAACGAAAGCACAGATCCGAGTCAACGACGATTTTGTGACCACGTCCTCGCAATCCTCAAAAAGGACAGCGCGCACCGCTTTTCAGTATTGTTCCATCAACAGTACAGATCGTTCTGGTCGTCCGTCATGCCAGCGCCTGAACAATTTTCTCGCAGACATAATTCGAAAATGGCATAGCACAGGTAAACCCAGGTGATACGGCGTTCAACACATGCATGGACTCATGGTCCCCTTCAATAACAAAGTCCATCTCTAACGTTCCTCGCTTGACATCAATCAATTGTGCTCGAATACCCGGTCTTCCCCACTTCGTATAGTCCTTAACGACGATATCTTGAGCTAAGGTTGAGGCCAAACGAATCAAATGGGAACGAGAATACTTTCGGAGTTCTTGAAAGGCAAGGCGGGAAAAATCAAAATTCGAAGAAAGCAATAGGCCCGCTTGCCTTCTGAGCAAATCAACCAACTCCGTAAGGTTCAAGTTGTCGAATCCCTGGTACTGTTCCCTCCAAAATGCTGGGATAGCCGTTGGGCCAATTTTTGCCTGTCCTTCAACATTCACGGTCACATGTACGCCCAAAAATGGGTTATTCAAATCTGGGACTGGATAAATATTGGTACGAAACGATCCGGCAGGTTCATCGGAATACAGATATAACCCTTTGAATGGGAGGATTCGATACCGATCAGAAAAACCAAACTCCTTGGCAATCACATCAGCATACAAACCAGCGGCATTCACAATATACCCGGCTTGGTACGCTCCAGCTGAAGTCTGAATCTCTTTCCCCTTTTTTTTCTCATATTTCGTACCATAGTGAATGGCGACCCCCTCACACTGTGCGTCATCAACAATCGATTGCAAAACTTTCACAGGATTCACTGTAGAGGTCGTTGGAGAAAACAGCGCCCTCTCACAAGTCTTCACTCGAGGCTCGATTTCTTTCGCCTGCTGCTCTGTGATGTTTTCGAGCACAATAGCGTTCGCGTGACCGCGAGCAAGCAGAATATCCATCGAAGCATGATCCTGTCGATCTTTGGCCACAACTAACTTTCCGCAACGATGAATCGGTAAGTGCTTTGACTCACAATACTGTGTCAGCAAGGCATTTCCAGTTTTTGTCAACTGCGCTTTTAAGCTATCCGGGGTATAATAAAATCCAGCATGAAGAACTCCGCTATTTCGTCCACTCGCATGTCGATCAGAAGTATCCTCTTTTTCTAAGACGGTCACAGAGGAATCATGGAAACGTTGCTTTAACTCTCGCGCAATACTTAACCCGATCACTCCCCCGCCAATTACTAAAAAATCAGTTGTGTTCATTGTATTCTATTTCTCGCCTTAGCCCCTCTTTTGGGGAATTGCCTACAGACTCGTCTTATCTGGTTGAATGCCCTGATGGCACAATGAGCCAAACCGTGGGCCAATTACCAGCAGACAACTCATTCTTGTTGGAAAAGAAGGTTTCATGAACACAAAACTACCGCCACGGATGCCAAAAATACCGAAAGTCTACTACCGTACCCTCGTCGTGGTATCGGCTCTCATACTCACACTCATTCGTTATCTTTCTTTCGACCATTCTGGGGCACTCCATCCATTTGTGAAAACAGGAGATATTGAAACCATTCGCGCACTTATTACAAAAGGAGCCCAGGTTAATGCACAAACGGCTCAGGGTGCCACCCCCTTACACTTTGCCGTCCAGCAAGGCAGTCTTCCTATCACTAAACTGCTCCTTGAAAATGGCGCAGATCTTCAGGCACGGTATCAACACGCCTGGACCCCATTGCATCTCGCAGTACAAGAGGGGCACGAAGAGCTGACCAAATTTCTTCTTGAACAGGGAGGCATGGTCAACAGTCAAAAAAACGAGTTTACTCCTCTACATATCGCCGCTCAACACAATCATCTTAATATTGCGAGAATACTCTTAACGTACCAAGCAAATATCCACGCGCAGTACCGTCAGGGATGGACCCCACTGCATCTTTCAGCGCAAGAGGGACATGGTCAAATGGTTAATCTTTTGATCCAATATGGAGCACACATTGAAGCTCAAAATGCCTTAGGAATGACTCCCTTACATTGCGCGGCTCAACTAGGACGTCTAGATGTTATCCAAACTTTACTCATGCATGGGGCCGACCCTTCCACACAAGACGCGACTGGACAAACCCCAAGACAACTCGCCATCACCTTTCAACACAACGAGGCCAGTCAGCTACTCAAAGAATCGATCGACACAAAACGTCTTTTCGATGCAGAGCTTTGGACTACACCCGTCCAACCTACGATTCATCCATACGCGTAAACAAGACGTTATACCTCTAGCCAGCCTACCCGTAAAACAAATTGTCTGCCATAATATAAAGAAACAACGTAATTTCTATAGCCGTTTCAGTTATACAGAAACGATAAAGCACCAACTTGTACCATGTTGAGAGATTCTAGCGATTCTCAGTAAAGATTGAATTTTTAATTTAAGGTCAGTGGTGTGTTGAGCGTTCGTCGTCTAGGCACCACTGGAAATTAATTGGATTCGCTATAGATGACACAATGCGAAGTGGAGGTTTCCTTCAACGTCTATCAATTTTCATAACGGACTTGTCTTCACATAATCTTCGCATCTCACTTCAATTTTAGACCACGGAGGGGAAATTTATGACAGTGCTCTACCGACTCGGCATACTCTGCATGCTTACCAATACGCTCGCATTGGGATGTTCAGCGACTCCACAGACAGCTTATTCTGACCAAGAAAGTCTCGGCCAAGGCATCGTTGTCGGATCATTAGCCGAACAACAAAAACAACAGAGTTTCGTAGAATCCTGGCCGTCGTCTCGTATCGTCATCGGACAAGTTGCCAAAATTGAAGGTGCGGCCTATCTCCTCACGAACAAGATCGGAGACACCATGCGGCTCCCTGTGGATCAGGAAACGATGATTGACCGGCCAGCCCATGTGGGCGACTGGCTCAAAGCCTACACCGATAACAGTGGACGAGCCTTACATATCAGAAATATTGATAAAGAAATGATGATGGCAGAAAATTAAGACAAGACGTCGCCCTTGAGATAATCAGACCGGAAGAACGCTAAGTCAAAAATGCTAAGGAAATGAAATCACGGCCGACGTGGTCACGGAGACCAAGGGACCTGGGAATATTCCCAGGAAGACCACTCCGGCAAGTGCACAGGCCAACACAACTGACGTGGTAGGAGAAAATGCGAGACGGGTATCGTGCTCTTGATCAGTTGAAGGTTCGCGCATATACATCACCATCACCACGCGTAAATAGTAAAAAGCGGAAATAGCTGCGAAGATCAATCCTATGATCGCCAGCCAAGCCATACCAGCATTCACCGCAGCCATAAAAAGATAAAATTTCCCCATGAACCCGGCCGTTGGAGGTATGCCAGCAAGGGAGACCATAAAAACCATCATGAGGAATGCGGCGCCTTTATGACGCTTTGAGAGACCGGTAAAATCATCAAGCTCGTCGCCTTCTAACCCTCCTCGCCTCAAAAGCCCGATCATCGCAAACGCCCCCATGGTCATAAACGAATAAATGGCTAAATAAAGCATTACACTGGACACACCTCGTGAAGCAATGGGATCGCCGTTGACCACGGAACCAGCCACCACAATTCCAATGAGGGCATACCCAGCATGTGCAATACTTGAATAGGCGAGCATACGCTTCAGGTTGGTCTGGACAATCGCAACAAGATTACCAAGCACGATTGTGATTAAACAGATGACTAAAATGAGACCTTGCCAATTCGGTTTGACCCCGCCAAACCCTTCGAGTAGGACTCGGAGAAATGCGGCAAAACTGGCGGCCTTGGATGCCACAGCCATAAAGGCCGTCACCGAGGTCGGAGCCCCTTGATACACATCCGGAGTCCACATATGAAAGGGGACTGCGGAAACTTTAAATCCAAATCCGACAATCAACAGCATGGTCGCCAGCAAAACCAGCGGATCATCGAATCCACGACTATTGACCGCCTGGGAAATGTCCGTCAGCTTTGTGCTCCCAGATACGCCATACAGCAGCGAAATCCCATACAGCAGAATGCCTGATGAGAACGAGCCGAGAATAAAATATTTTGCCGATGATTCAATAGACTTCGCTTCGAATCGTTTGAATCCGGCCATGATATACAGCGCGATCGACATGAGTTCGATGCCCAAGTAGATCGTCAACAGGTCGGCGCCCGACACCATGATCATCATCCCGGCAAGTGACAGCAGGATAAATCCGTAATATTCTGCCAGATCAATCTTTTCCTCTTTTAAATACGTCATCGAGAGAAGGATCGTCAGTCCGCTGATGACATAAAGCAGCAGTTTCCAAAACGCGGCATACGGATCGATAATGACCAAATCACTAAACGCCAACACACGATGATTCAAATCACCTACCGTGACGACAAAACAGACAGCCAGAGCCCCTAGAGTCATCCAAGCCAAGAGATCTTTTTTCGACGAGGGAGTTATAGGGTCGAGTACGAGTAACAAGCATGCAGCCCCAACAATCAGGAGTTCTGGCAATATCGCGCCAAGATCAACCAGTGACGGGGTCATGGAGTGTGACTCACTGAAGTGAATGATTGTGGTGAGCGAGGATTGGAGATGAATGACAGGTCCTGGGCCTCATGGGCAGGTCGATCAACGGTCATAACTTGAGCTTGCCGTTGCACCAGGCGATCGACACTGGCATGCATGACGTCAAGGAATGGCTTGGGGTATAAACCGATCCAGAACACCAAGACCACCAAGGGCACCATCATGCCAAATTCACGAACGTTGAGATCTCTCAGCTTGGGAGCCATCTGTTCAGATGGCGTGCCATAGACTACTCGCTGCAGCATATAAAGAATATAGGCCGCCGCTAAGATGATTCCGAGTGAGGCCAGCGTTGCGGCAAATTTACTCCACACAAATGCCCCAATGAGCACAAGAAATTCACCAACGAAACTATTCATCCCAGGAAGCCCAACAGACGAAAGCGCAAAGATTACAAGAAATGTGGCGTACTGCGGCATCGGCGTGGCAAGGCCGGCATTATCAGAAATTTGCCGGCTATGGGTTCGCTCATAAATGATTCCGACACACATAAAGAGGGCACCAGTCGTAATCCCGTGATTGACCATCTGCAGAATAGCGCCTTCAATACCCTGTGCATTGAACGCAAATATCCCCAGCGTCACAAACCCCATATGACTCACACTGGAATAGGCAATAAGTTTCTTCAGATCAGACTGCGCAAGGGCCATGTAGGCTCCATAGATAATCGCGATCACGGACAACGTCATCATTGCTGGCGTAAAGAGTTCGGTGGCATCAGGCAGCATCGGTAACGAAAAACGAAGAAACCCATAGGTCCCCATCTTGAGCAACACACTTGCCAAAATAATACTGCCGGCCGTCGGAGCTTCAACATGCGCATCCGGCAACCACGTATGAAATGGAAACATTGGCACTTTCACGGCGAATGCCGCAAAAAAAGCCCAAAAAAGCAACGCCTGAAGACTTGGCGCATATTCAGCCTGACTCAAAGACAAAATATCGAAGGTATGACCGCCTTGGAAAAACAACACCAAAATCGCGACGAGAAGAAGAATACTCCCGGCCAAGGTATAGAGGAAAAACTTGATGGCCGCATACACACGATTAGGGCCACCCCACACACCAATTAACAGGTACATGGGAATGAGCATGGTTTCCCAAAATACATAAAACAACACAAAATCCAACGCGCAAAAGACTCCAATTGTCGCTGTTTCCATAACCAATAAACTGATCATAAACTCACGAACCCGCGTTTCAATCGCCGTCCATGAGACAAGGATACACAGCGGAGTCAGAAAGGTCGTAAGAAGCACAAGGGGCATGCTGATCCCATCGATTCCCACAGAATAATTGATCGGTGGTGAAGCAATCCAAAAATGCCGTTCGACAAACTGCATTCCGGCATTGGTGTTATCGAATAATATCCAAAGGGGTAACGACACAAGAAGCACGAAGCTTGAGAAGGCAAGTGCAACCTGTCTCGCGGCGGACTCTTTCGCAAGAAGAATGGCCCCGACTCCGACAATAGGCAAAAAAATCACCAACGTCAGCCAAGGAAATCCACCAGACGGCATCACCATATCAGTCATAACTTAAGAGAAATATAATCGTGAACGTAACGGATTTTCCTTGCGACACCATAGCATTTTCCAATACACAATTTTCACGTTGCATAGTCTGTTAATAGAACAAATACACTCCTAAGATTGTCACAGCACCAACAGTCATGGCCAACGCATAATTTTGCGCTTCACCACTTTGGAGTAATCGTGTCACCCAACCAATCCACGCGACGCCACGTGCGAGTCCATTCACCGCCCCGTCAATGACCGCAACATCAATACGTTTCCACATGTGATCTGCAGCGTGAAACGTCGGATTCACAATGGTCTTATCGTAGGCCTCATCGACATACCACTTATTCAGAGAAAATTGGTAAACGGTTTGCCACCGGGTTGCCATCCGTTCCGATAACCCCGGCGATTGGACATAAACAAAATATGCAGCAGCGATTCCCGTGAGACCAAGTAGTGTGGCAACAATCATGATGCCCGTAGCTGCCGTGCCATGGTGAACGCCCTCACTTCCAGGAAATGCCGGTTGTAGAAATTCAGGAATACCCATATAGCCAGCCACGATGCTTAACACCGCAAGAACTAGGAGTGGATAGGTCATGGTCTTCGCTGGTTCATGGATATGCCCGACATGATGAGGATCGACTCTCGATTCTCCCCAAAAAGTCACAAAGACTAAGCGAAAACTATAAAATGCCGTCATCATGGCTGTGAGCAACCCTAACACCGTGAGGACCTTTCCCAGATCTCCAGACATCCAGGCGACCAACAACAGTTCGTCCTTACTGAAAAACCCAGAGGTCAATGGGAATCCGGCCAAGGCTAATGATCCGATAACAAACGTCCAATACGTCATGGGCAACTTATCTTTCAATCCCCCCATCCGCCGCATATCTTGCTCATGATGTAACGCGATGATCACGGAACCACAACCCAAGAAAAGCAGCGCTTTAAACGCGCCATGCGTCAACAAATGGTAAATGCCCTCTACATAGCCGCCTAGACCACATGCCATGATCATGTACCCGAGTTGGCTCATGGTCGAATATGCGACCACCCGTTTGATATCGGTTTGCGTCAGGGCAATCGTTGCGCCGACCACCATCGTCACTCCACCCACGATGGCTACGACATTCATCGCCACTGGCGACAAGTTATACAATGGCGACAATCGTGCCACCATAAAGACTCCGGCCGTGACCATGGTCGCGGCATGGATCAAGGCAGAGATAGGCGTCGGCCCTTCCATCGCATCCGGCAGCCAAACATGAAGAGGAACCTGCGCTGACTTCCCGATGGCTCCGACAAAGAGCAACAGACAAATCAACGTCAAGGCTGAGACGTCCCAACTTCCTCCGACAGAACCCAACAGATTCACGGTGGCATTCGCCATTTTCTGGGCCGCCTCAAATACCGGCAGGTAGGCCAAACTTCCGAACATGACGAAAACCAATAAAATTCCCAGCAAAAAACCAAAGTCACCGACACGGTTCACGACGAAAGCTTTGGTCGCGGCGGCTCTCGCAGACTGCCGTTCGTACCAGTGACCGATCAACAAATAGGAACACAGCCCGACAGCTTCCCAAAAGACAAACAGCTGCAGGAAATTGTCCGACATCACGAGCATCAGCATTGAAAAAGTAAAGAGCGCAATATTGCTAAAGAAACGATCATAGGCAGGTTCCCCGTGCATATAGCCAATCGTGTAGATATGGACAAGAGAACTGACAATCGTCACCAAGAGCAACATGACCACGGTCAACTGATCGAGAAAGAGCCCCAACTCTATACGAAGATCCCCTGATGTGGCCCAGGTATAGAGCGGAATGTGCAGGATATTTCCGTTGGCTACTTCTGAGAATGCCACAAGGGAAAATACGAAGGACAACAGTACGGCCGGAACAGCAATCAGATGACTTCGACCTTTAAAATACTGGCCAAAAAGTCCAATACTGACAAACGCCAAGAGTGGGAGGAGAGGAATTAAGACGTAGAGCATTGACTTACCATTTCAACAACCGGAAGTCATCAACATTAATACTCGGAGTATGACGGTATAAGGCAATAATGATCGCTAATCCAACCGCAACTTCAGCAGCCGCGACGGTTAACGCAAAAAACACAAAGACTTGGCCGGATAAATTCCCGAGATATGCAGAAAAGGCCACAAAATTAATATTTGTCGCATTGAGCATCAACTCAATTGATAACAAAATAATAATAATATTCCGGCGCGTGAGGACGCCGACCAAGCCGATCAGAAAGATCAACCCGCTTAACACGACGTAATAGCTAATAGGAACAGCCATCAGGATTTTTGATCTAACAGACCTTTTTTAGAGAGAATGACAGCCCCGACCATCGCCACGAGCAAAATTAATGAGGCCACTTCAAACGGAAACAAATAGGTTGAAAATAAGACCTGGCCAATCGATTCGGTATTTCCCGCCACAGCCCCGGCAGATTCGACTGCAGCAGGAGCTGGAAAGACGGGCTCTTTGCTCTGAAACACCAACAGGACCGCCTCAGTCAACAGCGTCACGCCTAAAAATAATGCAACAAACGATTGTCGATGCAACCGCAGTTCTCGTTTCACATTGAGTAACATCACCACAAAGAGATACAAGACAAGTATGGCTCCGGCATACACAATAATTTGAATCGCTGCTAAGAATTCCGCATGGAGTGTGACATAAAGCCCTGCCACATGAAAAAACATCACCAGAAGCGACAAGACGCTATAAATTGGATTTCGAAGCGCCACTACGAGCGTCGCCGTGACGACGATAATACTCGCGAAATAAAAAAATATGAGACTTTCCATACGCTAATGAACCCAAACCGTCTCTAGCTTCATGCGTTTCGTTGACACAACACGAACTCCCACAGCACGTAAATTCGATTCCTCTGTCCGCACATACATCGTCATCTGCCAATTCGGCAAAGCCCTGCCCATCGCGCATCACGCCGGCAGCAAAGAGTCTTTAGCTCTCCTTTTGAGGAAGACTTTGGAATGCCACATTGAAGTGGGCAACATTGGGATGCTGAAATTCGATGCGTTTTTCACGCACTGGGAAGGCTCGATCCCCGATCGCTAATAACTGTTGCTTATTCAAGTGGAGATTCCGCTTATCGTACACGGCCCATTCGAATTCACGTGTCATACCCAATGCATCGACAGGGCAGGCTTGCACACAGAGTCCGCAAAATAGACACCGTGTCATATCCATATAATATTCTTTTGAGTAGCGTTTCGTCGGTTCGCCAGGAACTTCAGCACTGACCACTCGAATCACTCGTGAGGGACAGGCGGCTTCACAGAGGTCACACCCAACACATTTTTCCGTTTCATCATCATATTTCAAAAGAGCGAGCATCCCCCGGTAGTTTTCGGGAAGAGGCTTTTTCTCATGAGGATATTGAATGGTAATAGGCTTGTATCGGAGAAGATGAGACATCGTCGTCTTCATACCTAACAAGAGTTCGTAGAACGTGAGCGTCTTAATCCATTCTTTAATTTTCATATTTCACCCACTTCTCGATTACGAACCTGGAAAGATATAGGCAAAGATGGACGTGACGACAATATTCCCAATCGCAATCGGCAATAAGACTTTCCACCCAAACCGCATCAATTGGTCATAACGTAATCGTGGTAACGTGGCACGGATCCAAAAGAAGAAAAACAAAAAGGCATAAACTTTTAACGTGAACCAAAAAATTCCGGTTATCCAGACCATGGACCCCGATCCCTGGAGAATCGGCAACGGCGCCTGCCATCCACCAAAAAATAAGACAGAGGCCACACAGGACACCAAAATCATGTTTGCGTATTCAGCCAAAAAGAAGAAGGCGAAACGCATTCCGCTGTATTCAGTAAAAAAGCCGGCGACCAGTTCACTTTCTGCTTCAGGCAAATCAAACGGGACCCGATTGGTTTCCGCAACAGCTGAAATAATGAACACGACAAAGGCAATGGCTTGCGGAAACGGCAACGCAAAGAAAAACCAGTTCCAGAACCCGCCAGCTTGGGCTTCGGTAATTTCCACCATGCTGAGTGACCCGGTAAGCAACAGAACGCCGACGATCGAGAGACCAACATTCAACTCATAACTAATGAGCTGAGCTGCCGACCGCAACCCACCCAGCAAAGAATACTTACTGTTCGACGACCATCCACCCAAAATAATTCCATAGGCCCCAATCGACGTAAACGCCAGGATATACAAGATACCGATATTGATGTCGCTAATCGCGAATGGCTTAAATTCGACCCCAAAGAAGTCAACAGTCCAATTGGGTCCGAATGGAATAACGGCAAAGCCGATCAGTGCGGGCACCAATGACAGCACAGGAGCCATCATAAACATCATTCGATTGGCACCTGCAGGAATAATGTCTTCCTTAAAGAACAGCTTCAGCCCATCCGCTACGGGCTGCAAAATTCCATACGGTCCGACTTCCATTGGCCCCATTCGATCCTGCATCCAACTCAACACCTTCCGTTCCAAAAGAGTCAGGATAGCAACGGTCAGCAAAACAATACCCATGACCGCAGCAATTTGGGTCACCGTCAGCGCGAATTTTATGCCGAAATCAAACACGAGGTTACTCCAAGATTAAGAAAGAATAATGATGCAACACCCCATAACAGTTACATGACCCACACCACAAACGTTAGGAGACTTTCTCCACGTTCACAGAGGTACATTTAAAGTATGGCACCTTCGTCTCGCCATCCACGGACACGGTCAAAAGCTGACGAATATCCTCATCAAAATGCTCAGGGAAAAACAGTACTCCCGCTGGCAAACGATCTAGCAATTTCACGGTTGTGTCGACCTGTCCTTGGGCATTTGAGACACGAACACGGGAACCACATTCAATTCCCAACCGCTCAGCATCCTCAGGATTCATATTCAAGACTCCCCGATCTTGAATTTGGAGTAAACCTTTTGCTCGAGTTGAAAACTTTCCTGAATGAAAAAGTGACTGCCCAACGTTGAGGACAAACATCGCCTGATCGGTCTTACCTGAAAGCTGATAACGAGTTGCGAGAGATTTGTGATATCCCTCTTGTAGATAATGCGTCATGGTCTCAGAGCTGGGTGCGGGAGGTGACGGCGAGGGGCCCAGCGTTCGGGTTCCAGGAATCACATTCCGCATTTCCTTGCCAACGGCTTTCACACTCTCATACTCGAAAGCATTGCCCATCAGGGCAGAGAGGGCTGAAAGAATTTCCCAATCTGGACGACTGTCACCCAGCGGGTCAATCGCCTTTCTAACCGCTTGAGTGTGTCCCTCGGTATTGGTAAACGTGCCATCTTTTTCTGCATAAGAACAAGCTGGCAACACGACATCCGCTAATTGGGCCGTTTCCGTCAAAAACAATTCTTGACACATAAGAAACTCAAGATTTTCTAATGCGTCTTTTACGCCAATTGTTGGAGGAAGCGAGGCAACCGGATTTTCCCCAATTATCATCATCGCTTTCAGCTGTCCGCTTTTGGCACCATTCAGCATATCCATAAGCGACAGGCCAGCGCTCAAGGGCAGAGTACACCCCCATGTAGTTTCAAGAGTTTGCCGAGCATTTTGCGATCCCACATCAAGAGCGCCGGGCAGCCATTCAGCAACCGCCCCCATCTCGACCGCTCCTTGATCATTATTTTCCTCAGCCAGCGGACCAAGTCCGCACCCTGGCCGATTCACCTTTCCAGTCAAGACGAGCAAGTCGAAGAGGTTTAACGTCATGCCGAACCCACCCTGACTTCGGAGAACGCCCTGGCCCACAAGCACCACCGCACGATCAGCCTTAGAAAACGCCGTCACCGCATCTATGAATCCGGCGGACGTGAGGCCTGTTTGCCCTTCGATATCACTCCAAGAAATTGCACCAACACGTTCCTTGATATTTTCGACATAATCCTTGGCCTTTGCCGACAGGTCGGCATCAACCAATTCTGCTTCAATCACGGCCTTGAGCAGACCGATCACTCCTGAACCAAACTGATCTGGCGAAACAGGTAAATGATGCGTCGACAACAAGGTAATATTACTGATGGTCCCGATTGTCGGCCGTAAGGCTTCCACAGTAATTAAATCTGCCCCACGTCGTTTGACCGCTTCTTTGACTTTGAGTGCAGATATGGGATTGGTCTCCGTGATGTTGGTTCCAACCAGGAGCACGGCATTGGCCGCAAGAATATCTTCGTAACTGACCGTCCAACTATGAGTTCCTTGAACCTGCCGAAGCGCATGAATACCATTCATATGTCCAAAACGCGCACTACTATCCAGGTTGTTCGTACCGATCACCATCCGCATGAATTTTTGAAACAGATACAGATCTTCATTGGTACAGCGCGACGCGATCAGTCCACCTATGGAGTCAGGACCGCTCTCGGATTTTATGCGCATGAATTGTTCAGCGACGACCTCCAGCGCCTCTTCCCACGTGACTTCAACGAACACCCCATCACGACGCACGAGCGGTGCTTTTATACGATCTTCGTGAACATTGGCATGATAACCGAAATATCCGCGAGAACAGAGATCCCCGTTATTTCGTCCTGCACCGTGGGTTGAGTTGACTTCAATGAGATCGTCATTCTTCGCCTGAAACGTCATCTGACAGCCATCCCCGCAATAGCCACAGATGGATTCTGTTCGTTTCAGCATCCAAGGCCGGAATTCATACATCGAGAGACGACTGGTGATCGCGCCAACTGGACAAATTTGGACACAGCCTCCACAAAACTCGCAATCAAGTTCATGCACCCCAAAGGATTGAATTTTGGTCATGGTCCCTCGACCTGCGGGAGCCAACGCCCGCACATCCATCACTTGATCGCAATACCGCACACAACGCAAGCACTGCACGCATCGATTCATTTGCGTCTCGATAACTGGACTAAAGTACTCTTTCTGAAACACCCGTTTGAGTTCGACAAACTTCGTCCCTGACGCGGTATATTCATGAGAGAAATCTTGCAAGTCACAGCGCCCACCTTGATCGCAGACCGGACAATCAAGAGGATGATTTGCCAAAATAAAGTCTAGGACCGATTTTCGCGCCTGCTTCACCGTCGAAGAAGCCGATGAACGAACAACCATACCGTCTGATACCGGAGTGCTACAGGACGTTTGAAGCCTCGGCATTTTTTCGATTTCAACCAAACACATCCGACAATTGGCATCAGGAGAGAGTTTCGGGTGATAGCAAAAATGAGGGATCATCACGCCGACTTGACGTGCGGCCTCAATGACCAGCGTGCCTTTTGGCACTGTGGTCGTCTGGTCATCAATCGTGACCGTTACCATCTCAGTTGCGGTTTGTTCACTCATCACATGCCCTATGCTTGACTCAATACTGGAATTTCCTGCTTACGGTTTGGTCGAGATGCCTCAGCTTCTCGAATCAATTCCTCATACTCCGATCGCCAATGCCGCATCGTACTCACAATGGGCGAGACCTCAGCTTCTCCAAACGCACAAACTGTTCGACCTTCGATGCTCTTGCAAAGATCCAACAAAAGATCGAGATCGGACATTCGTCCTTCTCGGCGCCAAATTCGTTGCATGGTTTGCACGAGCCAGGAACTGCCTTCACGACATGGCGTACATTTCCCGCAAGACTCGTGATAGAAAAATTCCATTAAACGAAGGGCCGCCCACACCATGCTGGTCCCTTCCTCCATCACCGTAATACCACCGGAACCGAGCATCGATCCAGCTTTGGCCACCGACTCAAAATCCATTTTGACATCTAAGTGTTCTGGAGTCAGAAATGGTGCTGATGCCCCGCCAGGGATAAACGCTTTGAGCGGTGTATCTGAACGCATTCCTCCACCAATCTCATAAATCATCTCACGAAACGTCACGCCCATAGGTACTTCATAATTGCCTGGACGTTTAATATGCCCGCTCAAACAAAAAACTCTGGTTCCTGACCCCTTAGGCGGTTCTCCGATCGCTGCAAACCACTCAGCTCCGCGATTTAAGATGTGAGGAATATTCGCCAGAGTCTCAACATTATTCACGACCGTTGGTTTTTGATAGAGGCCATGGGTCGCAGGAAAAGGCGGCTTAAATCTTGGCTTTCCACGTTTCCCTTCTAAGGATTCAAGCAAAGCCGTTTCCTCTCCACAAATATATGCACCCGCACCTCGATGGACATAAATATTGACCGTCTTCCCACTACCCAACACATTGCGTCCGAGATAGCCTGCCTGCGTCGCTTCGTCAATCGCGCGCTCCAAGATCTGAGCTCCCAACCAAAACTCACCACGAATATAGATGTAGGCCGTCTCTGCGCCAATCGTATAACACGTAATGGCCATGCCTTCCAGCACTTGATGCGGATCACGCTCCATGAGCTGGCGATCTTTAAAGGTCCCAGGCTCACTTTCATCAGCATTGCAACATAAGAACTTTGGTCCGGGATGGTCTTTCGGAATAAAACTCCATTTCACGCCAGTTGGAAAACCGGCACCACCCCGTCCACGGAGACCGGATTGCTTCACGGTTTCGATAATGTCGTCAGGGGCCACTCCACCAAACACCGTTCGCAAGGCTTGGTAGCCGCCATAGTGCTCATATTCCTTTAAAGAACCGGCATATCCCGGTTGCTCCATATTTTTGAACAGAATTTTTTCGTATTGTGCCATTGGATTAAGACGTGAATCGTGAATCGTGAACTGTGAATCGTAGTAAGAATTCCTCCGTACTTTGCTGTTCTACGATTTGTGTCTTCTGTATTACGGTGCAACCCATCTTTGCCTTCTCACTTAAGACTTTACTGACTCTGGAAACATAAACGGACCACTCTTCTTTGAAGAAGACCCCTTCTGCTTCAACTCATCGAGAACGTGTCCAAGCTTTTCTTCCGTCAAACGTTCATAATAGTCATCATTCACCTGCATCATGGGACCCGTGCCACATGATCCTAGGCATTCGACAACACTCAGCGTAAAATTTTTATCTGACGAAGTTTGGCCAGGACTAATGCCGACCTTTTCATGAATCCATTCCACGACATTATCAGAACCCACTAACGCACACATCAAAGATCGGCAAACCTGAATATGGTACTTTCCAATCGGCTTGAGGTTATACATCGAATAGAACGTCACCGTTTCATATACTTGTGAAGGTGTCAGATCTAAGAGCTTGGCAATTTCTTTCATGGCCGGCTCACTCACATACCCCTCTTCACGCTGCGCGATATACAACAACGGCAACAATGCCGAACGCTTGACCGGATAGCGCGACAGAAGATCATCGACTTCGTTTGCAAGTTTGTCAAAAATCATCGTCAAATCAATGAAAAGTTAAAATAGAAAAGCGCAAAATTGAAGAAGTGTACTCCGAATTTCATCGTAATTTTTATTTTGGGCTTTGCAATGTACATTTTGCATTGTATTTCCCTATCGATCACACTCCCCCATCACAATGTCATAGGTCCCAAAAATCGTAATAATATCTGAGATCAGGTATCCACGAGCCATATGGTCAAATGCCCCCATATGCACAAACGAAGGCGACCGGATTTTCATGCGATACGGTCTCGGACTCCCATCACTAATCAGGAAAAACCCCAATTCACCTTTCGGAACCTCAGTCGCACAATACGTTTCGCCTTTAGGAGGCTTAAACCCCTGTGTAAAAATAATAAAATGATGAATCAGGCTTTGCATATCCCGCATGACGTCAGGTTTAGGAGGCGGAATGACTTTTGAGTCTTCCGCAATAATCGGCCCTTCCGGAAGCTGCTCCAAACATTGCTCGATAATGCGCGCACTTTGTCGCATTTCTTCAACGCGAATCCAGTACCGATCATAGGTATCCCCATCTTTCCCAACCGGCACTTCCCATTCAACTCGATCATAGACGCCATAGGGTTCTAATTTCCGGATATCATAGCCTACACCCGACCCGCGAAGACTTGGACCAGTCAGACCAAAATTAATGGCATCTTCCCCTGAAATCACAGCAACACCTTTAGTGCGGGCTATCCAGATACGATTGCTTCTCAACAGGGTATCGTACTCATCAATGTGGTCGGAAAAAGTTTTTAGAAATTCTTTGAGTCCAGTAATAATCTCCGGTGTAAGGTCGCTATCCACGCCGCCAAAACGGAAATAATTTAACGTCAGGCGAGCCCCGCACAATTTCTCAAACATATCTAATAAGACTTCACGCTCTCGGAACGTGAAAAAGAACACCGTCATCGCCCCGATATCCAAAGCCTGAGTGCCCAGCCAAAACAAATGTCCGATAATTCGCTGCATTTCCGCGACGATCGTCCGCACGTACTCTGCCCGCTCTGGAATCGTGATGCCCACTAACTTTTCCACAGCACGAACGTACGCGTAATTATTGGTCATGGCGCAAACATAATCCAACCGATCAGTGTGGGGAAGGATCTGCATGTAATGAAGCCCCTCAGCGAGTTTTTCCACCCCACGGTGCAAATACCCAAGATCCGGAACGGCTTTCGTCACACGCTCACCATCAAGTTCTAACACGACTCGCAGAACACCATGCGTACTGGGATGTTGAGGGCCCATATTCAACAACATCTCCGTTGTCCGCTTTGAATCTTCCGGCGAATCCCCAGCCATGAATTGATGACGCTGGTCAGATGGGATCTCCTCTTCCGACCAGACAGTCTCCGGTTCGTCCAACCGGGGAATAAAGTCCATTTGACTTCGCCACCCCCTGCCTTCTGCGGGAAAATCCTTTCGCAAAGGGAAGCCCTCATCATAATCCTCTGGCATCAAAATCCGGCGAAGATCGGGATGTCCGGTAAAATGTATCCCCATGAGGTCATAGACTTCTCGTTCCAGAAAATTTGCC
>BQIX01000013.1 GCA_021604145.1 Nitrospirales bacterium
AACGGGCTTTCAATAGGGAAATTTTTCGAAAATTTTACCCCCTGATAGCCTCTTTTTTATTTTAGGGTATCAAAGGCCAAAAAATTTCACGTCGCTCTAGGAGCGCCTATGGCCAAAGAAAGGGCAAAAAAAAGCCGCCCGGATCACGAGGACCCAAGCGGCTTTTGGTGATTCCATCACCGTCGGCGGTCATCGGCGTCCCCGCCTGTACCGCGTTTTCAGGATATCGTTCTATCGTTCGTTTCGCAACTGTCGGGTTGTCTTGACTTGCACTGAAGCGGTTGAATATTTTGAATTTCTATAACAGTTCAGTGTTCCCACCTCATTCAATGGCGCATGAGGCTACCCGATTTAAGGGCGAACTGTATCCACACGGGATTTGTCCCTTTTCTTTTGACCAAAGGGAGCCGTCATGTTCCATATCGCTTGGATGGTGTTTTGTCTGGCTCTTGGCAAAGCCGAAACCGTTTTCTTGTATTCCTTTATCCCCGTTACAGGCTGGTGGGCCGTTCTCGCCTTCCTAATTTGTGCCATCCCCGGCGGTGTTCTCACATGGTATCTGTATTGGGGTGGCCGTTGGCTGGCTACGCCACTTTCCAACTACTTTTTTAAAAATCCGGTTGCCTCGAAAAAACGACTGCTTGACGGTGTAACCGTCCGCGCCTCCTATGCTCTGGCAATAACCGTTCTTGTCTTGCTCCCGGTTTATGCATTCCTGACGGCTGATTTTTCTCACCTCCAACAAGATGATCCCATTTATCACATTCAAACAGAGAGCAATGGGTTTCTTCGAACCTTTCCCGGCATGGCCACACTTGGAGTTTTCATCCTTTGGTTTTTCATCACCAATCATCTCAAGCGCCATCCCGGTTTTTTTATCTGGATAGCGAAATTCACGCGAAAAACGTTTCGTAAAGACCACCGTTCGTCTCAGCGCGGAGACGGCGGAGACGCTCAATTCGCCGGGTTCTGGAAGGAAACCGATTATCCGTGGATTCCGGGAATCTTGTTACTTGGCGAATCCCTCTACCGAAAATTTTGGGTCGGTTTTAAACATAGCGACAAAAATGAAAGTGATGATCGCCATATGGTTACCTTTGCCGGATCACGGGGCGGCAAAGGCAAATCCCGTATTATCCCAAATTTGCTGCTATGGAATAACAACGTGCTTTGTATTGATCCCAAGGGAGAAAATGCCGCTGTCACCGCCCATAATCCCATTCGGGCGCAAGCCTTTGTGATTGATCCCTATGAACTGGTGCCAAACGTCTACCCACGTGGCAAAGACCCCTCCTCTTCCAAGGTGCCGCCGATCCGGGCTAAGTATAATCCGTTGCAGGATATTGACCCCTATTCAGTAACGGCGACGGAAGAAATAACCGTGTTGGTCAATGCAATGGTCTTATCGCAAAGTGCCGCCAATCAGGCATGGGAAGAAGAACCAAAAAACATTATTAGCGGCGTGATCGCCCATGTTCTCACCGCGCCCGAGTATGAGCCGGAACGTTCTCTAGTGGTGGTGTACCGCTTGCTCAATAGCCCAGAGGACTATCTGAAAAAACTGGTGAAAGAGATGCAGAAAAATTTCGCCTTGGGTGATTTTATCCCCACGAAAGCTAGTAGTTTGGAGATGGCCATACTGGAAACCAAGAAAAGTTTTCTCAGCGCGACCCGAACCAGTTTGAAATGGTTGAGCTATCCGAAAGTGCAAGAGCTGGTGGGTGGGAATAGTGATTTTTCCATGTACAACATTGCTGACAAACCCATGTCGATCTACCTGTGTCTCGATATGGAAGCCTTGGAAAATCTCGGGCGCTTTGTCCGTATTTTCTTCCTCATGGCCTTTCACGCCATGATGCACCCGCGTCCAGGTCGCCCAAAAACCAAAAAAGTGTTGTGTGTAATGGATGAGTTTTTTGTGTTGGGCTATCTGCCTCAACTGGAAAAAGGCGCGCAATATATCGCCGGGGAAGGTGTGAAGCTCTGGCCAATCATCCAAAATATCGAACAAATTGAAGGCATATACGGGAAAACATGGAATAACTTTGTGACCGCTGCCGGGGTGGTGGAAGCTTTTGATTTAAGTGCAGGCGATCAAAGCGGTACGGCGGCATGGGTTGAAAACAGGATTGGAAAATCGCGTAGTGCCAATTTAAAACTAGGCGATCAGGCCAGATCGAACGAAATTCATCCTTTGTTGACACAGCAGGAAATAGAAGGGGAATTCAGCCGGGAAACGGGCCGCTCTATCGTCTTTATCAAGGGGGCCGACCCTATGGTCTTGCAGCTCAAACCCTATTGGGACCTGTTTTCTCCAATCATGTACACCGCCCCGCCACAAGGGGTGCCGCTCAATGCCGCACAACGGTTGCTAAGGGAAGAAACAGGCTGGACCCATAGTCGGTATTTTGGTTCGAACAGTACAACCTTACGGGTGATGGGTACGCCTTTTCAGCAAGCAAAGAGAATTCAAATGGTCAAAAATTATATGACGACCGGAGCCTATCTTCCCCCGTCAGCACGAAAAGCCCGAAAGCTGGTTCCCGGCCCCTCGGCCATTCTTGATGTCAAAGCAAACAAGGTTTGATGAAAGACAGGAATAACTACTATGTTTGAAAACTTTAGAGAGTTTATTGCCGAAGCCTCACATATGATGTCAGCAAACGCCAAATTCAGAGAAAGACAGAAATTAAACAAAAAAGTCGGCTCTATTGCTTATTCAGACGCGATAAAATTTTTTGGCTATGGCCCGGATGACAAGTTTGGGTATTTTGATATGCAACACCGCTATTTCCTGTGGCGAGGAGAAGTTTTTACGGCGGTTGATGAAGAAAAGAAGCTCAACGAGCTTATTCGAATGGGCCGGGCTGTTGATTACTGCTTTTACACGGCAAGGGAGCATACCGCAAGCCACCCGGCCCCGGAAGAAACTGCATTCATGGAACAATCAAAAAAACTCTGGAATACGTTTTCTGACCAATATAAGAAAACCATGGAGCACGGGGACGCCTGTGTGATCTTTTTTTCCCATGCCTTTGGACCTGCATCACCTCAGTTTCTCATTGATTTGTTCAAATATGCGAACCCGGTAGAGCTGACCTATTTGTTTCATACCAAACGTGAAAGCTGTACTTCGGTGGAGCAGGCCCGACAATTTGACCTAGCCTACAGCGAATTATTTTGTACCGCGTTTACGGCATCTGGTGTTCATATTTACCTTGACCATCCCTATTCCCTTGTCCTTGATGGGACATTGGATAAGCCATTGCCGTTGCCGGGAGTGGAAATTGAATTGACTACCCCGGTCATGGTCGCTGTTCCCGAACCCGTCACAGCCAAAACCTCACATCAGGAAGTAGAAATCACCTTAACCACTCCGGTTCTAGGAACAGTTCCCGAACCCGCTATAGGTAAAGTCACAGAAAAAGAAATCGCCCAAACGAAAAGTAAATTGGTAACAGTTGTCGATAATGTTCTCCAGTCAGTCGCGCCCTCGTTTGCGCAATATCGTAGAATTTTGGCCATACAAGAGGTAAGCCTTTCAAAAATAAATGCCGGAGAATGGGACCCGCCACCCTTCACAAAAGAAGAAAAGCGTCTGATTGGATACGTAAATGGCTCCCTAGGAAGCCCATACAGATATTACAGGAACGTTCAGGAGCAGAAGACAGCACAAGCTCAAGACCAAGATTATGTTTACATTGTCGATAGGCTCAAGCATTTGCGGGATGCGCGTACAATCCTAAATACCCAACAGGAAGTCAGGAAACATGTTGAGTATTCTGCCAAAATTGAACGAATTATCTTGAAAGACTTACTTGAGCAAGAGAACGCCCCGCTCCGCACCTATCTGAATATCATTGGATCATGTTTGGCGGACTTTGACGTTGAACCCGGATTCTTTGCGGGGCCACCAGCAGAAAGCTATGTGAAGCTAGTACACAACATCGTATCGAGAACTAAAGCTGATAAGGAAAACACTCCAGCACAATCACTAGATTGGGTACTTTTTAGTGTGCCGGGTATATTGGCGCAGATACGAGGAGTATTGGGCCACACCACAAGTAATTATGACCGCACTAAGGCATTTGAACAAGTTCCTTGGAGCGTTCCGGGTTTAAAAGATTTACGAGCCGAGATGGAGACACATAGCGCGTGGCTGCAAGAGCGCCGGGAAGAAGCGTTCATGGACTTCAAACAAGCGTTTGGGACGCAGGAAACCCAGGTCATGGTGGCCGTTCCCGAACCCGTCTTAGCAGAAGCCCCACAGGAAACAGTTGTGGAAGCCCCTGCCCCGTCCTCAGCTATGGCCAGGCCTTTTGTGAAGAAGGCGCGAGAAAAATTACCGCCCGTTGCCGCTTCGGGTGAAATGACCGTTGAACATGCAAGGGAAGTCTTTGACTATGCCAAAGATGAAATTCCTAAACTAAAAGAACTTAGACAGAGATACCAGCAATTCGTAAAACGGAACCTTGATGAAGTCATACAGGAGGAAATTGACGAAGCCTATGCAGTCCTGTTGAAAATTGCTGTTTAATTAATTAATAAAACGGCCCGGTTCCCGATAGTCCGGCGCATATTTATTGAGAGACTGTAAAAAACCAATATCGGTATCCAACCGGGCCTCATAGGGACTAATCCCTTTTCGCCTTGCCACCATCTCGATAAAGTCCGGGTCTTTCGCATCCAGTATTCTGGTTTCTTCATCCCATCTCGTTTTCACTTCCTCAAACGATACCCCATATTTCATAGCTTCCTGCTCGATTAACCCCCGGTAAATCGATTCCTTTTGTGCTATCCGTGTTTCTTCTTCCGTCTCAGCTTTATCCTGCCGGACCACCTCGAAGGGAATTACAATACCCATTGCTCCGTAGCCTGTCTGTTGTTGCGTACATGGCCACCAAGCTACAGCAAAAATGGATTGTTGTGTACAAAAAAATATTCTGGAAATGATTAGAAGGACTTAGGGGGTGTTGAAGGAAAGGGGTTGCTCTCTGACTCCCCTCCTCCATCATCGGAGTAGAAATATCCTAGCGGGGTTTGGGGGCGGCAATGAGCCCCCATCTTTTTAAAACGGCATGGGCGTAGCCCATGTCCTTATCCTTTTGTTTTTTCAAAACTTGACCGCTGTTAAGCGGTCGCCTTTTGTTTGTCTTCTGCCTTTTCTTTCCGGTTTTGGGCGGGTATTTGGGGAAAAAGTTTGCGGTCGTCTTCTCGGGTGAGGTAGCGGTCGAGGAGCCGGGTAATGGTATCGTAGAGTTCCGGTTTTTTTTCGGCTTCGGTCATGAGCGTGGCGCCGATAAGGATTTTGCGCCGGGTGTCGAGTTTGCGTTCTTGTTGCTTCTCTCGGTTTTTGGTCAGGGCAATTTGCTTGGCGATTTTCGCGCGTTGTTGTTCGAGCTTTTCAAGCCGGGTTAATGGCTTCTTTGGTGAATCATGGGTTGTCGTGGCCTTGTGGATAGATTTGATGCTTGGTTTATCTGTCATGGTACTCAGTTACTCCAGTGTAAGGGTGTGATTCGGGTGTGGGTCCTTCCGTGGGTGTGGCTTGGCTATTTCTATTGGAATCATCGGTTGTGGATGAGTCGGATTGAGCATAGCGCGGTTGGTAGATTCTGGTCAATACGTTGTGATATTGTGTTGTGATTAAATCCCGTAAGGGCGCACTTATACATTACTGCGTAACGTGTGCTTGAAATGAGCGGTTCTCGCTTCTCTCGTTTACTAACCTTGAGTCTCTTCTAACGGTCGCGTTTCTGTGGCAATTTACCATTATTCGGCCAAGGTAATTGGTCGATCAACAGGACGAAGCGTTACCGCCGCCGCAGCCTACCGGGCTGGTGTGGACATCTACGATTCCACCACCGGACTCGATCATAAATATTCACGGCGTGGCGGAATCATCGAAAGCGAAATCATCACCCCGGAGGATGCCCCGGACTGGGCCACCGACCGAGCCAAATTGTGGAATACGGTCGAGGCCAAGGAAACCCGCAAAGATGCCCAACTGGCCCGTGAAGTGGAAGTCTCCCTGCCCCATGAACTGAGCCATGAACAACGCCGCGCCTTGCTTGCCAGCTTCGCCCAAGACCGCTACGTGTCCAAGGGCATGATTGCCGATATTTCCTATCACGCACCGGGCAAAGGTGGTGATGATCGCAACTATCACGCCCATATTTTATTGACCCTTCGGCCCATCAATGACCATGGCGAATTTGCCAACAAAAACCGCGAGTGGAACCACAAACACCATCTTGTCCAAGACCGCGAGGCATGGGCCGCGGCGCTCAATCAAGCTTTGGAGCGGGTTGGCTCCCAAGACCGCGTGGATAGCCGCAGTTTTGAAGAACGCGGCATGCCTCAAAAGCCGACTAAGCACCTTGGACCGGATGCCACCGAAATGGAGCGCCGGGGGGAAGCCACCCGCATCGGGGATGAAAACCGCCAAGCCGAATATTGGAATCGGGATTTAGCCGAATTGGAGCAGCAAGAAAAGATTATTGATTTGGCGATCGAGCGCGAAAAACGACGGATCGCGCAGGAGCAAACACGCAAGGCCGCGTTAGCTCAAAAGGCCAAAGAGGAACCCTTGCGCAAGAAGACGCAAAGGTTCCAAACCGACCATATGGTCCCTACCCTTCAAGCTGAACGGGAGAATGCCCTGCACCTGAAACATTTGGACGAACGCCGCGCCTTGGAAGCCCAAATTGACCAGAGGCGGGCCGAGATGGAAGCGACCGGAACAGCCTTTTACGATAAGGCCGGGACACAGAACGCCCTCACGCAGGCTCAGGAAGACCTCAGGAAGGCCCAAACCCTCATGGGCCGATTGTCGGGCCGTGAGCAGGAGGCTTCGGCGCGTGTGGAGGCATTACGGCTGAATTTAGAAGATATCGAACGACGGCAAGCCGAGCGGCAGGGCTTTTTTGACCGTAATGCCCAAGAGCAGCTTGCCGCTCTTGAGCAGCGCCAACAGGCCGAACGGCAACCCCCTCCCCCACCTTCACACGATCACGAGCGGGAAAGTGAAGATTTCCGCGAATACACGCCTGATTCCCCTGCCCCTCGTGCGGTCAATGATAACGACCGCTCGCAAGATCGTGGCTCCGAGCCGAATCAAGGCCCCTCTTTGGATCGGTAATCACGTTTTTTATAAAGATAGCTATCTAGTAGCTATCCCGTATCATGATATCTAGTAGCTATCAAATACTATGGTATCTGAAAGCTATTCGTTACCAGAAAGCTAGACGTTATCCACATTTTGCGTTATGCTTGGGCAGTTTTTTCGTTGAAGGGTTCCCTTCAATCCCGCCTATCAAGGAGTGTCCACCATGCCAGTTATTTCTTTAGCCAGCCCGAAGGGCGGCGTCGGGAAAACCACCGCCGCGTTATTACTCGCCACCGAACTTGCTCAAAAGGGAGTAGGGGTCACCGTGATTGATGCCGACCCGGAGCATTACATTGAACGATGGGCCTCGCTGCCCGATAAACCCGCCAACCTGCATGTCTTCACCGCTGCCACAGAAGACACAATCATTGATGATATTGAACGGGCGCAGGAAGTCACGCCCTTTGTCATTGTCGATCTGGAAGGTTCGGCCAACTTACTGGTGGCCTATACCATCATGCACTCGGATTTGGTCATTATTCCGATGCAGCCATCCGGCCTCGATGCCGCCGGAGCCGCCAAGGGGTTGAAGTTGGTTAAGCAGCAGGAAAAAAGCGCACGCAGACATATTCCACATGCGGTTCTTTTCACGCGCACCAAAGCCGCCATCCGGACCCGGACCTTTGCCGCCATTCAGGAACAACTGGAAAAAGCCAAGGTTCCGGTTTTCAATACGCAAATTTTAGAACGCGAAGTCTACCGCTCATTGTTTGATTTTGGCGGCACCCTTGAAAGCTTAGACCCCAAGGATGTCTATAAAGTTGAAGATGCCATTGGCAACGCCCGCAACTTTGCCAGCGAAGTGCTGGCCATGGTCAAAAATACTGCGTCTCAATCCAAACAAAAAGTCGAGGTAGCTTAAATATGGGAAAAGAACGCGCAGAAATAGGATTTGATAGTGACCCTTTGGAAGATTTCGACCCAAAGGAGTGGTCTACATCAAAAGGGCAGGGGACTACGACCGCTCCCAAAGTCCCTAAAGAGGAGATACGAAAAGTGGCTGAACAAACGGGTTTTACGAGTCGTGAAGGTCGGCGCGTGCATCGTACTGGCCGCAGTGAACAGTTAAATTTAAAAGTTCGCAATATTGATAAAGAAGCATTTTACGAATTGACCGACCAACAAGGTTGGGTGCTCGGCGAAACTTTTCAACATATGTTAGAAGCCTTACAGCGTGAGCTAGACGGCCCACGCAGCAAAGCCTCAACACCATCCACAAAAGGGTAGGGGCCATCTCACCATGTGGGTAAAAACCTCGTCTCTATAGCCACCCTGCCTCAAAACTGTTACAGGAAAACTAGTTCCCTCTTTTGAAAAAGTATTGTCTCTGATGCCGAAAAACCTTCCTGCAAAAAAAGACCTACTGACCTTCAAAGCCCCGGAGAGCCACCAGTTTGACCTTTTTACCTTCTCGCTTGGTCTTCCGGCAGAACACTCCAATACGATCGAATTTTATGATTCGATTCCCAAATATGCGATTACCACGGCCAAGCAAAACCGCCTGCGTGATGACCGAGGCAATTTAAAGCCGCAAAAAGTCCATTTTGTCTACCGCCCCACGCTCAAGCCGGAAGATGGATCAGAAATCATTCCTCGTGAAATTCCCTGCACAATGACCATCAGCCCCGCCCAAATTGAAGAATCAGACGGTTCCTACAAACATTACTTTCCCTCGACAGATGAAGAACTCGTGGAAGAAGTGTTGCGCAAAATGCTGGCCGAACAACAATACGGCCTTCATCTGGTCGAGAACCCGGAAACGTTTGTCCGCTATACCGTGTACCTCATTGCCACAGAACTCAAACGCCGCAACAAAACCCGCAGCCACACCCAAATTCAAAAGGCGATTAAGATTCTGAACGAAACCAAATATCATATTCAGGCCGAAGGCTTACCCAATGGCTTTGAGTTTAAAGGCAGCATCCTGCCTGAGATTATCACCAAAACCCGCTCTGATTTTCTGCACGATCCCAAAAGCCCTTCCATAGCCCGGTTTTCAGCATTGGTGTCCCACGGCATCAACAAATTGTATTTCCGTCAATACAACTGGGTGCGCCTCATGGACTTGAAATCAGAACTGGCCCGTTGGCTGTTTAAACGCATGGCGCATCAATACACCAATGCCAGTATGACGGTGCCGTTTCACATCACCTATTCAGAGATTGACCGCGACAGCGGCTATATGGACAAGACCCGCCAAACGCGCAACTTTGCCGCCGTGGATAAAGCTTGGAGCGAACTGCATCAGAGCAATGTCATTATGTCCGTGGAACGCCGCGAAACCATGGAAGGGCGCAAAATGCTGGACATTCTCTACATCATCCGGCCCCATCCAGATTTTAAAGACGAGATTGTCAAAGCCAACCAAAAACGAAGAAGGGCGCTTGAGCAGCTCGAAAAACGATAATTAAGACTATCGAGAAAAACTGGTCAATAGACCGTCAGGGCAGGGGATATAGAGAAAAACTGGTCGATACCCCTTTAAAATATGGAGAAAAATCGGTCCATACTATCGAGAAAAACTGGTCAATACCGTTTTTTGACTCGAAAACAGGCAGTTTTTCACCACTGAATATAGAGAAAAACTGGTCGATAGGGTGATTTATATGGAGATTTTTTGGTCCATGGATAAAAAACTATAGAGAAAAATCGGTCGATAGGGTTGGAATCATAGAGAAAAATTGGTCCATACTGAAAAACTATAGAGAAAAACTGGTCGATAGTTTTTGTAAGCTATTGATTTTTTAGATTTATTTGCCTGTTGATAACGGTATCCCTTTTCCCTTTTTAAGATATCCCTTCTTTTCCCTGTACACACTCACACGTCTGTACCCATCAACCTTTCCTCAAAAGTGGCTCCTCGGCTTCGCGTTTTGTGAACGCTACGCCAGTCGCAATCATGAATTGACACCTACCCTCCGTTCGCCTCTGGCTCACTACGCCCCATGCTCCGCATGGCCTTTCAAAATGTGATCTCCCCAAACCTCGATATAAATTGTAAAAAGAATTATGAAAAGACTAAACGATGAAAAGAAAGAAAATGCGCGATTAAGGGTAAAAACTCGCAAGATTTAAACCACAGTGCTTTACATTGAACACCGTTTTGCTTTCAGGGAAGGCATGTATGAAAGAAAATAGCGTTATGAATAAACATGGCTTTTTATTTTTCTTCTTCACCGGATAGAGCGTAGCCCCATCCTCTCGGCGTCAAGAGACGCGTGCGCTTCTGCTCTTGACTATCCGCTCCGGGTGGCGCTTTCGAGTGGGTGTCGGCTCCGAAGGCATGTCAGCATTGTTTTGTCTTCCAAAGGCATACCCTTCTTTAAAAAATTAGCCTTACGCCATTTTTCTTTTCCGGTCGGGCAGGGGCCATGGACCAGTTTTTCTCTCTATCCATCCCTGTCGCCCCAATATCCTAGGCGGTTGTGTGAAGGCGGCTATGAGCCTTCATCTTTCCTGAGCGCAAAACCTTCAGGTTTTTCTATTGACCACTTTTTCTCCATATCCATTTTTTGCTGGACGCCCTGCGCCGAATCTGGCTACGTGGTGGGATCAAAACACAACTGAGTAGGAGTACCCACCATGGCTGAGAACGCTCAATACAATATTTCTGTCCCTGAAAAATACGAAAAGGACGGCGAGGAAAAAACCGCGTGGACGACGGTCGGCACGGCCTTCAAAAATGACAAAGGCACCATCTCATTAAAAATACCAGCCAATATTGCGGTATCGGGTGATGTCGTGTTGTTTCCCAAAGACGACGACGAATAGAGCAGGGGAGGGCTATCCCTGCCATGACCGGACAATCCTTACAGCCGGGTTCGGCGTTCCGATCGATCTATGTCGAAGTGGATTTGTTCATCTTCTGTCATCCGTGCTCGATCGTAGAAGGTGAGGGCCTGTTTCGCCGTTTCAATATGGCTCATGGGTTCATTGAAGCGGATTGGTATCGCTTTAAACTGAATGACCAGCATTTAAAGCGGGCAGGGGAGTTTTATTTTTCCCATGGATAAAGACGATCTTTTAGCCATGAAACCCAGCATTACCCGCTATCGAAATGAAGTGAGCGGGGTGCAGGCCCTTTCCCTTGATCGCCAAAGCCAGCACGAAGAAATGATCGAACCGGGTGCCATAGCCCTCGTGTATGAAGCCTATGCTCTGCTGGCGAACACCACCAACCCGCACTATGCCTTAACTTTCTTACGCATGGTGACAGATCATTTTATTGATGTTAGAAACATGTTGGAAAAAGACCAACAAACGCCATTTCAACAACCGTATTAAACAGGGCCATGAAACAAAAACAGTGGATAGGGATGTATCGCCGTTGGAATAGCACCGATGAACGGAAACTGATCCGGCTGTACTACGAAGAAAAAACCTTTGAGGATATAGCCACAAAATTAAACCGCGAAAGCCTTGAAGTTATACTCAGGCTCATTGAACTTCGCATTCTTGAAACCGATACCCTTGCCCAACTTTGGGACGATCAAATCCAGCAAAGAAAAGCCGCGTAATACCCGCCACAATGGTTCATATCACGTCGCTGAAAGCCCTCAAGGATTTAATCGCGCTCGATCCGGAGCATTATTGGGTTCATTTGGGGTTTCCGTGGCCCGAGGTAGAGGACGATCCCAAAGCTATCGAAAACCTGAAGCTGAAAGTCATAAAACCACCACCCGAGGACGAGGAAGGACACCCTTTTTGCGAGGATTTTCCGCCCTATGCGACCTTAGCTTATAGCGATAAGAAGAGTAAGGATGTTGACCATCCCGATGACATTGGGGTTTTGATTGCTACCATTGATCCGGAAGTGTACAGGGCGTGGAACCGAGGGGAGTGATAACCGTTAGTATGGAAAATGTGCTTTCAGTCAGGTGGTTTAAAGGCTTCTAATATATTTTGGGCAATTTCGTTATCAAGATCTAAAGATTTTTCAACCTCTTTTTGAGCTTTTTTTCTGAGTTCCCGCGCTTTTAATTCGTATTTTTCCGCAGTCTGTATTTGAATAACAACATTTTCAATGACCGTTTTTGACGGTTCTGGAATGTCCAAAATGCGTACGTTTTCCCATTTCACACGATGACGACTAATGCCTGTGGCAAGGAGCAAAAGATCAGAACGAACTTCAGGAGATCTAATCAGAGCCCAAATGATACGTGGATCAAACTCTGTCTTAGCCCGAAAAATTGTATATTCGGTTGTAACTACAAGACCCTCAAGGTGCTTAGGAACCACTGCAATTGCCCCGTGAACAGCTCCTATATTGCTAATTGCTATATCATTTTCTTTTACACGATATAATTTATTGTAGGTGCTATCAGAAGCAAAAATTTTTTCTCCCTCTTCGGCAAAACCATCATAACGAACACGGAGGTGAGTAACTAACTCATCCGATTCTTTTGTGGAAATGAAGCGATCTTGGTCAATGTCGTCTGTTTCTGATGGAAAAACAATTTCAACTAAATCTCCCAATTGGTGAACCTTGTTCCCATTGTTTTTCCAAAAGGCTTTCTTTCTACCGTGATTCAGAAGACAACTTTTGACATCAAGCCGATCCTTAATTTTTTCCGGTTGAACCGTCCATTGTTTAGCTATTTTTTCACCTTTAAGGAAGGCTCTATAGTTATTAGTTATTTCGTCAATTTCTTGTTGTGCTATTTCCCGATTTTCTTTATCAATTGGGAGAATTCTTCTACGTGCTGGGTCATCAATCCCTACTTTTCTCGTATAGGACATAAAGACAGGAGGTTGTGTTTCCGAAGGTGTGTTCTTTTTTTGTAGGCATAGTAACGATGTTTTTACTCTGGCTTGGGACCTTTGAAATCCATCCCCCGGGATTGAAACAACAGCCCTAACAATATAATTGGTACGAATAAAATCCCGAACTCGTTGGTATTTAGGGCCGCCGAGAATGCTGTCATCTATCACTGTAATTAGGGTTCCACCGGGTTTTAAAAGATCCCGGTACCTTTCCAGAAACATAAGACTTGATTTAAGACTTTGGAGAGGCTTTTGTTTTTTTAAGGGGTCATCATAGGAAAGGTCATACTCCTTTAAAATCCTCCGTTCACGAGGTAACTTTTGTTCGTAGTCTTTAGCAAATGGTGGGTTTGTAATAACAACCTCTGCAAAATTTCCCTTTCCTATAAGTTTTCTAAGTTCGATTAATTCTTTATTTAGTTCAGGGGACTCTGCCGGGGAATCTAAAAGATTCTTATCTAACGCGTCAGCTTGGAAAATGCAGCTTCCACCATCACCATGAAGGTACATATTCATACGAGCAATTCTTGCAAATACTGGATCGCGGGCAACGTCAATCCCATATATTCGCTTTGTCGCTATGGTGCGTTTAAAATCCTGACGTTCTTTATCAGTCAAAGATAGATTAGCGTCAACTTTGGCTCGCATGTCTGCCAAAACGTCAATAAGGAATCCGCCAGAACCACAGCAGGCATCAATAACCGTATCAATGTGGGTTCGATCAACTTTAATATTTGCAAGTTTGACAGCTAGTTTCACAATGCTTCGTGGCGTGAAGTACTGCCCTAAATCCTTTCCTCGCATTGTTGCATTGAGAAAAGTTTCAAATAGCCTTCCATTCAAATCTGCGTCAATACCGTAGAGATCGGTATCCTCTAATCGTTCAACGACTCCTTTTATTGTTTCAGGGCCAAGAGTAATATGATCGGTGTTGTCAAAAATACGTTTCTTTGTTCCTGACTGAATTTCGGCTTCCATTTTTTGAAGTAGTGCTTGGAATTGAATAGCATCAATTGGATTTGGATGGTCGTTTTCACGTTCTTTTAGCCACCGGGAAGAGAACTTGACCTCAGATGCTGGAAGGGTGATTTGATTCATATTAGCGAATTCTGGATGTTTTTCATGTATTGCACGGTCGGATAGGAGTTTAAGAAAGATGATTTTGACAAACTCCATAAATGCTCGCCCTTGGCTAAAATCATCCTTTCGATGAATGAATTGATGACAATATGCAAAGGCTGAATTAACATCCGAGATTGACCTTTTATAGAGCGTATGTGTGGGCCCTTGAAGCTTTGTGGTATCTAATGGTTGTAAAAATCGTTTTGCGTTTAAAAGGTCTTGAAGTTGGGTATATTTTTCATTGGAATCATCAAAGTCGGAGAAAGATAGCTCAAGAATGGGGGCCTCACTATCCCATTCAAAAACTTGGGTTAAAACCCCATTTGTAAGGACAAAATATTTAACTGGGTTTCCATCGGAATATTTGCGGTTCAGCAGGAGGCAATAACCGGCGGGTTGTTCAACATGGGAATTTAAAGGCTCCGTTACTGCTTTGGCCTCCATGATCCAATGGATTTTACGTCGAACGCTTAGGGCATAATCAGGACGATAAAAATACTTTTTGCTTCCTATACTGACCTTGAGTTTATCTAATGATGTTTTAGGTTTGATTTGTTTATCTGAATAACCGAGGTCCGAAAGGAGGCGGGAAGCAAAGAATTGCTCGACAGTGGACTCGTTGGAAAGATCTCCAAGGTTGCAAAATTTGTTCTTTCCAGAAGACATATTAAATTTGATAAATCCTCCGCGACGGAGAATTAAAGGAAACTTTTGAAATTTAGAAAAATGTTTAGGAGAATGGTTAAGAAATTGTGGGGGATTTTATAGGGTTAGACTATTTTTAGCAAAGCCCTATCAAGGGGAATTGAAAATAGGTTTTATGGAGTAGTGATAATTTTTAAAAGAGGCCATAAGGTGTGAGTGATAATATAGATTACGGAAAATCATCCCGTCTTTTGCCAGCCAGTTCAATACCTTACTCCCATCACAAAAACTAATTGTAACATGTCATGTTACGTGTTACAATAGCCAATGATTGAGAATTTTAAGCATCGGGGCTTAAAAAAGCTTTACGAAAAAGGCGATCGGAGCGGCCTCCGCACGGATATTGCCGATAAAGCCGAGTTGTATCTCTCCATTTTAGATACCGCTCAGACTGTCCAAGAACTCGATATTACAGGCTTTGGCTTTCATCGGCTCACTGGTAACCTAAAAGGGTTTTACAGTGTCACCGTGTCGCGGAATCACCGGATGATTTTCCGGTTTGAAGATGGCAACGCCTTTGATGTGGATTTAGTGGACTATCATTGAGGAGAAAGAACTATGGCTATGAAAAACCCCGTTCATCCGGGCAAGATCATTAAACATTCTATTGAAGCATCGGGCCTCAATATTACCGACGCGGCCAAACGCCTTGGTGTCACCCGGCAAACCTTATCCCGTGTGACGAATGAGAAAACGTCACTTTCGCCCGAAATGGCCGTCAGGGTGTCCAAAGCCTTTGGCTCAACCGTCGAACATTGGATGCGGATGCAAATGGCCTATGACCTAGCCAATATTGAGAAAACCGCCAAAACGATCAAGGTGAAACGCTTCCCGGAAATGGAGCCGCTTCCCGTTTAATGGCCCTTTGCCAGTTCTGCACTGGTATAGCTACGGCACACGTCTTCCAAGGAAACTCGCTGTAACACGTGCCCTTTTTCAGTCTGGATGGTTTCTTGCCCCACTTGCTTTCCTTTCGTTTCCTTCCATTCCGCAAAGGCTTGCCCTGCACTACTCTCTACGTTGATGGTGGCCTGTCGTAATTCGGGATCATGCGTATCCCAAAACACGGCCAATTTGAGTAAGTCGCGTTTGGTCAAATGCGGAAACCAAAGCTCCGGCCCCTCTGCACCAGCAATCAAATAATCGCGCATGTCCGGTATATCCATAAGATTAAGAAACAGCACACAACGGCCTTGAGGCACGTCATGGCTAGATGGGTCCATACTCATATATAGCCACGTCTTGGCCTGTACGGAGCTAATCTCCTTGTTCGTACTTACGATAAATTGCAGGGCATTCGGCACTTGCCCTTTGCCTTTGCCAAAGGGGTTATATTCACTGTCAATCAACACCGAGACGGAAGAGGTTTCGGCCTGTATTAAGGACGGAAAAGATAAAAACAAACTCAACACCCACCAGTATTTCACGATTGCCCCCTTTTGTGGAAAACACAAAGTTAAAGCTTTAGCTTTCCCGCATTTCTCATTCATACTTTCCCTATGAATATCACTGCGTCATTTTATCAAGCGGCGACCGTGCCAGCACGACGATACGGAGGGATATTTACCAGTCCGAAGTTTCCCCCCCGCCTCAAAAGCACACGCCGCTTTAAAATCCACAAGCCCAAATGGATGAAATAGTTATTCCAAGTTCTTGTACTGCGTGAGTGTGTTTCTAAACACCGCCGCAAGGCAACGGGCTTGCTCTAACGTCACCGAGGATTGAGACGCCAACGCCGCAAACCACAACACCCGCTCTTCAATATGTCTTCTGGCCTTTTTAGGTAATGGCTGGGCTAAAAACCCCATCAACCGTTTGGCTTCTTCCAAACACAACATCCGAAATCGTTGAAGGCGCTCCGGGTCCAAAGGAATGGGGATTTCAATACTAAAGTATTTATCAAGGATTTCTACGACTTGTTTTTTGTGCGCCTTCGTCGGCATCATTTTTCCTTTTTTTCTTTTTCCGTTTGTGTGGTCATTCTTCACTCCGTTTTAGACGTTCTCAATCTTCATGCTCTGAATACCCGCTCGCGCGTCTGGCCCAATGGGTGGCCCGCTCCATTCGCTTCGCTCCCGTGTAGCCCATGCCCCCGCCGCTTCTCCGACCGGGTTTTCTTCTCCGCATGTTGAGAAACCCTAAAAACAGGAGAAGAGACTATGACCGACGAAAACACGAAACGTATTCGAGAGCTGAACGACCATGTCCGGAAACGGATTACTTCGCCTTGGCTACTACCTTCCGGGGTTCGTGCGAAAATCCTCAAAACTCAGGGCATTGATGCCCTGCCGATCGAAGATCAACTTGTTGTCCTTGCAACCATTCGTGATTTCAACGATTTCACTGAGGACAACGATCCGCATGGCGAACATGATTTCGGTTCCCTCGATCACAATGGACAGAAAATCTTCTGGAAGATCGACTACTACGCCCCGGATATGATGCACGGGAGTGAGAATCCGGCTGATCCGTTTCAAACCGTTCGTGTGCTCACCATCATGCTCGCGAACGAATATTAATCCTTGACGATCCGAAGCCCCTCCTTTAAGGAGGGGTTTCATTGAAAGATTATTGTAACCAACCGTACTGAGTATGAAATGTCATTGGATGCCTCTGCCTCACCCCCCAGCCTTTCCGCCCCATGGGTGCGGGTCATGCTGGTCCAAGAAACGGAAGGGCCCTATCATCCCCCCATTACCCAAAGTAACGATGTCGCCCGGTTATGTGCGGACATGCTCCGCCTCGACCGGGAAGAATTTCGCGTTCTCCTTCTGAATGCCAAACACAGGGTCATGGGAGTCCATACGGTATCCATTGGGTCCTTAACCGTGTCGATTGTGCATCCGCGTGAAGTGTATAAAGCCGCCATTCTTGCCAATGCCGCCGCGATCATTGGCATTCATAATCATCCGTCCGGCAATCCTGATCCCAGCCCTGAAGATCATGCGTTGACCAAGCGATTAGCCGAGGCCGGGACGTTATTAGGCATTACGCTCCTCGATCATGTGATTATCGGGGAAAACACCCATTACAGCTTTGCCGACCAAGGCCAACTGTCACTTTCTCAACCGCCTCCCAGCCCGTAACTTTTCCCCCGGTTCGGCAAAATACCCTCTCAAATAGGGTCCCCTCGAAAATCGACCTTCAAAACCCGCATTTTTACAGGCTCGCCCTCGATCGTGTTTCCCTCTCATTTAGGGTATACCTAAATAGAGAGTTTAAAATTTTGAATTCGCGAACGGCAGAGAAATAAAATTTTTGAGGACCGCAACCTGTTTCAACTCATATTTGGTCAAAAAACTGGGCAATCACCCTGACATCTTCAACAACTCTTTCGCGGACCTCAACTCCAAGACCCAGCTCCTTTAGCTTTTCAGCCAGAATTTGCCCATCAATTACATCAATAGGAGGTGCTCCATCCCGCTGGGCTTCCCGTCGTGCGTTTGCTGAAAACGAACCAGTGGTAATTATTAAGCCTTTGTCAGCTCGTCCTACCATTGCGCCACGGAAATCACGGATAACCGAGGGACTTACGCTGCCTTTAAAGCGTTTGCATTGAAAGATCATGTGAAAAGACAGAAGCCCTCCAAGCCGTACCACACCTTTTCCGTCTATCCCTCCGTCGCCTGATCGTCCAGTGACTTCAACGTGGATAAATCCAGACTCTCTGAGTAACCGTTGGCAAAGACGTTCAAAGGAATCAGGTGACATCTTTCGGACACATTCAAGAAGTTGCTCCTCCCAGGTCATTGGCTCGTTTTCAGTGAGGTTCCCTTCTTGTTCCTTTGCCTTTCTTTCCTTACGATCCAGAGCCACCACAAAACGCTTCACTTCTTCCTTATCGACTTTCTTAATTTTTTGGCCTTGGGCAGTCAAAGCCCAGACTCCACGTGCAGAATTTTCGAGCGCACCATATCGCTTGAGGTAGTTCCGAGCCCACGCCAATCGATAACTAAACTTTGTGCGATTTCCGCTTTGAATTTCTGCGAGGTCTTTTTCAGAAAGCTTTAGCAGGGAGGCGACTTCATCTTCCTGTTCCTGAATGGCAGCGGAGCCGCCAAGGTTTCTTAAAGCTTCAAGGAGAGGATTAATGAGAGCGTCATACTTTGGAACGGGCATAAAGTGTTATTGGCTTCTATGTATGAAAAAAGGACTTCCTCCGCACCCAATCTTTTTTCAGGCCGTATCGCTCACAAGGGAGTGTTACATAATCGATAGAAAAAATTCCAAGTCTCTTTTAAATTTTTATCCGTTTCGCCAGATCGAGCGCCTTTCTTTGATCGACTCCCAAATACAGGGCGGTGCTTCCGATACTTTTGTGCCCTAAGAGTTGCTGACACGCAGCAAGGTTTTGCGTTTTGTCATAGATCACCGCTGATTTCGTGCGGCGCATGGAATGGGTGCTATGCCGCTTGGGATCTAGCCGGGCTAGATAGGCCCATTGTTTGACTAAGTTGGCATACTGTTCGCGGGTCAGATGAGGGCGGGTTTTGCGATTTCCAATACTTGTCCATAAAAAGTCGTCTGATTTCTTCCCACTATGGAGAATCCAATCCGCCAGACTGTATCGTGTTTCGGGGGACAAGGCGACCAGATGCCCCTGGTTGGTTTTCTTTTGCCGAATATTAATTTCGGCCACGACATTTCCGTTATGATCGGTCACATCGGAGGTTGTAAGGCGAAGCAGGTCGGACGCGCGGAGCATCGTATCGATTCCCACATTAAACAGCGCCAAGTCCCGAATCTTTTTTTCCGTCGTTAACAAGGACCGGATGACTTGAGCTTGTTCCGGTGTAAACGGCGTCATCTGTCCCACGGCTTTTCCCTTGTTCCATGGCGCATTTTCAATTTGTGCTTTATTGTTTTTCTTCATAAAAGCAAAAATAGCATGAGGTTAGTACTGTGTAAAGTATTGATTTTGTGTGGTTCTCTATTTTTGGTTTTATAAAAAGCAAAAATTCAAACTGAAAGCGAGAAAGCTATCCTTATATGTTTACTGGACTTCCGCTCTCGGCCGAGGCTGTGTAATAACTCACGACCCCAAGCATTTTCACGCTGCCGTAGGCGCAGCAACACCTCTCCTCTTCCATGCGATACATAATCACTTTAAAGGAAACGGCTTTCCTATGTTTCAGAAATAAAAGTGGACCATCCACCTCTGGAAAAAATACCCTGTAACGTAATACGCTATCGGTAGACATCCTATAGTTATCCACCATTTCTTTACCTTTTAATGAGGGAGTTTTAATGCAGATTTTCACCTTTGTGTTGATGAGTGTCTTAGTCTTTTTTGCGGGCAATCCAGCGCGAACCATCGCGGCAGACGCCCCAGTGCATGGCACGTTTGCTTTGTTCGAAGTTGAACCTACCTGGACAACGCTATCTTCTGACGAAAAGACCAAAGGGGTTCAGGAAGCAACAGCCCTCGTTGAGTCCTTTAAGGATCGGGTCACCTTCGATTCATATTGGACGTATGGATTGACAACCGATTCCCATTTCCTCATTCGGCTCCAATCCTCAGAGGCGAAGATCAATCAGGAACTGCTCACTCAGCTTGCAGGGACAGGGCTAGGCCGCCACCTCGATTTGGAATTCACCATCAGCGGCATCACCAAAGGGCTGAATTATGCGCCAGATTTCCCGGACCTCTTGGCTCAACTCAAAGCCGCAAAATATGAGGGCGATCCATCGACCTACGTGATTATGATTCCCACCAGAAAAAGCGCGGAATGGTGGAATTTATCGAAGGAAGAACGGGTGGCGTTAATTCGGGAGCACACGGTGCCCACCATCGCCTACTTAAAAACGGTCAAGCGGAAACTCTTCCATGCCACAGGATTGGCCGATGCCGATTTTATTACCATCTTTGAAACCAATAACTTGGAGGATTTCAACAATCTGGTTCTGGCCCTTCGCATGGTCAAGGAAGATAAATATAACATCCGCCTTGGAAGTCCTACCGTTTTAGGAACGCTGAAATCTTGGAACGAGGTGGGAGCCTTATTGGCAAAATAATGCTTGTTGACTGATTAATAAAACAGGATGACTTCACGGTGGTTCCTGCCCAACACCATTAAGCAGGAACCACTAAGGAAGATTCTTCGATCAAGCACTCCCTAATGAAAGATAGGACTTAATACCATCGCGTTTTCTACAACGACGATTATCACATCATCGAATGTCTGCTATGGGTCGGGTGCGGACAGTCGCACTTATCAAATGCCATAGTCAATTTTCGCTTTTTGCCAAAGCGAAAATAGAGTTCTCCCGATAGAACTGCTAAAAATCTACACAACTGGTTTTCCGACGCATCACCAAAACCAAGTCCTACACCTAAGCGTTCCCGCCTTCTCCGTGTTCATGACACCGGGGAGTTCTCTTCTCGATGAGCTTATCCAATTGTTCCTCGACATGCGCCCTAAACGCTGCATATTGTCCTTCCGGACTTCCATGATCTTTCATACAGAAATACAGCGTCGGGATTGCGCCTGTTTCCTCTTCCGCTTTCTCCATGTCATTCAGAACGGCCCCGCCCGCTTCTTCAAACGCCTTCACACAACAGGCCATGCAGGTTGACCCATACGCCGCCATCAGCTTAAACGCATCGGCCATCATTTCTTTGGCGAGTGCCCGCCCGTCCACGACCCCGCGAGCATCAGTTCGCACGGTATAGTCCAAAGCGAGTTCTTGTTCGTCCTCTTTCATGCCTTGCCCTTTCTTTTATTCCGATGATTGGTATCCATCCTTGCCTACCACATCATTTGAACGCTTTCCAAGGTTCTGGAAAAAATGCCCGTTTCCCTCGATTTTTTTTGTCCGAGGTTGCCCGTAGAGGTCGATAAAAAAGTTTGTCCGATGTCTAGCACTCCCCTAAATGTGGCCCCTTCCCTCCTTGTGTGATTCATGGGTTTTTCTTCTAGCCTTGCGCCCTGCACCGCCCACGCCATGCGTTTCACTCCTGTCATGTTCGGATGCTGCCCCGGCGCAGCGGCTGTCGCGTGAACCATTTTCTCCCCGTGCTTCAATTGGCTTCCGTCTTCTGTGAGAAGCCAAGTTGAACCACTAACAGAAGGAGAAAATCTCATGGCGACACAAAGTAAAAAACCACCACTTCACAAAATCCGTATCGGAGCCATCCAAGCGGATATTTGGGAGCAGACCCCGGAAAAAGGTCAACCCTTCCTCACCGTCACGTTCACGCGGTCCTACAAAAATAAATCGGATGAATGGAAGAACGGCCATTCCTTCAGCCAAGAGCACTTAGACACGCTCATGGATGTGACCTTAGAGGCCAAGGAATGGATGCGCCAGCATCGTCTTTCCAAGGCCACAGCCGCCTAGCGTGGCTTCCTACGCCCCCGATCGGTCGTCCGGTCGGGGGTTCATCTTTAACCAAAAAGGAAAACACAATGAAAACCTATACATCATTTGCCACTGCCCTCAACACGCTGTTAGCCGACGATACGGCCATTACGCTCACCTCTGAGGGATTCATGCCGCTCAGTATCGAAGATATCGGCCCGTCTGCCGAAGGTCATCGACAGATCGCGATATCCCATACCGCGACGCAAAATGGTGATTTGATGCGCGATCCCGAAATGGTCTTTCGTTTTATCACGGATGGGGACACACAGTTTGCCGAACCTATCTCGTTTCGCAATGACTTTATGGGCATCAATCAGGAAGTCTACCGCTATAACGAGCACGGCAAGGCGACTCATGTGGATACTCGCCTTAAAGCTGAACTCAAATCTTTTGCCCGCCTGTGGTTTCGCAATCTCAAACATCAAGGATTTTATGACAAGTCCGTGATCCGGAAACGGCTCTCCTGAGTCGTTTCAATCGCCCCCGGCTGGGTCGTCGTCCGGTCGGGGGTTTTCTTTCCCGTTTTCGAGATGTGGGACGGTTTCCCACACAGAGGCCGCCAAACCCCCTATCACCATTGGCGCAGTTTTTTGGTTGTGGGGCATTTTCCCGTTTTCGACCAAAACGGGCTTTCAATAGGGAAATTTTTCGAAAATTTTACCCCCTGATAGCCTCTTTTTTATTTTAGGGTATCAAAGGCCAAAAAATTTCACGTCGCTCTAGGAGCGCCTATGGCCAAAGAAAGGGCAAAAAAAAGCCGCCCG
>BQIX01000014.1 GCA_021604145.1 Nitrospirales bacterium
GTGATTGTGCCATCAATCCGAAATTCAACGATGTTTGAATCAAGTTCTGTCATCATCTTTAACATGATGGTTCTCCTTCGATTTCCCTGAACTCTTTATGGAATTATATGAATTGTGAAAGTGTGAAATTTTGAATGTTACGCCAATGTTAATTGAAGGTTACGTCTAAGTTAAGTAGAATCATGACAGAACGGAACTACGACAAACTGAGGAGGTGGATGATGCGAAATCAAGTGATTCTAACCATGGCGGCGCTGTTCATGTTTCTTTCAGGCTGTGTTTCGTCATCGCCTTTCCCCATGAATGGGAGTCGGGCTCTGAAGTCCGAATCGGATTTTGGGGTGTTAACAACGCAACCTGATGCCTTTCAAGGTCGAGCTATAAAATTGGCCGGACGAATTGTTGGCGTTGAGACGATGGCTGAAGGCACCATGGTGACGGCAGAATGGTTACCGTATCCGAATGTTGAATATATGGGACCTCGCAGTGCTGAAGCGAAATCCTCTGAACGGTTTGTTCTCTTCTATCCAGGCCAGCTAGATGCTGAAGGGAAATTGTACGGGAATAAATTTCTTGTGATTGGAGAAAAAGGAAAGCCTCAATCAAGCTCGGCTATTATTGGGAAGTCTGATGCGGTCCCCTATATTGCGGCTCGATGTCTTCATGTTTGGAAAACCGGGGATAGCGAAATTGAAATGGAATCGGCAACTGAATATGCCTATTCGGTTGAACAGACCTATTGCTCGGATATTTAAACGAACAGCGATTTGAGAGGACTGAAGTCCCTGCCGAGGCTGATTCTTTCAGGCCCGGCAGGGACTTTTTATTATGTAGGAGGTTTTATACACGTCCCTACAATTTGTGGTGGGCATGAGTAGGTTTGGCAATTTGCTGGCAAGCTTGAATGACCTGCCGTTGACATGCCACGTCATAGTCTCGTTGGGCTTTTGCGTTGTGACCGGTCATCGTGAATGCCATGCCTCGATTGTAATGAAGTAAACCTCCATCGGCTCCAAGACGAATGGCTGTCGTAAAATCATTGATTGCTAACGTGGGCTCTCCGTTTATCAGCGCCAGGAGCCCTCGGCTTTCATAGGCCTGGTGAAGTGTGTGGTTGTGTGTGATTGCTAGATCCAGATCTTTCCTTGCCGATGCCGTCTTTCCAACTTGTATATAGGCCACAGCTCGATTTAGATACATTTCCGCTTGAGGCTGATCAAGAGACAATGCCTTTGATAGGTCATGAATAGCCTTTTGATATCGTTCCAATCGATTAAAGGCCATTCCACGGTAATTTAAGGTCTGCGGAGAATCTGGCTTTTGTTCCAGAATGTGTGAAAACTGATTGATTGCCTTCCTTGGATATCCGGCTTCTAAATACACGATTCCAAGATTTTCTCTGTATTGGAGAAGTTGCGGGGCCAGTTTGGTCGCGTGCGTAAGGTCTTGAATCGCCTCATCCCAATTCTTTTGCTTGGCATAGACAAAACCCCGAGCATTGAGAAGTGAATGCTGCCCTGGGTTTTTTTTGAGGGCTTCTGAAAGGATGTGTTCTGCGTCCCTCAGCTTTCCGGCGTGATACAAATGTTCGCCTTGAGCGAGCGCACCCTTGGTTGCGGTAGGCATTTCATTTTTTATGTTCAACCCTGAGCAACCAATGTGACTTCCCAACAGGATAAGTACCAAGAGCCATTGAATATATCGATGCATCTGTTGAAGCTTTCCAAGCATACGTAAGTCCTCCTTCATTATTCTTTAAGGATAAAGGGAGAGGATTACATTGAGAGGACAGTCATGTTACATCCATGTAACGTTGTGCGAGTTAAAAAATACGAATAAGAGAATATTCAGTTTCTACAGATGCTGAAATATGAGAAATTTCAGATGTTCTTCGATGCTCAAATACATATGAAAGGTACGGTGTGTGGGAAGATTAAAAACTGGGCACTATTGAGGAGTGATTTGCATCCCTATGTCTGATGCTGTTGCTCGAATGGCTCCTGCCGTAGCCATTTCCTGAAGGGCCTGCTCTGAATCATCGGGCTTGACGTTGACTCCGCGTATGCCGTCCTCTAGCACGACCACTTGCAACCCAAGTTTGATGCCATCCAAGACGGTTTGTTTAACCCAATGTTCTGTGGCGAGACCAACGATATAGATCGTTTTGGCATTCTGGTCTTCGAGATAATCTGCGAGGGATGTTCCATCAAAACCTGAGTAGATTTCTTTTTTAGGGTTCGTTGCTCCTGAAATAATGAGGCTACCCGTTGGAAGATGCAGGTCTGCGTGGAATTGTGCTCCACGCGATCCTTGTATGCAGTGGGGTGGCCATGGACCGCCTTGCTCTTCAAATGAGCAGTGGTTGGGCGGATGCCAATCGCGTGTGGCCATAATGGCCGCTCCGTGATGTTGGAAAAAAGCAATGTATTGATTGACTCGAGGGAGGATTTGGTCACCGTCCTGTACTGGAAGCACTCCGCCTGGGAAAAAATCGTTTTGCAGATGGACGAGAATAAGCGCAGAGGTCTTGTCTGGCTGCAATTGCGATGGCGAGACCGTCTGTGTCTTGGTGGATTTCTTGGCAAGTTTCATAACGTTAGGCCACGATTTCGGTGCCGATCCCTTTATCAGTAAAAATTTCTAACAGGATGGCATGAGGAATTCGTCCGTCAATGATATGGGCTTTGTGAACCCCACCGTGTAACGCAGCCAGGCACGCATGGACTTTCGGTAGCATTCCTTCGCTGATGGTCTTCTTTTTGACCATGCGTTCCGTATCCTTTCGTGACAATGTCGGGACATGATGGTTGTCGGCATCGCGTATGCCTTTGACGTCGCTGAGCACGAGTAACTTTTCTGCATGCAGCGCACCGGCAACGCTTCCTGCGACGAGATCTGCGTTGATGTTGTAGGTCTTGCCTTTTTTGTCGACGCCAATCGGCGCTATAACAGGAATGAAATTTTCTTCTAGGAGCTTGACGAGTATGTGGTCGTCGACTTTGTCGACCTCACCGACTAATCCATAATCATGATCTTCGGGTGCCTCTGCTTCTCCTGAAAGACCATAGACTAACGCTTTGGCATTAAAGGGCTTCGTTAAAAACAGACGGCCATCTTTTCCTGTGAGGCCTACCGCCTTGCCGCCATGTTGATTGAGTAGACTCACGATTTCTTTGTTGATTTTCCCCCCGAGCACCATTTCAACGACATCCATGGTCGCTTGATCTGTCACTCTGACGCCATTGACGAACTTTGGCTTAATTCCTAGTCTGTCAAGCATGGAATTAATTTGGGGACCACCTCCGTGGATCACGACGGGATTCAAGCCGACGTATTTTAACAACACGACATCTTCGGCAAATCCTTCTTTCAGACTGTCATCCGTCATCGCTTTTCCACCGTACTTGATTACAATAGTTTTACCGGCAAAGGTTCGAATGTAGGGAAGAGCTTCAATGAGAATATCGGCTTTTTTTATGAGTTTTTCCATGGAATGTGTGTGAGGATCTAAGAATTACAGATGCGGATCGTAAGCGTCATGCCAGCAAGAAATCTAAAGAATAAATCGACTCAGATCTTGATCTTTCACGATACCGCCAAGATGTTTTTTGACGTAGGCAGCATCCACCACCACCTTTTTATCGGTGAGTTCTTGAGCTTCAAACGACACTTCTTCCAATAACCGTTCGACGATCGTGAAGAGTCGCCGTGCGCCGATATTTTCCGTTCGATCATTGACCTCTACTGCCGTGGCGGCGATCTCTTGTATGCCTTCCTGTGTGAAATCAAGTGTGACGCCTTCGGTATTCAGAAGGGCCTGATATTGCTTGACGAGTGCATTTTTGGGTTCTGTCAAAATTCGTATGAGGTCCCCTTGGGTCAAGGCTTCCAATTCAACACGGATGGGAAATCGTCCTTGAAGTTCTGGAATGAGGTCAGCTGGCTTCGACACATGAAAGGCACCGGCTGCGACGAATAAAATGTGGTCCGTACGAACAGGACCATATTTGGTGTTGACTGTTGAACCTTCTACGATCGGCAGTAAGTCACGTTGGACGCCTTCCCGGGATATGTCGGGTCCTGTACCTTTTTCCCGTCCGGCGATTTTGTCAATTTCATCTAAGAAGACAATGCCGGATTGTTCGGTTTTGTCGATAGCTTCTTTTGTCACTTCGTCCATATCAATGAGCTTTTGAGCTTCTTCTTGGGCTAACACCTTTTGGGCTTCAGGGACTTTCATCCGGCGGTTTTTACTTTTCCCCGGCATGAGGCCTCCCAGCATATCACGCAAATTATTTTCTAAATCTTCCATGCCTCCGACATTGGAGATGATACCGACTGGCAAGCCCCGTTCTTTCACTTCAAGCTCGACATGTCGATTGTCGAGTTTTCCCTCTCTCAATTGCTTCCGGAGCTTTTGCCGAGTATCGTCAGCCGTATCGTATCGACCTGGTTGGTCCTGAGAGGAGTCTTTGGGCTGCTGTGTCGGTGAAGACGTCGGGGGAAGCAGCAGGTCGAGGATTCGATCCTCAGCCAAGTCTTCGGCTTTCTTTTCCACTTGTTCAAGATAGCGAGTTTTGACCATATTCACAGAGAGTTCTGTTAAATCACGAATGAGAGACTCGACATCTCTTCCCACGTACCCGACTTCGGTAAACTTCGATGCTTCAATCTTGATGAAGGGTGCATCGTCCAGTTTTGCCAGACGGCGTGAGATTTCCGTTTTGCCGACCCCAGTTGGACCGATCATGATGATGTTTTTCGGATAAATTTCTTCTCGCAGTTCTGGACTCAATTGCTGTCGACGCCATCGATTTCTGAGCGCGATGGCGACCATCCGTTTGGCGTCGCGTTGTCCGATCACGTATCGATCGAGTTCATCGACGATTTGTCTTGGTGTAAGGCCATTGAGCCGACTCGGGGTCTGTGTTGTTTCGTGGTCCATGATGTTAGATCGTCAACTCCTCAATAATGATATTTTGGTTCGTATAGATGTCAATCGCCGCGGCAATACCCATGGCATGTTCGACAATGTGCTTGGGATCGAGCGAAGTGTGGGCAACGAGTGCACGTGCGGCTGCTAAGGCATAGGAACCACCGGAGCCAATGGCCATGACGCCATCTTCCGGTTCGACCACGTCACCCGTGCCTGAAATTATAAAGGAATGTTCACGATTCGCAACCGTCAGGAGGGCTTCTAACCGTCGAAGCACACGATCGGTTCTCCAGTCCTTGGCGAGTTCCACGGCGGCGCGCGTGAGATTTCCTCGGTACTCCTCCAGCTTTGCGTCAAATTTTTCAAACAGCGTAAAGGCATCCGCCGTTGCCCCGGCAAATCCTGCGAGGACTTCATTGTTATGCATTTTTCGTAACTTTTTTGCGTTACTTTTCATAATCGTCGTTCCGACGGTGACTTGCCCGTCACATCCCATGGCGACGCCGTTGGGTTTTCGAACACAAAGAATCGTAGTTGAACGTATGATCATACATAGCCCTGACTGTATTGGGAATTAATGATTGGGTTATCCGCCTGCCCGAGGGTGGGCGCGATCGTACACTTCCATAAGACGGTCGGTTGCGATATGAGTATATTTTTGTGTCGTGGCCAGTGAACCATGTCCGAGCAATTCTTGTATGGCACGCAGGTCGGCTCCTTCATCAAGTAGATGGGTGGCGAACGAGTGACGCAAGGTATGCGGCGCGACAGCGCCATGAGGAAGCCGTTGGGAAAACTTTTTTACGATGCGTTCTACGCTTCGGCTGGTGAGACGGCCTCCGCGCACATTTTTAAAGAGAGGATCGTCTTCTTTGACCATGTTCGTGTTTTTAGCAATGACGTGTTTGTTTTTCCCTTTTTGTCTGCACTGCGTGCGATAGTCTTGAATGGCTTGAATGGCCACATCTCCGACCGGGACAATGCGTCGCTTTTTGCCTTTTCCTTGGATTCGGGCAATGCCGGATTGGAGGTTTAGGTCATCCCAATCTAATCCGACGAGTTCGCTGACTCGTGCTCCTGTTGAATAGAGTGTTTCAAGAATTGCACGATCTCTTGTCGCGATAAAGCTTGATCCTTCAGGGGCTTCCATGAGTGTCGAAGCCTCATCCTTGGTGAGAACCTTAGGCAAATGTTGAGGCTGTCGCGGTGATCGAACGTGGGCTGCGGGATTGACTGCTACCCAGTTTTCATGGGTCAAAAAGCGATAAAAACTTTTGAGTGTCGCGAGTTTTCTCGCTAAGGTTGACTTTTTTTCATTTTTTTCATCGAGCCACCTCAGGTAATTCCGAATGGTGATGGTATCAACTGAGGCAGGAGTCGGTGTCGTCCTCGACAAATTGGGCATGGTCTTCAGAAACGTTGAGAACTGTCGCAAGTCAGAACAATAGTTGCGAATGGTTTCTGGCGATGCCCCTTGTTCAATGTCGAGAAAGGTCACGAAAGCCCGGATTGCGTCATCCATTTTTTGAACTCTTCTCCAGCTCGTTGTTGAATCTTTTTTCGCTTTTCCTGCTTGTCGCGAATCTTCATTGGAAAAGGTGGGAATAGACCGAAGTTTGTGTTAATGGGTTGAAAGTATTGTGAATCGCTCGTGGTGATGTAATTGAGGAGTGCGCCATGGGCAGTCGTCTCTGGAGGTGTCACAATAGGTTGACCGGCTAGGGCCTTGGCTGCATTGATTCCGGCAAGTCCTCCGCTCGCAGCCGCTTCAACATACCCTTCGACACCGATCAGTTGTCCCGCAAAAAACGTGTGGTCGTGTGTCTTGAGCTGAAGCGTGTCTTTCAAGAGATCCGGAGAATTGATGAACGTATTACGATGGATACTTCCACATCGAAGAAACTCAGCCTCTTCAAGCCCCGGGACCATTCGAAAGACTTTTTTCTGTTCGGGATACGTGAGCTTTGTTTGAAAGCCGACCATATTATAACAAGAGCCATGGATGTTTTCCGGCCGTAGTTGCAGTACAGCATATGGCCGCTTTCCTGTTTGTGGATCGATGAGGCCTACAGGTTTCAGTGGACCAAAGAGCAGTGTTTGTCGTCCGCGTTCTGCCATGACTTCAACGGGAAGACAGCCTTCAAAGTAGGGAATTTTTTCAAAGTCTTTGGATTGGACTCGATCGGCTTCAGTTAACGCATCGTAAAATCGATCATATGTTTCGCGATTCATGGGGCAATTTAAGTAATCAGCCGTACCTTTATCATATCGAGAGGCGCGAAAGACTTTGGCCATGTTGATAGAGTCGGTATCGATAATAGGGGCAATGGCGTCAAAGAAATACAAATTTTTGGAATGCGTCAGTTCGCTGATTGAATTGGATAAGCTATTTGAGGTCAGTGGCCCAGTTGCGACGATGCTCATTGCATTATCCGGTATTTCTTTTATTTCTTCTCTCAGAATTCGTACGTTGGGATGAGCTTCAAGAGCCTGGGTCACTCCTAACGCAAATCGGTCGCGATCAACGGCTAGCGCTGAACCAGCCGGAACTCGAACTTCATCTGCGATGCGGAGGATTAAGGAATTTAGTCTCCGCATTTCATCTTTCAATATGCCCGGAGCGCTTAACGAATCGTTTGACCCCAGGGAGTTTGAACAGACAATTTCTGCGAGGTAGTCCGTTTTATGGGCTGCCGTCTCTTCTTTTGGACGCATTTCATATAAGGTGACTTTGGCCCCGTGATTCGCTGCCTGCCAGGCGGCTTCTGAGCCAGCCAGCCCACCTCCGATGATGGCAATATCGTCTCGCATATTTCTCACAAATTTGAATACACGTGAAAAGTAAAATGAATGAAAAGAAAACGAATTCTAAGAGCCTCACGAAAAACCTGTCAACCACGGATCTGTTCGGTAATCGTGCTGATCGATTGAATGACATGATCGTGACAGGCGCCATTGGTCGCAACAAGACCTTTGGTATTTTTTAGGGTATCATATCCATAGAGAATTGGCTCTCCATAGATATTAGTAAATCGCCCACCCGCTCCTCTTATGATGGCTTCTGGTGCGCAGGCATCCCAGAGACTGGTAAATGGACCGGGCTCGATGTACGCATCGGCGTCTTGTTTGGCGATGGACCCAATTTTTATTCCCACGCTGCCACACGGGAACTCTTTCGTTATGCCAACATGGTCTTTGATGATATCGATCTTCGGATTTCGGTGAGATCGGGAGACAATGAGGGTGAGAGATTCTGGTTCTTGGTTGGTGGAAGCCTTGAGTGGGGTTCGGCCGGAAGCCATTTCTATCCAAGCTTCTTGATCGGTCAGCCCAGTATAGAGAATGTCTTGAGCAGGTTGATACACGATGCCCAGTTTGGCTTGACCATCAATAGCCAGTCCGATCATGACCGAAAATTCTCCATTTTTACTAATGAATTCTTTGGTGCCATCGAGGGGGTCGACGTACCACACTCGGCCCTTTGGTGAAAGATTTGCTGGGGGAGGGCTTTCTTCTGCCACGATGACATCATGAGGGAAGTGTTGCTTCAGCCCCTCCACAATGATGGCGTTGGCTTGTTGATCGGCCTCCGTGACAGGGTCTGAAGGCCCTTTATATGATACTGAAAAGTCTTTCTCGTAGATCTTCATGATGTGTGCGCCAGCTTCTCGAGCGAGATGGGAGGTTATTGTGAGTTCTGATGAGAGATCGACCATGAATAGGCGCTCCTAACGGTTAGGGTATTATTGATCGTGCAATTGATAGGTTCAGGTTGAGACTTTGTCAGATATCGGTATTGAATTGGTATTAATCTAACGGAAATTACAGATGCTTCGTGTCCTTATCCTTGTTGCTATTCTTGTTTTGCTTCTAGCGGTTTTTTTTCTTCCTCAATTTAGACGTGCTCTCTGGATAACCTTGGCCGGGGTGTTAAGTATTGTTGCTCTGATTATTTGGCTTGATAATCGTGAGAGAGAACTTGCTCATTCGAATTTCCCGCTTTCGCACGTTGTACTTGAAAACATGCAGGCGAAGCCAGGGTTAAATGCCCGATCATATGTTGTGAGCGGAAGGATTCTCAATAATTCGTCAATGAGCCCTTTGCATCAGGTGATCGTTGAAGTGACAGTCAATGATTGTGAGAGTGATCCTTGTCAAGTTGTGGCTCAAGAAGAAGGGCGCGTATCGAAGGTAATTCCTCCTGGTCAGGCTAGGGATTTTCAAATTTCCGTTCCGTTTCCTTCTCCTTTCAATTTACAAGGAAAGTCTGAATGGGTTTATCAGGTTATCGATGTGAACGATCGATAGGCTTGAGGTTTGAAAACCCTAAACCCGCCCAAGACTGTTGAAATTAGATAAGATCCGTCGTTCTCTACATTTGACAAGGTGTAAAATATGACCCTATACTGAGCGTTACCTCTCTGCCGTCGTAGGGCGAAAGGCTCATGTTTTAATCTGTCATTAGTCTAATTAAATAAAGACTTGGGCCTTTTTCGAGGTTGCGAATATTCCCTGGTTCTCATAGAGTGAAGGATACTATGGATGTCTTTCAAGAGGCTAATTTTATAACTCATTGGAGATTTTAAAGAAAATGACCACACGTTATAAGGTAATGCCGGGGCCTGAACACTTTCTTCCTCCTTCAGCTGCGAGTATGGGGAATAGTTTACCAGATCCTGGTCAAGGACATATACATGGCTCTATTGTTCCAGAAGAGCAAGCGATGGAAGAAGCTGCCAAGCAATTTCTTTCTGCCAAGGTTCCTACCATTTTCCCGGGACCACTTGTGCTGTGGGCATGGAATGAGAAGGCAGCTAAAAAAGCCAAAGCGATTCGTCACCTTTTTGAGACCCTGAAGGACTGCGTGGCCTCCACTCAGACACCAATGCTCATCCCGATGCCAGATTATAGGCCAAAGTACCCTAAAATAAATCCAGAAATTGAGATCAATCCTAATCATCCCAATCTCACCATTTGGCATAATAAGATTGATGCCTGCATATTTGTTGGGGTGCATTGTCATCAAGCCAATCTGTCACTCAAGATTATTCGTGGTGGAACAGATTGCTATACAATCGCAATGTGTGCGCAAGCTGGACATGAAGACGCCATGCTTTCGGTTCGGGATACGACAGCCGATAAGATACTGAGATTGGCGGATTGGGTTAAAAAATTAAAAGGAACAGTCGAGCCCCCACAGTAAGTCAGGTGGAGAATCAGGAATTGCCTCAACGTGAATTTATTTTGCATGTCTAACCCAATTAGTCGCGTGACTTTCGTCGTGAAAACTTCGAGTTACGCCCCTAATGTGACTTAATCATATAAAGGAGGTCGTACTCATGGCGACTCAATCGGTCATCGGACAAAAGAATAATAAAGGTCAAACATTCACTGACCCTAGGCATATGATGCATGAGGCGCCGAGAACGCCCTCATTTTTTACAGGAAGTGAAGTTATCAAGGAAGCGGTACGTCGCGCTTCTTGTGACATTATGGTTGCCTATCCTATTACCCCTCAAAGTGAAGCCGCGGCGTTATGCGGTGAACTTTTTGCCGAAGGTTATATTGGTGATTACTTTAGGGGTGAAAGTGAATTTGCTGTTATGTCCCAATGCGCTGGTGCTGCATTTGGTGGAGCCCGCGTATTTACCACCACAGCGGGACCAGGGACGATGCGGGCTATGGAAAATTTCCCGATGTGGGCCGGAGCAAGGCTTCCCATTCAGATGATTGTGACTTGCCGAGGTATTAATTCGCCGCTTTCAATTCAGCCTGACACGTTGGAAATTTCTTACTTGATGCAAACCGGAATGCTCGTGTGGCATGCGGAAACTGCCCAAGATTTCTATGATTGGATTCTATTGGGATACATGGTTTCAGAGGAACCCGATGTCCATTTACCATTGGCCTTATGCTGTGATGGGTTTTTTGTGACCCATACAAAAGACATGGTAGATCTGACTCCAGTTGATATGTGCCTCCCACCATATGACCCTTACCGTTCACCCGTGCCATGTATGGATATGGAATGTCCGCCGGTTCGTATGATGAGAGATCCGTTTGTGATGAAAAGTAATTATATTAGTTATGCGACTCATGCAAGTTGGCAGCAAGAGGTGTGGGCGGCTGTTGAGCGGTCAAGAAAGCATACGATCGGTTGGATGAATGGATTGATCGATGCTGAAAATACGGATGCAGAGGTGATTGTGGTTGCATCTGGAACTGCCGTTTCTCAAAGTCGAGAAGCTATTGCCATCTTAGAGGATGAGGGGATTAATGTTGGGTTAGTGAAGGTGAAAACTTTACGGCCATGGCCTGGTGAGGAGATCAAGGAGGCCACAAAACATGCGAAGCATATTATTGTTCCAGAATTTAATGTCGTTGGCTGGCTGGCCCGTGAAGTCAAGGCTACCATTCAAAATAATGAACGGGTTCATGCTGGCCCACATGTCTGTGGCGGCATGACTATGCCTCCAGAAATTATTGCGGCAGAGATCAAGACGATTTTGGGTGTCAAGGCACCTTCGCTAGCCGGACGGGGAGGCTGAGAAACATCGTGGGTTTTTGTATGGGTTTTTTAAAGGTACGTCTCTGAAACAGGTAACGAATATAAGGAGAATATTATGAGTAAAGAACGAATAAAAATCGCAGAAGAATTGTTTGAAATTATGCCTCCTGAATACCAGGATTTAGTTCAGAGGTCGACATATGGCAATGAGCAACGGGGATGGAAGGATATCGGTAATGCAAAGGAGCTTATTGAGGAGCATTCTCTTTGCGCTGGATGTCCAGAATCAATGGCTTTTCGTTATATCCTCGCGTCATTACCAAATCCTGAGGATACCGTTATGGTGGGATCAACAGGATGTACCAGCTTAGTTTTCCCACATGTTGCCGTTCATAACATCCATTCGTTATTTGGGAATCAAAACGCGATCGCTTCAGGCCTTAAGCGTGCGCTCAGTGTTCGTTTCCCAGATCAACATAAAGATGTGGTGGTGTTAGCCGGTGATGGTGCAACGGTTGATATTGGATTGGACATGACTTTACAGGCATGGTTCCGTCAGGAAAAGTTTACGACGATTTGTTTTGACAATGAGTTATATGCCAATACTGGTGGACAAGAGAGTGGTCTTATGCAAAAAGGGTTTGTGGCAAAAATGGCTCCAGTGGGGAAGACTTTTGAGAAAGTTCGTCTTCCTGAAATCGCTAGAGAATCTGGCTGTCATTACGTTGTGAACTGCACCGTGAGTAAGCCAAACTTGGTTGAAAAAGTGATTAAAAACGCTATTCATGTCGCTAGAGAAATTGGGCCAACCTATTTGCAGTTGTATACGCCTTGTATCTTAGAGATTGGGAAGAACAGTATGGAAGGTTTGCAGGAAATGCGTGACTCTGAAAAGCCAACCGAACGGTTTGCTTACAAAGAGTACGTGAGCGAACCAGCCAAGGAATTGTTGACAGAAATGGCAGCTAAGGAAAAAGAACGGAAGGCTGAAGCTAAAAGGCAACTCGCAAGCCAAACGGTATAAGCGGTAGGACATGTGAGAGGAGATATTCCATGATTTTACGAAGAATTAATATTCGAATGTCTGGACTTGGAGGGCAGGGTGCCGTGACTGCGGCTCATGTCATGGCCATGGCTGCATCGAAAGATGGAAAGTTTGCTATTTCGAACCCATTTTTTGGGGCTGAAAAAAGGATGGCACCAGCCGAGAGCTATTGTCGAATTGGAGTGAGAAAGATCTTCGACCGTGGTGAACTTGTATTTCCCGATGTTATTCAAGTCTTTCATCCTCAAGTCATTACAATGGGCAAAAGTTACACGATGCCATTTTATTCAGGAATCAAAGAAGGTGGCTTGGTCATCATCAATACTGATATGCCACTCTTGACAGATGAAGATGTGAAGCGTCTCAAAGATCTCAATGTATCGGTATTTAATATAGCCGGGACCAATATTGCTCTTGATGTTGCAGGAACTGAATTGGCAACGAACATGACTATGATTGGTTCGGTTGCTGGGATTACCAAGTGTGTCTCCATGAATGGATTGGACTTAGCCTTACAGGAGCGATTTGGGAAGAAATTCGTCGCTTCTGGTGGTACAGCGACTTTAGACGAAGCTATTAAGAAAAAGTTTGCCAAGAAGGAAATGTTGTTAAAAAAGAATCTTGATACGGTAGCCAAATCCTATGAAATGGCCGCAGAATGGGCGGAAAAAAACCATGTTGAGTTAATGGTTGGCGAACCTGCTGCTGCGTAATATCAAGAACCTCTCTCAGCGAAGAAGGAAAGAGATAGATGTATAATGTTGCCTTAGTGACAGATGATAAGTGTGTAGCGAAAAAAGGCTGCCGACTTTGTATTATGTATTGCCCGGAGGCCAATTGTCTTGATTTAAATTCTGAAAAGATGGTAGCAGAAGTTGCCATCGATCGGTGTAAAGGATGTGAGCTGTGTAAAGTTGTGTGCGATGCAGCGAAACATCAAGCGATAGATATGGTTGCGGTGAGCTCGGATGGGAAATTGCTGGACCAAGCGGGTGAAGCTGCTGAACTTGGCCAAGCCTATCAAGGCTAACGGAACGACGAATAGGAAGGCCTCGCGATTTTAGGTTAAGTATCGCGAGGCTTTTTTACGTTTTCTGTCAAGGTCTAGACACCACTCCAAGAGCGATAGTCGACAGTATCTTTTAGAGACCTACGGAAAGGTAGGGATTATGAGTGATGAATTGAGAGAAAAAGTTTCTGGAATTGGTGCGCAAATGCAGGAATTTCATAGCATGCTGCAGTCCAGAGCTATAGAAATGGAAACAACGGGTGGTGATCCTGAAGTCATTACTAAGTTGATAAACGGTGCGGATGCAATGAAAGATAGTGCAAATATTTACTTATCATGGGCACGTCATTTTGTCGCACTTTCTGATGGCGGGGCTTCTGAAGCCGACGAAGGAGAAGAGGATTCTGCGGACTTTCAATTTTAAGAATATTTGAATGATCCGAATGAAAAGTTCAGCTTTCGTGATGATTTTCCCTTTGTAAAGATTTCTGAAAAGTTGAACGAAGTATTGATCATCATAATGAGTATGGTATAGTTAAACGGTTCTTTTGCCGGAAAAACTGACATTGGAATTATTCCTCGGTAGCTCAGCTGGTAGAGCGTTCGGCTGTTAACCGAATGGTCGCAGGTTCGAGTCCTGCCCGGGGAGCCAATAAAAAAAGGCTAGCGAAACTGTTTCGCTAGCCTTTTTTTGTGGAATAGTAGCGTTCTTCGTATACCGACTTACCTATTGGTACTTGTAGGTTAATGGGCTTCCTTGACCAAATTTTTATTCCACTCCGGAATTTCAATTACTAAATTCTTTTCTCCATTCGGTACGCATTGGCAAGCCAATCGCGATTGCAGAGACAGGCCTGGGGCTTCTTCAAGCTGGTCATCTTCGTCCTCGGTCGGTTCTGGGCAGGTGTCGAGTCCTTCTTTGACAATCACATGACATGTAGAACAGGCGCAGACTCCACCACACGCATGCTCTAAGTCGATGCCAGCTCCGAGAGCAATATCTAAGACGCTTCCTGGTAATCCATTATCGCCATACGGTATTTTCTCTGGATCCACCTTGATATCAAGCTTGTCATCAGGTGTTTTAAAGGTAATGGTGAAGGGTTTTGTTGCAGATTGTGTTTCAATTTTTTCGATATACGGATTACTGCCTCCCATGGATTCTCCTTATGCGTTTCATGAGTTTTGAATAACTTGTGGGCATTATATGAAAAACTTTTCCAAATGTGTAAATTTATTGATTCTTACGAATAGGACCATTTTTATCTCCGATAACTTGAATCTCCGACCATTTTAGTCTTGACTAGGCGTCTAGGTCAATGCTAGCATAAATACGATAACAATAGTCGGGATTAAAATACGAACAAAAAATTATGCGTAGAGTTATAGAAATATGTTAAAGCTCTCTAAAAAAGCCGATTATGCGCTGATGGCTTTGCATTATATGGCCTCTATACAATTTGGTGATGTGACAGAAGCACGTGTCGTCAACACCAAGGAAGTCGCCGAAGAGTATCATATTCCTGTTGAGCTTTTGGCTAAGGTGCTTCAAACCCTGGCCAAGCAAGATATTATTGAAAGCCACAATGGACCCAAGGGCGGGTATATCTTAGCACGAGAACCGAAGTTCATTACCATTGCGCAAGTATTGGAAGCGATTGAAGGTCCTCTCGGTATTGCTGATTGTTACCATGAAAAAGAAGATTCGTCGTGTGATCAAATGGATCGTTGTAATATTCGCACCCCGCTCTTACGTGTTCAAGAAAGTATTTCTCAGCTACTAAATAGTATGTCCATTGAAGATATGATGGTGGGTTCTCCATTAATTATTGTTGAGTCGCGTAAAGCAGAAGGAGTGCAATTATGAAGTTGCCGATATATTTAGATAATCATTCTACGACCCCGTGTGATCCAAGAGTCGTGGAAGCGATGCTTCCGTACTTTACTGAAAAGTTCGGGAATTCGGCGAGTCGTAATCATAGTTTCGGGTGGGAGGGTGAAGAAGGTGTTGATAAAGCCCGAAAGCAAATTGCGAAGTTAATTCACGCCGATCCGAAGGAAATAATTTTTACGAGTGGTGCGACGGAGTCAGATAATTTATCTCTTAAGGGCGTGGTGGAGATGTATCGTGAAAAGGGTGATCATATTATCACCAGTTCTACGGAGCATCGAGCTGTGATCGATACAGCCAAAGCCCTAGAGAAAAAAGGTGTGAAGGTCACCTACCTAGATGTCGGGAAAGACGGTATGGTGAATCCCGAAGATGTACGAAATGCCATTACAGACAAAACCATTCTCATCTCAATAATGTTGGCGAACAATGAGATAGGAACCATTAATCCAATTGCGGAAATTGGGAAGATTGCAAAGGAAAAGGGCATTATTTTCCACTGCGATGCCACACAAGGTGTTGGGAAAATTCCTGTTGATGTTCAAGCGTTGGGTGTTGATTTAATGGCCTTTACTAGTCATAAAATCTATGGTCCCAAGGGTATCGGCGCACTCTACGTTCGTCGGAAAGGTCCACGTGTTCGTCTCGAACCTATGATTTATGGTGGTGGTCATGAGCGAGGCATGCGATCAGGAACACTTCCAGTTCCTCTTGTTGTCGGGTTTGGGAAAGCATGCGAACTGTGTGAACAGGAAATGGCCGCCGAGGCAGAACGACTCATCAAGCTTCGTGATCGATTAGAAGAAGGTATTACCAAGGAACTTGAAGAGGTGTATTTGAACGGACATCGTACAGAGCGATTGCCTGGAAACTTGAATTTAAGTTTTGCGTATGTGGAAGGTGAAGCATTGCTGATGGGCGTCAAAGAGATTGCCTTGTCGTCTGGATCAGCCTGTACCTCAGCGACGCTTGAGCCGTCATATGTCTTGCGGGCCCTAGGTGTCGGGTCAGATTTGGCCCATTCATCCATTCGGTTTGGTCTTGGCCGATTTAATACGGCTGAAGAAGTGGAATATACTATTGATCGTATGGTGAAGGCCGTGAATCACTTGCGGGCAATGTCACCGCTTTATGAAATGGCGAAAGAAGGAGTCGATCTGAAAACTGTTCAGTGGGCTGCTCATTAATGAAATTGCGATGAAACGAATTTTACATTTTTTGTCCATAGAAGGAGGTTTACGTCATGGCCTATAGCGAAAAAGTGATTGATCACTATAACAACCCTCGCAACATGGGAAGTTTCAATAAAGAAGAAGATGGCGTGGGGACTGGTATCGTCGGGGCTCCTGAATGCGGCGATGTCATGAAGCTCCAAATTAAAGTTGAAAATGACACGATTGTGGATGCAAAGTTTAAAACCTTTGGATGTGGGTCCGCGATTGCCAGTTCAAGCTTGGCGACGGAATGGCTGAAGGGAAAAACGGTCGATGAAGCTGGGAAGATTAAAAATACGGAAATTGTCCAAGAGCTGAATCTACCTCCGGTTAAAATTCACTGTTCCGTGTTAGCTGAAGATGCGATTAAATCAGCTCTCAGTGATTATAAGAAGAAGGCCCAGGAAAGCCCGAAGGTTGAAAGTGCCGCCTCGTCATCGTAAATGATGAATACGGATCTCGAAAAGGAGAGGAGTGGATGATGGAAACAACGGATACCACAGAAAAACCAATAGTCAATTTGACGGAGGCTGCCTTAAAAGAGGTGAAGCGTCTGCTTGACTTGCAAGGTATTACAGAGGGTGGGCTTCGTCTTGGTGTCAAAGGGGGTGGCTGTTCAGGTCTCAGCTACACCACAAACTTTGATGACAAAATTGGTGAGTTCGATTCAGTTTCTGAAGTCGATGGTGTTAAAGTCATCATCGATGCCAAAAGTGAAATTTATTTATCTGGCATGACGCTCGATTATGAAAAAGATATGGTGAGTGGCGCGTTCAAATTCATCAATCCAAACGCCAGTAAAACATGTGGATGTGGAGAGTCCTTTTCCGCGTGACCTTGTCACGTTTATGATCCGATTACAGAGAGCATGAATTTGACGGGCATGGCGGAGTTGGCCATGCCCGTTGTGCGAGAAGTAAAAACTATGAGACATGATCACGGCACATCAACGTCATCTCGCGAATTGCCAATGGCACGTAGTATGTGTTGGCATTGCCAATCGGAGGTGAAGGGTGAATATATGTGTGGCCAGTGCGTTAAGGTACAGCCACTCTCAAAAGATTTAGATTATTTCACCTGCATGCGGCTTCCACGGTTATTGGATATTGACCAGGATAAACTGCAAGAAACATTTTATGACCTCAGCCGAACATTCCACCCAGACTTTTATTCGGGCAAAGATGATCAGGAGCAAATCATTAGCCTTGGAAATTCCGCCCTACTCAATACGGCCTACCGAACGTTAAAAGATCCTATTCAACGGGCTGAATATTTAATTCGGTTGGAAGCTGGATCGGTCAAAGAAATCCGGTCAAATCCTCCGGCTGATTTATTTGACGAAATTCTGGAACTTCAGGAAGATTTGGATGAATATCGTTCGCTTTCCCCAAAAAATGATGAGGAACGCATGAAAGAATTGCGTCAGAAGTTACATGGGAATCGTGAAGCGTTGGAACGACGTCAGGCGCAAATGGAGTCATCCCTTAAAGAAAAATTTAGTGAATGGGATGTCATTCAACGTCGTTCCCCGCAATCGACTGACGAGAGAGAAGAAAAAGATGCTGTGTTAAAAAGTATGCAGGAAATTCTTTCGGACAAAACGTATGTTCGAAATATTGTCAACGATCTAGTCGAAACCGCAGGATAGTGTTTGCAACCTAAAAGCCCTGACTACTCGTGTGCTTCATCAGCATTTGTGATCCAGTGAGGTCCACAACTTCTTAATTAGCATCATGGTCAACAAATAGGTGAAACAGAACGCGAGGATAAAATCTCTTAACTCAGATTTTCGAGAAAAAGAGGGTATGTTCTAGAAATTGAACAGTCATCTTTTGTTTTGAGGCACAAAACGAGCGGAATCGAGAAAGACTAATAAAGGACGCTATGTCTCGTATAGTTGGGATAGATTTAGGAACAACCAATTCATTGGTTGCATATATGGAAGGTGGTCAGCCCCGCGTTATCACGGGGCAACATGAACAGTCCAAAGTCCCTTCGATTGTTGGAATGACGGACAATGGTCTCATTGTGGGCGAAGCTGCAAAAGAACATCTGCTCAAAGATCCGTCTCGTACGATCTATTCCATCAAGCGTTTTATGGGAAAAAGTTTGGAGGACTTGACCGACGAACTCAAGTATTTCCCGTATACATTGCAGGAAAAAAACGGAGTCATTCGAATTGTGATTGGAGAGAAGACCTATTCGCCGCCACAAGTCTCTGCGATGATTCTAAAGGAACTGAAAGGTCGAGCAGAAGCACAGTTGAAAGAAAGTATTACGAAGGCGGTCATTACGGTTCCGGCATACTTTGACGATAGCCAGCGTCAGGCCACGAAGGATGCCGGCCTGATCGCGGGCCTGGAAGTGTTGCGAATCATCAACGAACCCACGGCGGCAGCTCTTGCCTATGGTCTCCAACAAAAGACCCAAGGATGCATTGCCGTCTACGATTTAGGTGGAGGGACATTTGATATTTCCATCTTGCAACTCAAAAATGGAATTTTTGAAGTTCTCGCCACCAATGGGAATACGCATCTGGGTGGGGATGATATTGATCGACGGGTGTCAGATGTCTTTATTAAAGAAATAAAGGAGCAATTCTCCATAGATGTGCACAAGCATGATGATCTCGTGCAAGTGATCAGGCTAGAGTCAGAGCGACTGAAGGTGAAACTTTCAGATGATATGACGGCTCTGGTCAAGGTGGAATTGCCTGATCAACAAGGAACGTACCAGCGAGAATGGACACGGGATGAGTTAGAATTGGTAGCCAATGATTTAATTGAGGAAACCTTGGAACCCTGTCGGCTTGCGTTGAAAGACGCCGGATTACAATCAGCTCAAATTGATGAGGTGGTGTTGGTTGGTGGAAGCACGAGGATGCCATTAGTCCGTCGTCGTGTGGAAGAATTGTTTGGCAAGGCACCACACTGTGATTTAAATCCGGATGAGGTGGTAGCGCTTGGGGCCGCGGTCCAAGCTGATATTCTGAGTGGAAACAAGAAAGATATGCTCTTGTTGGATGTGACGCCCCTGTCGTTAGGAATTGAAACGATGGGTGGAGTGATGAGCGCATTGATCCGTCGAAACACGACAATTCCGACGAGTGCGAAGGAAATGTTTACGACCTATGTTGACGGGCAAACCTCTGTCGATATTCATATTCTTCAAGGCGAACGGGAGTTAGTGAAAGACAATCGCAGCTTGGCCAGATTTCAATTGAAAATGCCTCCCTTGCCGGCAGCCGTGCCGCGAGTCGAAGTCACGTTTCTAATCGATGCCAATGGCATGTTAAATGTCACTGCGAAAGATATTCGAACAGGAGAAGCGCAGTCTGTTCAAGTGAAGCCTTCCCATGGGTTAACTGATGACGAAGTGGAAGGGATGGTTCGGGAATCATTTGAGTATGCCGCAGAAGATATCAAGCAACGACAAGTGATTGAGGCTCGAACCGAAGCCGATGCCATTCTTATGGCCACCGAGAAAGCCCTGCAGCGTGGGAAGGATTTGATTAAAGAGCGTGAGGTGAATGGAATTTACAAGGTCCTGAATGAATTGAAGACTGTCAAAGAAGCTGATGACCATCGGCCTATTCGTGCGAAGATTAGTGAAGTGGAAAAAGTGACCCATCATCTTGCTGAAGTGTTAATGGATTCCACACTGAAAGAAGCATTAGAGAGTAAAAAGATTTCCGATTTTTCCTGATTCGTCGTGGTTAAGACAAAGAGGATATTATGTCACAAGAATTAACGTGGGACGATATAGAAGATATTGGTATTCGACTCCAGGAAGAACATCCGGAGCTTGATCCACTCACGGTGCGGTTTACGGATATGCATGCCTGGATTGTCGCATGGCCGGAATTTACCGGTGATCCAAAAGGTTCAAACGAAAAAAAGCTTGAAGCGATCCAAATGGCTTGGCATGAAGAGTATGAAGATGCCAAATCTTAATGCGTGAATACTTTTTTTAGTCTCATTCAAACGACGGGCTTGCTGTGGCAGATGACGGACCAATTTGATCCATCTCGAAAAAATCTAATGGAGTGGGTTTCGGGGTGACGGGTTTCGACGGTTCTGTGCCCTCTGCAAAAACTTCAGTGGTAATGCTTTTCGACAGTTGTGATGGTAATGTCCCCGTTTCGGTGTCGACCTGAGCAAATCGAATACCGTCTGGAATACTAAAGGTTGTGACCGGCAATGGCTCTAAGGCCTTAGCCATATAATCTGTCCATATCGGTAGTGCCGCGTGAGCACCAGATTCAAGCCGGCCCAACGTTCGAACCCCGTCAAATCCTACCCACACTCCGGTAGCTAAATTCGGCGCATATCCAACAAACCAGGCATCGCGGTAACTATTCGTTGTTCCTGTTTTTCCTGCCAAGGGACGACCAATGGACTTGGCTCGACGTCCAGTTCCACTTTGAATCACATCCATCATCATATTGGTCACGAGATAGGCTGTTTCCTTGGAAACCGCTTGTTGTGGTTCAAAAATATGTTGCTCCAGGACCTCACCTTCCAGGTTTTTCACCATGGTAATGGTATAGGGCGGAAGCCATAGGCCTTGATTGGCAAACACGCCATACGAAGAAGTAATTTCCTGAAGGGTCACGCTTGAAGAGCCGAGTGCGAGAGACAGATCTTTGCTGAGTGGACTGGTAATGCCAAGCGACATAGACAAGTCCATTACGTCTTGAACTCCGATCTGTTCCAATAATCGAACGGTGGCCGCATTGCGTGAATGTCGTAAGGCTTCGCGCAAAGAAATCATGCCAAAAAAGCGTTTTTCATAGTTTTCCGGTTTCCAGATCTCTCCGTCGTCTTCTTGCTCGTAGACGACAGGTGCATCGAGGACCAAGGTGGCTGGGGTGTACCCTTTATTTAAGGCGGTAGCATAAATAATCGGTTTAAACGCAGACCCGGGCTGACGCCGAGCGGTAATGGCACGGTTGAATTCACTGCGATCAAAATCATACCCACCGACCATGGCAAGTACGGCACCCGTTCGAGGATCAAGGGCCAACAGTGCTCCTTCAACGAGAGGAGTTTGGTCGAGAACAAATTCTCCAGCTTCGAGATCTCCATGTTTGGTGGTGACTTCGATGATATCTCCGGGTTTCAATATCTCTTTGGCTGTAAGATTCGTTCGAAGTATGGCCTCAGTCACTTCCTTCCCGCGTTTCAGTCGACGATGAGCCCAGGCCATATCGGAAAGTGCAATTTGGCCTTTGTAGATATTTTCAACAAGGATCTCGGCTGATTTTTTTGAGGTTTTGGTGACAATGGCTTTTAAGATCCCGAGAGGAGTGGGTTCATCAGGAGATTTTACGGGATTCTCTGCGAGGTCAGTGAGCGACTGGTGCCCGAGTGGGCCTCGCCATCCTTGTCGCTTATCGAGTTCGTGCAGGCCCCGATGCACGGCTTCATCGGCGGCTTTCTGCATCGCGACATTCAAGGTCGTATGGACTTGGAGTCCCCCTTTGTAGACCATCGTTTCGCCGTAATGAGCCACCAATGTTTGACGAATATGTTCCAAGAAATACGACGCGATGGGTTTTAATGATTTGCGATGGAAAGTCAGTTCAGCAGAAATAGCCTCCTCTGCCTCAGTTTTCGAAATAAAATTAGTTTGAACCATCCGACCCAAAACATGCTCTTGTCGGTTTTTAGCCAATTCAGGATTTCTATAGGGAGAATACGTATTTGGAGCTTTGGGCAGACCGGCTAAGATGGCCGCTTCTGAAAGTGTAATCTCCGAAAGGTTTTTGGAAAAATACGTTTGAGACGCAGAGCCAACCCCATAGGCGCCATGGCCGAAGTAAATTTGATTCAAATACATCTCCAAAATTTTCTCTTTACTCAAGACGAGTTCCATTTTAAAGGCAAGAATCAGTTCCCGGATTTTTCGTTTGTACGTACGTTCGCGTGAAAGAAATAAGGTTCTTGCCAATTGTTGGGTAATGGTACTGGCACCCTGAACTTTTCCGCCGCTTTTAAGGTTGGTCCAGGCTGCGCGAAAAATTCCAACGACGTCAAGGCCGGGATGTTCAAAAAACCGCGAATCTTCTACCGCAATGATGGCATTGATGAGTGATTGAGGAATATCTTCAAATGGAATATAGATCCGTCGCTCGACAAAGAATTGACCTATGACGTCTCCCTCGTCAGAGTACACGCGAGTAATAAGGCTGGGTTGGTAATCTTGAAGTGATTCGAG
>BQIX01000015.1 GCA_021604145.1 Nitrospirales bacterium
CGATTCCTTTTTCTCTAAGTCGAATGGGCGTCCCAGATAGAAGGCCCCAAGTTTTTCAAAGTCTTGCATCGACACGATCCTTTCACAATGATCTACCAAGAGATGTGTTTGTCAATGGGTGTTGCAGGGGGAGTTTGTTCATACGCATTGCATCATAACTTATAGGTCATTCTCAAGCTTGGACACCTATAATCGCAACAACAGAAGGCTCAAGACCCCCGCGGAAAAAAGTCTGTTGCTTATTCCCACGACGATGAACGATCGTGTCCAAGGACACCTATAATCGTTACAACAGAAGGCTCAAGGCCTCAGCGGAAAAAGGTCTGTTGATTATTCCCACGATTGCGAGCGAGATGAAAGATCACGCAAACAGAAGCTAGAAATCTATCTGTGATTCTCTACATACTTTGCAGCGTTGACAACCTGTCTTAAGAATGTGTCAGTGAATGATGAGGTGAAGAATGATATAAGGTGAGGAACCTTCCTTCTTTTTATGCGTCAGGTGCTTGCGTCTTATTCTCGATCATCGGAATCACGTAGTAGTGTGCAGACCACACGTCGCTCAGCGCGCGGGCCATCAAATTCACAGAAAAAGATGTTTTGCCAACGGGATAAGCCCAATTGGCCAGCAATGATCGGGATTGTTTCGGAGGGACCGACAAGGCCAGCTTTTAAATGAGAATCACCATTGCCATATTGGGCATCATGAAACCACACACCGGGAGGAATGAGTTTGTGGAGGAGGTTGACGACATAGAGAAGAACACTCTCATCCCAATTCTCCTATATCATCAAGGCCACCGTCGCGCCCTGCGCATACACATGTACCAGGCCATTTTGCATGCCGCTTTCTTCGAGGATTGCAGGAATGGATCCGGTGATATCGATCAGTTCTTCATGTTGAGTGGATCTCAGGGTGACTGCCCTACGCATGGAGTAAGCATAGCGCATCGTAACATCGGTGGGAAAGTTTAATTCAAAAAGGGGATGGCACCGGGAACACCATTGATTCGTTGCCCGGTGCCTTCGCGGGCACACTAGCTCATGCTATATATCCTCACAGAGCTGATCACGTCATTAAATGAGTAAGGAGCAGCAGCAATATTTGGAAGGTTTGTCCCTGGTCCAAATTGTCCTGGCTGTAGCTTTCCACCCGAATAGTCGGAATGTTGAAAAAAATCACAGACCCATCCCGGCGCATAGTCTTCACCAGCGAACACCCTCATGGAGGAGACTGTATCATTAAACCCAACATCTTTTAAGTTATTCTCGCTAAGCAGTATATCACGATACTGTCCACCGTAGTTGACATGTTCATAAATTCGAACCATCAAGCGTACACCGAGGCTATGCGAGTGCGGAGGCGCCGGTATAACATCAACTGACGAGATTTTGTCACCAAAGGAATAAGGCTGTACGTGTATGTTTGGGTAATGTCCAGGCCCAAGGTCAAGATAGCCTCCATCAAAGTTAACGTGCTGATAAAAACGCATCGTATCCCCAGTCTCGTAATCATTTCCTCGATAGATGTTGATCGAAGAGACCTTGTCGTTAAACCCAAGTTCGTCAACGAAGTTTCGAACGTCACTTCGAATCCAGCGATACTGTCCGCCATAATTACTATGTTCATATACCTTTGCAAATAATCGTGCCATTGTATGACCCTCCTAATATTATAAGTTTCGAAATAAGGGTTAATCTCTATGTTTAAGCTAAGCTTGGCGTTTCGCCGCCTTTTAGTATCTGCGTAACCTTTATATTTTTTTAGTTCCGCGAGTTAATGTGTCATGATTCAGGTCCTCTCTCTTTTTCTGTTAATTATTAGATGCCATCAAAAGACTAACAATCTGGCTGCCTAGAAATAGATGCCTCCAATACCGGTTTCACTTGAGGGCATATCTTGCGTTAATGCAAGGGGTTTTCTGCCATTTGTTAGATTTTGACTCTTTTCGTATGACCAACTGCCTTATCATTTCAATGACATTCGTCATTGCCAGATACTCTCGATTATTCTTTTTGTCGAGTGGTTGGCACGTAATGGGTAAAGAAATATTTGCAAGAGAATTTTGGCATACACTCAATTCGGTAATGCTTGACTCCTATAGCAAGTTCTCTAGTCCACAAGATTCGGTCGATGCCTTTTGGTCTATTCTTTCATGTTATTGTTTATGTTAATGCAATCGAGAGGCCATGGAATTCTTCTCTTCTGTACTTCGCAAACTCTTGTAGTATGTAAGATTATTACGCGAGCGTCATGAATAAGTACTGGGGCAGTTGGGAAATGGTTCAATGCAACGTATCTAAAGAGGTACAGGGACGTATCCTTTTCAATAACAGAAGAGTTATGTGGGAGGCTGTCATGAGTTGACGCAACGTTATTGGAAAGAAAATATTTTTTGGTATTGTGCTTCGTGTACTTAAATGAGACGTCGATATATTAACCAATAGCTAGGCAGATTTCTCTTTCTCAATCTAGGACGGGATGATGATTCAGAATGCGAAGAGAAGAGTTTTTGAATATATACAAGTGTCTATAGAAAGAGGAACCGTATGTTACCGGAAAACTTTGAATGCGGAAGAGTTATTCTGGAAAGGAGAACCAAATTTGGTGAGATTCAGATATGCCGATGCACAAGCCAGTGTATTATTGTCTGAATAGAAATTTGTTCTTGTCTCGTTCTTGTAGTAGGCTCTTGTTTGAAGGTGACTGATTTCTTTGGTGCATTGATCTTCCGTCTATTACATTTTCCTCAAAAGGAGTCACCAGCATGCGTTTAACTCTTATAGCCCTTGTTCTTGTCCTCTCCATCTTTTCCAATGCCATAGCTCGCGATATTGAGCGAGAGATGGCTCAACGGTCGTTTGAGAATGTTGCCAGTGTTGATGAGGGCGTCGATTTCATTCGGACCACACTCGAAAATCAAGGGTTTGAAATTGTGGCCACCATTGACCATCAAGCGGGGGCTCGCAGCGTTGATTTAGAATTGCGTCCTACGCAAGTCATCTTGTTTCGTCAAGCACGATTGGATTCTGCTTTGATACGGAGGACTCCACTGGCCGCACTTGATCTTCCTCATAAGTTTCTTGTGTTTGAAGATGAGCATGGTGACATTCAATTACGAGTGAATCTCCCGGGTTTTCTGATAGACCGGCATGATGTTCCAGTTTTTGATGGATTCGTCGCGAAACTTGATCGCGCTTTGACGCAATTTGGCCGGCTCGACAATGGAGTTCGTCTGGTCAAAAGTCATCAGTCCGTTGATCAAACCGTCGAAACACTACTTCAAATACTCAAGGAGCGCGGGTTTCGTATTCCGGCTGTCGTAAAATTCCTTAAGCATGCTCACCGTTTTAGCGGAAATCTTCGCAAACCGCAGCTAATTATTTTTGGAAATCCGCAGGTGGGAACGCCGTTAATGCAAAACAATCAATCGATTGGACTCGATCTTCCACAAAAATTTTTAGTGTTTCAAGATCGTAAACGCCAAGTGTATATTGCGTTTAATGATCCACAATTCCTTGCCCAAAAACATCACCTCCAACGTGATCGAGATCCAGGAGATTTGGATGTTAGGCTGACAAATATTACGAATGCGCTTTTGGGTCTTGCTGAAGCTGGTGCCCAACCCTAAAGAATCGTGTGAGTCATGCCGTGAGTTTCATGAAGACGAAGAATTTTCTTTTCCATACATTTGTATGCTCTATTTCGTTTGTCGATGCTCGTAGCGAACCCGAGGTCCTATGTGTTTCTTCGACAACTCTGAAACTCAGTTGCTGGGATTGAGGCGAAGCGTCTTGTTTAACTTCTGGGAATTGATTGAGGCGATTTCAGCTAAGTCTGAGAATTAAAGGCATTCTTGCGTAGCATCCTTAAACATTCCGGAATTACCATATTGGCCGGATATTTCGTCACAAGGCCCTCATCTTGTCTAATTATGACAATCGTGAAATGCGCAATACGACTGATAATAACTTCAGAGTTTTACTTCTTACCCTGGATTTTCCCTAAGATGTCTATTGATTCTTTCGTCAATAGTTGTCACAATTAAAGCTTCCCCCTTCTTGAAAAAGTAATCGTCACCCGGTGACGAAAAATATCTATATAGTGGATCAGCCTGTGTGATTATGGCGAGACGCTGTTCACCAAGAGTGGAATGGTCGTCTCATTACTATGACATTTGGCGGTAGGTGTACTTATGTGAAGCGTTGGTGTGACGGGCCAACCTGATGAAGATTGAGGTAAGCAATTGAAAAGGGGGAAGGGAATTGGGCTAATGATGACGCTATGAGGTCGATGTGCTCGTATTTTCTATTTTTACGAATTTATCTTCTAATTTTATAAAATCGACTTTCATAATGTTTGCTAACAGTCCTGAAGCTTGACATTCATCCCACAAGACCTTCGATTCTCTTGATCGTACTTTTGCCCATGTAGAAATTGTCGTAGCATTCTATTTTGGGTTCTCAACATCACGCTCAGGTTTCCCGTTTCATTTTCCCAACGATTAGTTTTGCTGGCCATGCCTCTAAAGGGGGTTGAGCCTCAGGTGGATTTCTGCGTTCAATAAGGCTATCAGGACATGTTTCTGATATTCAGAACTCTTGTATGTTGTTTAATATCTTATCCTTGAGCCGGTGGGAATTTAATGACCATGAGGCTTATATGTTTTGGCTTGATCGCTCCAGCCACAGAAATAACCTAGTTTACTGGAGACTTTGAGGTTCCACGTCAACATGAAGTCCTACCCACTATCTTCCTTGCAATTGGGGATGCTGTCTTATCACTTGGCTCACCCAAATTCTGGTGTAGATGTTGAGCAGATATTTTGTACCTTAAATGAGTCACTTGATTGTCGCGTATTTGAGCTGGCATGGCAGAGCATTGTTGCACGTTATTCGATTTTGAGGACACGTTTCGAGTGGGGAAATAGCCAGGAACCTATTCAAATTGTCGACCCCGTCGTCAAGATTCCTTTTCAAATTCATGACTTTCATGGAGTGCAAATATCTGATCATCCCAGGACATTCGAGGAGATTCGTCGCCAAGATCGTCTCGAAGGGTTTAATTTGGAAAAAGGGCCGTTGCTGCGCTTGTCAATTTTTTGTTCAACGGACACGTGCTTCTACATCTTATGGACATTTCACCATATGTTGTTGGATGGCCGGTCTATACGAATCGTTCTTGAAGAGGTATTCAAGGTTTATGAATCTTTCCTTGAGCACCGATACGAATTGGACGTTCCAGAACCTCGTCCGTTTGCCGACTTCCTCCACTGGTTAGGTACCCAAACATTTACCAATTCTGAAATATTTTGGCGTAACAACCTAAATGGATTTTCGACTCCCACGCCAATCCCTCTTGCCGGTCCGTCATTGCATCAGCAGCCTCGAGTGTCTAAATCGACAGAAAAACAGGTCTTGTCGTTAGACGTGACGAGTTCTCTCGAGCACTTTTCGCATATTCATCACATCACGCTTAACACACTGCTCCAAGGTGCGTGGGCTATTTTATTATCTCGTTATAGTGGTGAAGATGATGTGGTGTTTGGAGTCACACGTGCCTGTCGCAAGTCGTCATTGTTGGAGGCAGATGGGATGATAGGACTTTTTATTAATAGCTTGCCACTCCGAGTGCAAATCTCGCCACATCAATTATTGCTTCCCTGGTTGAAAACTATCCGAGCATTTAATGTTGAACTTCGCGAGCATGAGCATACACCGTTGTCCCTTATCCATACTTGGAGTGAGGTCAATCCAGGAGTGCCGTTATTCGAAACGCTTGTTGTCTTTGAAAATTATGACCTCGATACAGCATTACGATCTCGAGGGGGTCGCTGGCTTCAAAGGAAATTTGAATATTTTGGGCAAACGAGTTTTCCCCTCACACTTATCGTTTCTGCTGATCGTCAATTGCGTATGAACCTAGAGTACGACCCTATGAAGTTTGAGAAAGCATCTATTCAGCAGATGCTCAAACACATGGAAATCCTATTGACAGGCATGATGAGTAATCCTTCTGGGTGCGTTCTTGATATTCCAATGCTCACGAGCCGTGAGCAGGACTTTTTGCTGACGAGACATCACTCGGTTCTTAAGCCAGGTGTCGCTGTAGACCATCTTCATGGACAGTTCGAAAAGCAAGTGAATGAAACCCCTGCGGCGATTGCGGTGACTTATGAGCAGGAGCACCTTACTTATTGGGAGCTGAATATTCGAGCTAATCAACTCGCCCATTACTTGATCGAACAAGGAGTGCGGCCTGGTACTTTTGTTGCTCTGGCCATGGAACGTTCTTTGAGCATGCTCATTGGTATTCTCGGAATTCTCAAAGCTGGGGGAGTCTATGTTCCCGTCGATCCGCAGAATCCTCAAGAACGGACTCTCTTCATTCTTGATGATGTGAAGGCTCCCTTCGTATTGACTTCCAACCAAACGGAAATAGATTTCTCGAGAATTCAAACACCAGTCATTCGCATTGAAGATGTGCAGGGAGTAATTTGGGAATGTCGTGAAACAAATCCGTGTGTTCCGATAACGGGTGAAGATCTTGCTTACATCATTTTCACATCGGGCTCCACAGGTAACCCTAAAGGCGTCATGGTCTCTCATGCGAATGTGATTAGGCTCTTTGGTGCCACGCACGATTGGTTTGGCTTCAATGAAAATGATGTGTGGACATTGTTTCATTCTTATGCATTTGATTTTTCTGTTTGGGAAATCTGGGGTGCATGGCTGCATGGTGGTCGACTGGTCATTGTCCCGTATTGGGTAAGCCGGTCTCCTGAAATGTTTTATGATCTACTTTTGCGTGAGCGGGTGACTGTACTCAATCAAACTCCCACGGCCTTTACGCAATTGATGCAAGTAGATCAAAGCAAGGAGAAACGAGAATGCCCCGCTCTTCGGTTTATCATTTTCGGTGGAGAGAAGCTGGAGTTTCACTTGTTGCTCCCTTGGATAAATCGTTACGGAGACCAACATCCGCAATTAGTCAATATGTACGGAATTACAGAAACAACGGTCCATGTTACCTATCGTCCCATCCAAGCTGAGGAATGTCGATCTTCTTCAGGAAGAAGTCTGATCGGAAGGCCGCTCCCTGATTTGCAGATTCACTTATTAGACAAACACAGACGGCTCGTGCCAGTGGGGGTTCCAGGAGAAATATATATCGGAGGTGATGGAGTTACTCGAGGATACCTGAACCGGTCTGAATTGACGAGAGAGCGATTTTTTTTAAACCCGTTTAGCCGTGATTCACGTTCGTATTTGTATAAGTCTGGAGATCTCGCACGTTGTTTGCCGAATGGCGATATCGAATATCTTGGTCGGTCGGATCGTCAAGTCAAAATTCGAGGATTTCGGATAGAACTAGGGGAAATCGAGGCAGTCCTGTGTCAAGCTTCATGCGTTCATCATGCTGTTGTATTGCTAGAAGATGATGGTGCAGGCGAGAAACGGTTAGTGGCTTATGTAGAGCTAAATGATGTCATTACTCCAGACCTCGATGATGTGAACGAGTTTCTCAATCATCGATTGCCGGGGTATATGGTGCCCTCTTTTTTCGTGGTCCTCAAGGAAATCCCTCTAACAGTCAATGGCAAACTAGATCGGCCTGCGTTGGCGCAGTTGCAGGGGGTCCATCTCAATAGACGGAAAGGGCGCGTGGCGCCCCGTACTCAATTAGAGCAAGATATTGTGCTGATCTATCAGGAGGTTCTTGAAGTAGCCGAGATAGGTATTCATGACAACTTTTTTGAGCTTGGGGGAAATTCAATATCGGCGTTTCGCGTCATAACTAGTTTACGTTCCCGACTTGGTATTGATGCGCAGGTTATTTCACTGTTCGAATATCCCACGATCGCAAAATTAGCTCAATTTATTAGCTCTGATAATCAGTGTCGAACTTTAAAGGAATCCTCAGATTTGAGAGCGAAGCGGCAACGCGAAGCACGCACTCGTTTTCAACGAATACCAAGGAATAAACCCATATGAGTGAAATTGAAGAGACACACGGTCTAGGTGATATTGCGATTGTAGGTATGACTGGACGATTTCCAGGTGCGCGTAATTTGAGAGAATTCTGGGAAAATTTGGTTGCTGGACGAGAAAGCATTTACCACTTCACAGACGAAGAGTTAAGGGACAAAGAGATAGATTTCGATGCAATTAGAAATAATCCTGACTTTGTAAGGGCACGGGGGATATTAACGGACGTTGATCTTTTTGACGCTGGGTTTTTTGGGTTCACTCCTCGGGATGCAGCAATTCTCGACCCGCAACAACGGATCTGGCTTGAATGTGCGTGGGAAGCACTCGAAGTCTCTGGGCATGCTCCAGATAAATTTAAGGGGGCGATCGGGGTGTTTGCTGGAAGTTATTTGAATTCCTATCTGCTACACAATCTCTGTGTGGATCGAAACTATATTGAAGGATTGGTTCGATTTAGGAGCGTTGATGCTTTCCAAACTCTCATCAGTAACGATAAAGATTATCTTCCTATGAGAACATCTTACAAATTGAATCTACACGGACCTAGCGTCAATGTGCAAACAGCTTGTTCGACATCATTGGTCGCAGTATGTCAGGCCTGTCAAAGTCTTCTTCACTACGAGTCAGACCTGGCATTGGCTGGCGGTGTCTGTGTCACCTTTCCGCAAGAACGAGGGTATTTTCACCAAGAAGGTGGGATGCTTTCCCCAGACGGATCTTGTCGACCGTTCGATGCAAAGGCTCATGGAACAGTATTTAGTAGTGGGATTGGAGTGGTGGTCCTCCGTCGGCTAGAAGATGCACTGGCAGATGGAGATCAAATCGAAGCCGTCCTTAAAGGGTTTGCTCTGAACAATGATGGATCGAACAAGGTAAGTTTTGGTGCCCCAAGTGTGGATGGGCAAGCGGAAGTTATTGCGAGAGCACAAGCGTTAGCAGGTATTCATCCTGAAACCATTTCTTATATTGAGACACATGGAACTGGAACACCCTTAGGAGATCCCATTGAAATTGCTGGTCTGACCAAGGCTTTTCGCGTCAAAACCGGAGGCACCCAGTTTTGTGGAATCGGTTCGGTCAAGTCTAATATTGGGCATCTTGATTCTGCAGCCGGCGTTGCAGGGTTGATAAAGACGGTGCTTGCTTTAAAACATAGACAACTTCCGCCGAGCCTTCACTACCAGAAGTCCAATCCAGAAATCGATTTTGAAAAAAGTCCATTTTATGTTGTAGATGCACTGCAGGAATGGACATCGCAAGGTATTCCCCGACGTGCAGGGGTGAGTTCATTTGGAGTTGGAGGAACCAATGCCCACGTTGTCCTTGAAGAAGCCCCTTCTTCAAGAGAAGCGAGTCAAACCCGCCCATTTCAATTATTGCTGATTTCTTCAAAAACTGAAACGGCATTGGATAATTCTACGAAAAGGTTGGCGAGGTTTTTGAAAGAAGAACCTGCAGTGAACCTTGGGGACGTTGCATTTACCTTGCAAAATGGAAGGACAGATTTTCAGCATCGACGGTTTCTAGTCTGTAGAGATGCCAAGGAAGGAAGCGATCTGCTGGAAACGGTTCAGGGAAAACATGTTGTTACGAGGTCTGTAAGGGGATCGGCCCCTTCAATCGTGTTTATGTTTCCTGGCCAAGGAGCTCAACATGTTCATATGGGGCAGGATCTCTATAAGCATGAGCCTGTTTTTCGAGAAAATCTTGACCGATGTGCTGAAATCCTTCGTATGCATTTGGATCTCGACTTACGTTCCTTGTTATTCCCTTCAGAAAATACAGTCGACGAAGCGACACACTATCTAAAGCAGACGGTGTATACCCAGCCAGCACTATTCGCGATCGAATATGCCATAGCTCAAGTCTGGTTACACTGGGGGATAAAGCCGGTGGCGATGATTGGACATAGTGTTGGAGAGTATGTAGCTGCATGCCTAGCTGGAGTCTTCTCGCTTGAAGATGCCCTTCAATTACTGGCCTGTCGAGCTAAACTCATGCAAGGGCAGCCAGCTGGAGCGATGTTAGCGGTTCGGCTTTCTCCAGAACAGGTGGAATCCTATCTTGATGAGGAAATTTCTTTAGCAGTATTGAATTCTCCAATGTTGTCAGTGTTGTCGGGTCCTACGGAGCGTATCGGTGATTTACATGCGCAACTAGAAGAGCGGGGCATTACGGCAAGTCGATTACATACCTCGCACGCGTATCACTCGAAGATGATGGATCCAATCGTTGGTCCGTTTGCGGATACGGTCAAGCACATTCGTCGTCATTGCCCAAAGATCCCAATTATTTCGAGTTTGACGGGAGGTTGGTTAACCAATGAACAAGTCCAGGATCCTGTCTATTGGGCTCATCAACTTCGTTTTGCAGTTCAGTTCAGTCCTGGAATTTTAGAGTTACAGAAACAACCGGAAAGGGTCTTCCTTGAGGTTGGGCCAGGAAAAACTTTGAGCACTTTGGTCTTGCAGCATCAAAACCCCGAAGCCAAGCAGACCGTTCTTTCCTCACTCAGTCATGTGAGTGAACGTCAGTCAGATATTCGTAGCATGCTTACGGCGTTGGGTCATTTATGGGCAACAGGAGCCGACATTGACTGGGGTAATTTCTATGTTGATGAGAAGAGGAATCGACTGCCATTGCCAACCTATCCCTTTGAGAGAAAGCGTTATTGGATGGCACCGCCAAGCCCTCTATCCTCAGGATCGTCCTCGAAGACAGAGACTTTATCTGCAGAAAAGAATGATAGAGCCGTTTCGATGGAGCAGGCTCCGACTTCTGTTTCCGACGGACATCCTGATAATCATCTTATCTCTGCCGAATCTCCTGACGCGACACCAACAAAACGAAAAGTCCATATTATTGAGACACTCAAGACGATCATGCATGAATTGTCAGGAATGGAGTTTTCGCAGAGCGACTGTGAAACCTCCTTTATGGAGTTGGGTTTAGACTCGCTGTTTCTGACGCAAGCCACTGTTCAATTTCAAAAAGAATTTGGCATTAAAGTCTCATTTCGACATTTGTTTGAGGACTTATCGTCACTTGATCTTCTTGCTGACTACCTTGATGAACAGCTTCCATCTCATGCTTTTTCGGACCTCCAAAGGAATGGTGAGAATACGTTACCGCTTCATGCGGTGATGCTGGACCGTCAGGACCAGCAAGTGGACCATGCATTGCCGGTATCCACCAATCCTGAATCTCAGAATCGAGACTACTCAGCACTTGATGTTGATCGACAAGTACGACGTATGGCCGATCAACTTGATGTCATGAAACAGGATCTTTCCGGCATACAAAAAACGTTAACGGAATCAAAGCCTTCAGGATCTTTAGAAGGAATTGGTCGTACACAGTCTAACGCAACCTCTCACATGAGATTAACGGATGAGATGGTGAGTAGACTACAGCCAAAATTGGACACCGCACGATTTGGCCCGTACAAGCCGATTGAAAGGTCAAAGGATGGGACGCTTACCAAACAGCAAGAAGACCATTTGAAGGATCTCATTCAACGATTGACGAGGAAGACGAAAGGTTCAAAAGATTTAGCAAAAATGTATCGCACAATTTTGGCCGATCCACGGTCAGTCGCAGGGTTTCGCGTGCTTTGGAAGGAAATGGTTTATCAAATTGTCTCAGAACGGTCAGAAGGCTCAAGAATCTGGGACGTGGATAACAATGAATATATTGATATTACGATGGGGTTTGGAGCGAATCTCTTAGGACATTCTCCTGCCTTTGTGAAGGAGGCGATTGCGGAACAATTACAGAAGGGTATTAGTATTGGGCCTCAAAGTCCTCTCGCAGGGGAAGTCGCAGCCCTTCTTTGTGAGATCACAGGTATGGAGCGAATTTCGTTTTGTAATACAGGATCTGAAGCCGTTATGGCAGCCTTGAGAATGGCACGTACGATCACAGGACGAACAAAAATTGCCTATTTCACTGGAGACTATCATGGAATGTTTGAGGAAGTCTTATCTCGGGCACAAGTTCGTCATGGAAATCTTTACACGGTTCCGGCGGCTCCTGGCATAACACAGGAGGCGGTTGATAATGCCATCGTTTTAGAGTATGGCAGTCCGGAAACCTTGAAAATTCTTGAAGGGTGCGTTGATGAACTCGCAGCGATCTTGGTCGAACCTATTCAGAGTCGTCACCCAGAATTGCGGCCCAAAGAGTTTCTTCATTCGATTAGAAAATTAACAGAACAGTCTGGAACTGCCTTAATTTTTGATGAAATTATTACAGGTTTTCGGACACATCCTGCAGGCATTCAGGGGCTGTTCCAGGTTCAGGCCGACCTGGCCACTTATGGAAAAGTCGTCGGTGGAGGAATGCCAATTGGTGTCGTGGCAGGCAGTGCAAAATTTCTGGATTCGCTCGATGGGGGTATGTGGCAATACGGCGATGCTTCGCAGCCAGAGGTAGATGTAACCTTTTTTGCCGGAACATTTGTGCGACATCCCCTCGCGCTTGCATCGGCACGGGCTGTGTTGCGGTATCTCAAGACAGCGGGACCCGTTCTTCAGCAAACTCTGACTCAACGCACGGAAACATTTGCGAATGAGCTTAACCTATTTTTCGAAGAACATGGTGTTCCTATTCGGATTCAACAGTATAGTTCATGGTTTCGATTTGATGCTCACCCCAGCCTTTCGTACGTGTATTTGCTTTTCTACCACATGCTTGAAAAAGGTGTCTATATACGAGAAGCTTCACAAAATTGTTTTTTTTCGACAGCGCATTCCGAAGAAGATATGAAGGTCGTAGCACAAGTGATTAAGGATAGTGTTAAGGAATTACAACATGCAGGGTTCTTTCCTCCACCTCCTACTACTAATCTTTCGAATAAGATAGATGCTGGATCTTCGGCAAATGCTGCCTGTCTACAAGTGCCAGTAAACGGCTCAAGTGAGAAGTCGGTTGAGCGTAGCCATCCTTCCGTTATCTGTCCGGTATCTTCTGAAGATCATACGGCTCACCTCGAATTTCCTTTAACGCAAGCACAGCAGGAAATTTGGCTTGCCTGTCAAATGGGTCCTACAGCCTCTTGTGCATTTAATGAGTCATTTTATGTGCGATTAGCTGGTTCCCTGGATTTGGAGAAATTTCACGAGGCTGTTCTGACCGTTGTGAATCGTCATGAAGCTCTTCATTTTTGTTTCTCAGCTCATGAGATGATCCAACGAAGGCCAGGCACTGTATTTTCAGATGTTCGATTGTATGAGATGTACGAGGTGAAAGAGGGTGAGGACGGAGAAGAAATTGTGCATAGTATCTTGAATCGAGAAATGACGGAACCGTTTGATCTCGTTAATGGTCCTCTATTTCGTTGCACCTTATTAAAGGTGGGCTATGAGGCATTCGTCTTTATCTTTACGGCTCATCATTTGGTCTATGACGGCTGGTCTTCAATGATAGTCTTAGATGAAATCCGTGCCGTGTATGCATCGATGTGTCAAGGACGTACCCATGAACTTCCTCGACCTGTTCCCTACAGCCAGTTTGTGGCTGCACAATTAGAGAGTGAAAAAACCCAAGGGATGAATGATTCGCTGGCCTATTGGGTATCACGGTTAAGCCATTCTCCTTCGAGCCTGACTTTACCAACTGATCGGCCACGTCCAAACGCCAGAACATGTTCTGGTGCCACAGCGAATCTACATTTTTCAGACGATCTTTTCAAACGTATCAAGCAATCGGCTCAACGTCAGCGAACAAGTCTGTTTTCCTTAGCATTAAGTGCATTTAAGGTTCTCCTCTTTCGACTTTCGGGACAAGATGACCTCATCGTGGGAATTCCAACTGCTGGGCAAGCTAGTTTGGAGAATAAGACCCTTGTCGGACATTGTGTCAACCTTTTGCCTTTACGTTCTCAAGTACAGTGTCGTGACAGTTTTAAGAATTTTCTTGCTTCTATTAAATCGACTGTTCTAGATGCCTATGATCACCAAGACTGTACATTTGGACGTATTCTTCAAGAACTGGAATTGCCAAGAAATTCGAGTCGTACCCCCTTGGTTGAAGTGATCTTTAATTTAGAACATGATGGATCGGAAGAACCGTTTTTTAATTTGGAGACTCAGGTTAGAGAAAATCCCAAGCATGCCGTGATCTTCGAACTTGCATTCCACCTTCATGAAGATGATAAGGGTCTTTCGCTGGAATGTTTTTATAATTCTGCACTTTTTGATGAGGAGACCATCAATCGGTGGATTAAATTTTACACAACAATATTAGAAGGCATCGTTGAAAATCCTGAGTCGGCCATCGCACAACTTCCTCTTTTATCTGAGGAAGAACGTCGACACCTCCTCATAGAATGCAATCAAACCGATTACGAATGTGAGTACAAAAGTGGTATCCCACAGCTCTTTGAATCACAAGTGCTGAGAACCCCAGATTCGATCGCGGTGGTTTGTGGCGAGCAACATTTGACGTACGAGGAGTTAAACCGTCAGTCCAATCAGATCGCTCATTATCTGAAAAGTCGAGGGGTTGGGCCGGAGGTGACTGTAGGACTGTGTGTGGAGCGCTCCTTTAATATGATGCTCGGATTGTTGGGAATTTTGAAAGCAGGCGGAGCATATGTTCCGCTTGATCCCACACATCCTCGAAAACGATTAGCTTATATTCTTGGAGATGCTGATGTTGAACTTCTTGTGACGCAGAGTTCACTCAGAGATCAACTGTCCGAAGCTGTAGTTCCGATCGTCTATTTAGACGCTGATTGGGAGTCTATTGCAAAAGAACCCGGAGGCAATCTTCCGCACGTGATGGATTCAGATCAGCTTGTGCATATTATCTATACTTCCGGTTCGACGGGTAATCCGAAAGGGGTAGAAATACGACATGGTAGCTTCCTGAATCTTTTGCAGGCGATGTGTGCGAACTTAGAATTCACCCCCAGCGATCGTCTCCTTGCCGTCACTACCATTTCCTTTGATATTGCTGGATTAGAGATATTTGGCCCATTGATTACTGGGGGACAAGTCCATGTTGCCAATCGAGATGAGATGATGGATGGTCGTCGGCTTATTGAGTGTCTACGGATTTCGAAGGCCACCATTATGCAAGCAACTCCCGCAACATGGCGAATGTTGGTAGATGCAGGATGGGAAGGAACCCCAAATCTTACGATGCTTTCAGGAGGCTCAGTATTGAATTCAGAATTGGCAGACAAGTTATTGTCGCGTGGGAAGACTCTTTGGAATCTGTATGGACCTTCTGAAACCACAATCTATTCGGTGGGATTTCAAGTCATGTCAGCAAAGGATATTCTCCCTATCGGCAAGCCAATCGCTAACACGCAAGTGCATGTTTTGGATGAGTGTCTCGAAGTTGTTCCTATAGGGGTAGCAGGAGAACTGTATATTGGAGGAGCAGGGTTGGCTCGAGGGTATCGAGGAAATCCAGTGCTTACTAAAGAAAAGTTTATTGACAACCCAATTAGGATGAGCAATGGCACTCGACTCTATAAAACTGGTGATTTGGGAAAGCGTTTGCCGGATGGAAACATCGTATTTCTTGGACGTGCAGATGATCAAGTGAAGATTCGAGGCTTTCGCATTGAGCTAGGGGAGATTGAGTCTATACTTGGTAAACATCCAGCAGTACGCAACGTCGTCGTCATTGCCTGTGAGGAGTCATCAAAAGAACAACGACTTGTGGCCTATCTGGTGTCTCGGACTGGGGCAATACCCAGCGTGGCTGACTTGCGAAGTTTTTTGAACGTAACGCTCCCGCAATATATGGTGCCATCGGCCTTTGTGTGGGTTGACGAAATACCATTAACGCCTAACGGGAAGATCGATCGGTCAAGGCTTCTTGCAGAGAAGCACACCTTGTTGCAGGGGACTGAGACATACGTCGCACCGCGAAATCCATTCGAAAATCAAATGGTGACCATTTGGGAAGCCGTGTTGGGGAAACATCCAATCGGAGTAACGGATAATTTTTTTGATTTGGGGGGGGAATCGCTTATGGCGGTTCGACTGGTTATGGAAATAGAGCGGGTCTTGAAGGTCAAAATTGACCTTCCCCTTATTTTTCAAGCCCAAACGATTGCCCAAGTAGCTGACACTGTCCGTGATGATAGTGCGACAGAGGAATGGTCTTGGTTAGTCCCAATTCAAACAAGTGGAGCAAAGCCACCAATTTTCTGCATTTTATTCGGGAATACCTTTAGACCGTATCTAGAAGAGTTTCCAGACCAGCCAATGTACATGTTCTTTAATCAAGGTCATGATGGATTACCCGCACGGCATCTTACCGTAGAAAATCTAGCTGCACACTATTTGGAAGATATGCAACTGGTTCAGCCATCCGGTCCCTATTACTTGGCCGGATATTCGTTTGGTGGACTTGTGGCCTATGAAATGGGTCGGCAACTGCGTCAACAAGGGCATAAGGTGGCGTTCCTCGCATTGGTGGACCCATCAACTCCATGTAATGCCCCGTCACCACCACAATCATGGCGTGCAAGTTTATCTAAGTTTTTAGGTGTAGAACACGGAAATGAACATCTAACGGTGCATCAGCGTTGTAAAATGATTTACTCGGTATTATCGAAATTTTCTCGTGGTCTTCAATGGCGAACCCAGAGCCTGATTTCGGTGAATGGGTTCAAGCAATTGATCTGTCTGGCGTATTTTAGATTGGGACGTCCCTTACCGCTTTCGCTGCGACAACTTTATCGCGATAGCATCGTTGCTCAAGTCACGAAACAGTACGTACCTCAGTCCTATGACGGAGAGATTGTGCTTTTTCAAAGTGATACAGCCTTAGAGGCCTATTGGAGCACACTATGCTCAAAAGTCCGTACGGTTTTTGAGCTCCCCGTCAGTCATCTTGAAGTCGTGGATGGTTCTTATGCAAAGAGTTTATATGGGCAATTGATGCAGTCACTTAACGAGGTTCAAAGAGAACAACGATCGTTGGCCAGTCGACAAACATGACACGGAGTGAAGAGGTAGACCTTCATGTTTAGTTGGCTCGATAACGATCTAAGCGCAGTAGGTGAATAACCCTTGGTGTGTGGGCAACAGATATGCAGGTAATACTAGAGTCAGGTGAAAAGAGGTTTGTGAGATAAGCCGATGGGTAGAGATTTTTGTGTGTGGTCGTTTGATATGTTTTTGAGGTTTCGAATATTCTGGTATATTCCTCATTCGATATACCGTGGAGCTTTCACGATGGTGTGAATCTTTTTTGGTTATTACGTCTTTTGTGTTTTACTGCATATTCATGGCTGTAAAACGGTTTGAAGAAATCGCCCTGTCTGGGATTCGATATTGTTCGCCACGGTATCTGGCGGTCCTTCGGCAACAATCTTTCCACCATGTTCTCCGCCCCCCGGACCAAGGTCGATGATCCAATCTGAACATTTCATGATGTCGAGATGATGCTCAACGACGACAACGGTGTTTCCTTCTTCGACTAGGCGATTCAGAACGCGTAACAGTTTTTTAATGTCGTCGATATGGAGACCGGTGGTCGGTTCGTCCAGAATGTAGAGCGTTTCGTTTGATTGCGTAGAGCGGCGTTTGGCTGTTGGACGACGTGCGAGCTCGGCGGCAATTTTCAATCGTTGGGATTCTCCTCCCGATAAACTTGTGGCTGGTTGCCCTAAACGAAGATACCCTAATCCTAGAGAATCGAGCAGAGTCAGAGGCGGGACGAGGGTTGGAGCGAATTCTCCAAATGTCGTGAGTGCCTGTTCAACTGTCATGGTGAGGACGTCATGGATTGAATGGCCCTGAACCCGAATCGCGAGAACTTCAGGTTTAAATCGACGACCTTCACAGTCTTCACATGTGACATACAGGTCTTCAAAAAAATACATTTCTAACTTTTCATGCCCTTGTCCTTCACAACGTGGGCATCGTCCCGCGCCGGTGTTAAACGAAAAATGAGCTGGAGTTAGTCCGCGTGCGCGTGCTTCTGCATCCTGCGAAAAAAGTTGTCGAATAATTTGGAAGACTTTCATGTAGGTGACTGGATTTGAACGAGGTGTTTTGCCGATCGGTTCCTGGTTGATGAGTCGAACGGTGCGGAGGTTCTCTAGCCCGGCGATCTCGTCAAATCTTCCGAGCGGAGGTGCGGCAACTTTGAAAGCTCGAGCGGCTGCAGCGTAGAGAATATTTTCAACGAAGGTGCTTTTCCCAGATCCAGATACCCCGGTGACGCTCGTCAGCGTTCCTAAAGGAATCTGAATCGTCAGATTTTTCAGATTGTGTTCTTGGGCTCCGGTAATCGTGAGGCTTTTTCCGTTCCCAGGACGACGATGCGATGGGACAGAAATTGACTCATCGCCACGTAGGTATCGAGCTGTGATGGCATGAGGATTTTTGATGAAGGTGGGGTAGGAAGCAGAGCAGATCACCTCACCTCCTTTCTCGCCTGAAGCTGGACCAATTTCAATGATGTGATCAGCCTGTTCAATGACCTGGTGATCATGCTCGACGGTGATAACGGTATTGCCATTTTGGGCAAGCGCCTTGAGTAAGCTAGCTAAGGCTGCGGTGTCACGTGGATGAAGACCAATCGTGGGTTCATCGAGGACATACAGTGTTCCGACTAATTTAGCTCCGAGTTGTGTGGCTAATGATATACGCTGGGCTTCACCTCCAGACAATGTACGCATTTCCCGGTTGATGGTTAGGTAATCGAGTCCAACATGGAGAAGAAATGTTAGTTTGGCTTCTAATGTTTGGAGTATGTCGTTCGCGATCTCACGTTCAGAGTCAGAAAGCGTGAGAGTCCGTAGCCAGCCATGAACCTGTTGAATTGGCCATTCGGACACGTCATGGATATTCTGTTTCTGTATATGCACCATGAGCCCATGAGGACGAAGCCGTCTACCCTGGCAGGTCGGACATCGAGACGGACTTCGATAACGACTGAGAAAGACGCGAACATGCATCTTATATCGCTTGCCTTCCAGATATTCAAAAAATTGATGAATGCCTTCAAGCTTCCGATCACCTTCCCAAATTATTCGTTTTTCCTCACGTGACAGTTTCTCGTAGGGTGTCGTGACGGCAAGCTTGCGCTTTTTGAAACTTTTCAGCATCTCATCCTGCCACCATCGATTGGACGGCTTAGTCCACGGATCAACTGCACCATCGTTGAGCGACTTGGAGGGATCGGGAATAATGAGATTTTCGTCATACCGAAGAATATTGCCGAATCCCTTACATTCGGGACAAGCCCCTAAGACATGGTTGAACGAAAAGTGCACTGGCCGAACAGGGTCAAATGTTCGGTGGCATTGAGGGCAACGGAGAGCGGTACAGAAGGTAGAGATTTTTTTGTCTACGACTTGGACCTGTGCGAATCCGTGTCCTTCTTGAAAGGCCGCCTCCAAACTCTCCACAAGTCTCGAATGAGAATCGTCTCGGAGGACCAGTCGATCGACGACGACCTGTACGATTGGTTGCGTGAATGTTTTTGGGACAGGATCAGTGTTGAGATTCACTGGTTGATCATGGTCGAGAATACGAACATACCCCCTTTTGAGTAATGATGAAATAAAGTCGGGAATCTGTTTCGTTTTTGGTGCTTCGATGGGAAAAAGGATAAGGGCGCGACTCTGTGGAAATTCCTCTAAGAGTCTCTGAGCCACTGATGCCGGTTGATGGGCTTCGGCTTTGATGTGGCAGTCAGGGCAGGTCAGTTGACCGATTTTCGCAAAAAGGAGGCGTAGATAGTCAGATATTTCACTGGCTGTTCCCACCGTGGAGCGGGACGTCCGAACAGGATTCTTTTGTTCAAGTGCAATCGCCGGACGAATGTTAATGAGACGATCAACGTCAGGGCGAGTCACACGCTCCAGGAACATTCTCGTGTAGGACGAAAGTGATTCAATATATCGCCATTGTCCTTCGGCAAAGATGGTATCGAATGCGAGCGACGACTTTCCAGAGCCTGAGACGCCGGTGATGACCGTGAGTGCATTGTGGGGAATCCGGAGCGAGATATTTTTGAGATTGTTCTGTCGTGCGCCTTCAATAATGAGGTCGCGATGTTTCTTCTTATCTGCCATATCGTTAGTTCCAAAAGAGAAACTGTAACAGGGGACTCATGTGCTGACCAAATTATGGTCCGTTGCAAGGCTTGCATGCCTCTAGCCTGTAACGAGCGCAATGGAGCATGATTGGCTATAGCCGTTTCAGTTTTCCGAAACGATAAAGCGTCAACTTGTACCATTTGTACTATTTTGATCCAATACGTGATAGAAAACGTCAATCATGGTCAGTTATAGCCGATTCAATGAACCTTCGCTCTCTTGACACGTTGGATATCGCGTTGAAAGTCCTCAGGTTTAGCTGAAACGTATTTCGATTCGCTATAATCCAAACGGGTATAAACTTCTTCACGTTTGAAGTGAGTTATCGCGTGGGGATTGTTGAGATGCCTCAATTAGAACGTAATTGGATTTACTTTCGTAACTGACGGTTTGTAAGAAGAAAATCAGGGAAAACAAGATGAGATTGTGAGGGAAGACTTTAATAGGGAGAAATCGAATAGGAATCTAAGTGACAAGATGTTAACCGATGCGACCTACCATATCGCCTATCCAGACGGCTCCGAGACCGAGAAAAAGGTGTAATCCAATAATGAGAAGAGCTTGTGAGTATTGCCCATCTCGTAAAAAGGCAAAGGTTTCATAGCCGAACGTGGAATAGGTTGTGAATCCTCCGAGGACGCCAATAAAAAGAAACGGGCGAATGTTAGAAATGAAAAGCTGTTGCGAGTCGGTTAAGCCATTGAGCAGGCCTATTAAGAAACATCCCAGTACATTGACGGTCAGTGTGCCAAATGGATATCCAAGAATGGGATTAACCCGTTGAACAAAGTCAGAGAGGAGAAAACGACTGATTGACCCAATCATCCCGCCCAATCCAACTAAAACAATTTGTGTCATATGAGGAATGTCGGAGACTGAATAATGGTCGGTGCCGAACGTTATTATGTTGTGAAGAATGCAATGATGAGAAGACCGTACTGTAAGCGTTCTCAAGAATCAATCTTTGGAAGGCTTGGCATTTTTTCCTGGTCTGCGTTGTTTGGCGGTGATTTTCTTTGTCTCTTTGGCTTGAATCCATCGATTCATGAGGTCGTCTGGGCCGAGATTCCAGAATGCGATTCCGCCAAGCAGGCCTGCCGTGTTGGGTACGAGCGTCACCTTCTCAGGTAAGACCAGATTGACTTTTTTGCTATTGCCTCCACCGATATAGAGGTGATCGAAATTTAACACACGATCTAATGTCTTGATGGCTTTGGCCAATCGTTTATTCCACTTCTTTTTTCCGATCTTTTCAAGAGTTTTATTCCCTAATTGTTCTTCATACGTTTCACAATCGTGAAACGGGTGATGTCCTAATTCCAAGTTTGGCACCAGTTTGCCATCAACAAACAACGCAGACCCAAATCCTGTTCCCAGGGTAATGACCAGTTCGATATTTTTCCCTTGTATCGCCCCGAATCCTTGCACATCGGCATCATTCGCAGCCCTGACGGGTTTTTTTAATTGTGTGGTGAGGGCTTCAACCAAATTGAACCCTTTCCATATCGCATTACCGAGATTGGGAGCCGTATACACGATGCCGTGGCGGATGACACCGGGAAACCCGACTGAGACGCGGTCGAATTCACCTTGTGCCTCAGCCAGCTTAGTGACAATTTTTATGATGGCAGTTGGGATAGCTGGTTTGGGGGTGGCAATGCGTCCACGTTCCGTCAGAGGGGTGCCCGTTTCGTCGAGGACAATGGCCTTAATTCCAGAGCCTCCGATATCAATGGCGAGCGTCTTGATAGGTTGGCGATCCTGTTTACGGCTTGGCGGTTTTTTAACCATGATGACCCTCCTAGGGTGTGCTCTGTCGACCGTTGTAAATACTACCACCATCGTTCGCGTAGTCTTGTAACACTTGAATGGCCTCGCGGCGATGAATGTCTTGAGTCACGGCGATGCCTCGTGCTTGTAACGTGTTGACCCAGTTCGGAGGTTTTGTGCCTTCATCAAATCCGATCGCTCTCGCATCTTCATCGCGTGCTCCGCAAATGAGCGTGCGGATCCCTGACCAGGGAATAGCTCCTAGGCACATCGCACAGGGTTCAGTACTTGTGACGAGTTCATGAGGTGAATGTTCTTCGGCTCCAAGGTCATGATGCCTAATGGCGTGTTGTGCGAGCGTTAGGGCAACGATTTCCGCGTGAGCAATCGAAACGTGAGATGTTGTCACAAGATTCACCCCGGGAGCGACTAAACGGTTTGTGCTGGAATCAAAGACTGCGGCACCAAAGGGACCTCCAGTACG
>BQIX01000016.1 GCA_021604145.1 Nitrospirales bacterium
GTTTGTCCTGTTCCATCTTTTCAAAAAATCGATCAGCATCGCCTCGAATTTCCTCTTTTGAAGGCTCCGGCCTCGTCTCAACCGGAGTGGTGCACCCGAACATCAACAGACAACTCAGCAACACCAGACTGCCTTTCGCACATTTATCCATTAGGGTCCGCGCATAACGATCAATCTTCCCCTGATTTTGCCCACCATTTAAGCGCGAGTTCCGTGCTATCATTTGTTCTTCCTCCTTGTCTATTAATTTCATGTTATAACGATGCCTCAATTTCATTGTTCGATGAGTTGAATTTTGGGATGATTGACCTGCCTTTTCTCAAAAAGAATGCCCATCATATGGGGCAGAGACAAAAGAAGTCTCATAACATCCTCCACAAATTGACTGGATGGGAGGCGTCTGCTACCGTACTTATCCTATAGCCGTTCCCATATGCTTCCAGTCCTTATAGCAGGTCATGTTCGGCGTCAAGGAATCTCACCTTGCTGGAAGTTATCGAGTTTCGCTATCGTCGATTCGAGGGCTATTACGTCCATTCTATTTCACCAAACAATTGGAGTCTATCGTGTCACCTACTGCTTCTGGCCAGTCAATTCAATCACTGCAGCATTACGCCACTCAATTACGCATTCAAAGTATTCAAGCAACAACCGAAGCGGGAAGCGGTCATCCGACCAGTTGTTGCTCTGCAGCTGACATTGTCGCCGCGCTGTTCTTTTCCGTCATGCAGTATGATCCTGCCAATCCGAAAGACCGCGGGAATGATCGCTTTATCTTATCGAAGGGACATGCGGCTCCGCTTTTGTATGCCGCATGGGCGGAAGCTGGATTCATTAACCGCGGCGATCTCTTGAATTTACGGAAACTCAGTTCCGATTTAGAAGGTCATCCAACACCTCGATTACCTTTTGTCGATATGGCCACAGGTTCGCTCGGCCAAGGATTGTGTGGTGGCGTCGGGATTGCCCTCAATCATAAATTTCTGGATCAAAGCGATGCTCGCGTGTACGTGCTAATGGGCGACGGAGAATCGGTGGAAGGATCGGTCTGGGAAGCTGCGGAAATTGCTCAGCACAAACAACTCGATAACTTATGCGCCATTGTGGATATCAACCGGCTCGGGCAATCCGACCCAACGCTGCTCCAACACAATATAAAAGCCTATCAAGCACGGTGGAAGGGATTCGGCTGGCATACCATTCCCGTCGACGGGCATGATTATTCGGCCTTACTTGAGGCATTTCAAGAAGCCGCAAATACGCATGATCGACCAACGGTCATTTTAGCCAAAACGCTGAAAGGCAAAGGGATTTCATTTGCCGAAGATAAAATGAACTGGCACGGAAAACCGCTGAGCCAAGAAGATGCCCAAAAAGCCATTCAAGAACTCACGACATTCTTGAATACAGAAGAAGGACCTCCGACTATTCAGGCTCCCACTTCACACGAGACGACACCACCCAATATCTTACCAGTCGCGCCCCCGGCATATGACACTCAAAAGTCAGTCGCGACACGTGAAGCGTTTGGAGAAGCCCTGGTCCACTTAGGCGAAGTGAATCCATTAGTGGTCGCTCTCGATGCCGACGTCAAAAACTCCACCTTTACCGACAAATTTGGACAACGATTTCCGACAAGATTTTTTGAAAATTTCATTGCCGAACAAAATATGGTTGGCGCGGCAGCCGGACTCGCGGCATGTGGCAAGATTCCATTTGCCGCCACGTTTGCCTGTTTTCTCACTCGTGCCTATGATTTCATTCGGATGTCAGCCATCAGTCAAGCCAATATCAAATTGATGGGGTCGCATGCTGGAGTCAGCATCGGCGAAGACGGGCCGTCTCAAATGGGACTCGAAGATTTAGCGATGATGTCGGCACAGCCAGGCGTCACGGTCTTATACCCTTCCGATGCCGTCTGCGCATATCATTTAGTTCAAGCAGCGGCCTCCCATGACGGTATGGTGTATATGCGTACCAGTCGACCTAAAACACCAATTCTCTACGGCAACGATGACATTTTTCATATTGGAGGATCGAAAGTTCTTCGGCAAAGCGACCAAGACCGCCTCACCATTGTGGCCGCCGGCATCACGTTATTCGAAGCGTTGAAAGCCTATGACGAATTGGCCGCCGCTGGCATCTATGTTCGTATTGTCGACCTTTATAGTATTGTTCCTATCGACACGGAAACACTGCTCGACTGCGCCCGTGCCACATCGAACACGTTCCTTACCGTCGAAGATCACTATGCGCATGGCGGATTGGGCGATGCCGTGCTGAGCGCCTTAGCAGGCGAAGGCATTCGTCTTCACAAACTTGCTGTTCGAGAAATTCCCCACAGCGGTAAATCTGATGAATTACTCGATCGATATGGAATTAGTGCACGCGTCATCGTCGAAACTGCGAAGCGGCTCGTCTAAGCCCTTCGCCTTTGTGACAGAGAAACGAATGATCCGAGATCGAACGGATCCAACTGCTACCGCACGTATTCGCGCGTTAAGCAACGGAAGTTCATTGCAAGGGATAGAGACGGCTGGGTACAAAACTTGAACCTATGTGACCGGCCGTCTCATCAAACAACGAACATTTCGATGGAAGAAACCGACACTTTTCACGCTTGACACTTCTCAAAAATAATGCAATTTCACCCATTCACGAGCGCTCTCTTCGGTATCAAACTCCCCTTCTAGTTGAGCCTCAAACGCCGCTTTCAAGATGACCCCCATTTGTGGACCTGCCTGCACATCCATCGTCAACAGATGACGACCCATGAGCAATGGCTTTGGAGCTTGGGTATGGATGTCTAATTTTTGAGCGACGTCCAACATCTCTGCCATGTTGCGAGGGAGCTCTTCCGGCAATGGTGGTCGGCCACTATGATCAGCTTCGACAAGTCGCGCCAACATTTCTAAGTTTTCGCCTACCTCATCGAGTGCTACAGCCACACGCCGCACATGCCTGGAAGACCCAACAAAATCAATGTGCGTCAAATGATATCGACAGAGCTGTATGACACGGTTACTTAATCCAACCGGCATTCCCACTCTCTGAAGAAAATTTTGAAATGTCTCAACTGTTCCGGCATGTCCATGCGAACGTATACGGTCAGAAAGAACTTCTGTGGTTTCCGGCTTTCCAAGGTCATGACATAAGGCAGAAAAGACCAAGACGGCCCGATCTGGCAAACTTAAACCATCCCGTTCGGCAATTCGAGCGGCCTGGTCAACAACATACAGCGTGTGAATCCAGACATCTCCTTCAGGATGAAAGCGAGTATCCTGCGGACAGTGCTGAAGGACGGCTAACTCCGGATACAGTTGCAACCATTGACATTGGTGAAGAAACTTCAGGCCAGCCGACGGACGTTGAGACTGTGCCGCCCATTTATACCATTCGCCCCAAATGCGTTCGATCGCCAGGGTGTCATATTCTGTCGCGAGATTTTGACAACACCGTATGGTCTCCTGAGTCGCCTGTAAGGAAAATCGTCCAGCAAACTGGTGTCCGCGAAGCACTCTGAGCGGGTCTTCCGAAAATTGTTCGCCCACATGCCGCAGAATATGATCGTGAAGATCCTGATAGCCTGAAAAAGGATCAATCAGCTCGCGAGTCATTGGATCATAGGCCATGGCATTCACCGTAAAGTCTCGTCGGGTCGCCGCGTCTTTGGGAGTCATCGTTGGATCAGAAAAAATGTCAAAGGCCGTATGTCCCAATCCTGCTTTCGATTCCCGACGCGGAATGGAGACATCGATAGGCCAACCAAAAATTTTGAGCACCCCAAATGCTTCTCCAACGACATCAATCTTAAAGTAGGTACCTAAGAGTTGCTTCAACTTCTCAGGAGCGATGCCATAGACTTCGATATCGAGATCTTTGGAGGACATACCAAGAAGCGCATCCCGCACACACCCTCCCACAAAGAGAGCCCGCCCTCCTGCCCCGCGAACCGCTTGGACAAGGGTTTCCAAGGTCTCCTGCGTCGCATTATCTCCAATATGTAAAACCGGCAACTCCATGTCCGCCCTTTATGACCGCCGTGAATTAACCTCTTTCAGGTATAATCTCATCTCGATGAAATCTATCACTGTATGGTATGGGTTAAGAAGGATTGGGAGCCATAAACACCAAGATTCGAAGCCGTTGATCCGTATGGTTGATCACGCCATGCTCTTCACCGGCAGGAGCCATTGTCCCCTGCCCTTGCACAAGCACGTGACTTTCCCCTCCAATTTGAAACGTTCCTGTCCCCTCTATGACAAAGTAGACTTTGTCTTGATCGGCATGCACATGACCTTTTTGCTCTTGCTTCGGCTCAAGACAATACACATCACAAAAAAACCTCGTAGATTGAAATACATTGTGTTTCTTCATTTTCTCCAAAGAAAACTCTTGAAAATCATCAAGACTTACAATCTTCATTCACCTGTCCTCCTTACATGAAATTTGTCAAGCATGCCTGGCCTTCCGAACAGATATCAAGCAACCATTGAGACCAATCCATCCTTGAGTATCTCGTTTGTTTAGGTTGAACCCTCAGCACTATCATGGTAGCCTGAGAGAAAGAATTCGAGTCTATCTAAAACCATTTTGTTTGTAGACTGACAGTTATAATATTTAGGAAAGGTACTCGCATGGACACCGCTCGCTCATTCTTCGCCTGGTCCATCTGTGTCGTCATTTTTTCTCTCACTGTCCCTTCAGCAATTTGGGCAACAAGTAACACGATTCAAGGTGAATATGAACTGCTTGATGAACCCTCCAAACACGAAAAAGGGAAAGTCATCCTCTTTGAATTTGCCGACTTCTATTGTCCGCATTGCCACATGTTTGAAAAAATTGTTGTCACCAAGCTTGAAGAAGAGTTCGGAGATGAATTCGAAGCTCGACTCATTGGATTTCCAGTCATGCCAGGTAAACTTCCTACGGCTTTTGAAATGTATGAACAAGCCGTGACAATGGGCAAGGGACCTGAAATGAAAGATGCCTTATTCGGCTCCATTCATGGGAAAAAGATTGAAGTCTTCGACAAAACCATACGACGATTGTTGCTGAAAAAGCTAGAACTTGACGTTGAAGAATTTGAAAAAGGGTTAGCCAGCGGCGTTCCTTATCGAACACTCGAAAAAGGAAAAGCTTGGGGAGAACGCATTAAGGTCACTCATACACCTACCATTGTCATTGATGGAAATATTCGAGTAGCGAATCTAACCGAAGAAAATCTCAAGACCATCATTCAGAGTATCCTCGAACAGGATAAACAGTCATAACGGCCTCTTCATCAATTGCTTCATATTCAAGAAAAAGGATGCAGCACATGGGGAAAAAAAGCAAATCAGACCTACCATTTCCAGAAATGAACGATTTGGTCGCCGGCATGGAAGATCTTATGCGAGACGAGAACGGGCACCCGTTGACTCCAGATCACCCTCAATATAAAAAACTTTCCGCATTGATGGAAACCATGGTGAATACCATGAATGATAAGAATAGTGACACCACGTTCAAAGGTCCGGAAGGTCAGGCATAACGTTCACGCTGCCCAACCCTATTTCTGATAGAGCGCACCGGCAACCGTCAACCCTCGAAACACACAGACTCACTCACAAGATAAGTGGTCGATCATAGATTGCCCTGCAACAAGACCCGTGAACATTTGGCCATATCACCTACCATCTCTTATGAACATCGTACTTGTTCGCCCATGAAGCCGGAAAAGTGACACGCTGAGAGGGTTTCATCGTATAGATTGACAAATTGCCTTATAACAACTAAAACATCACCAGTCGGAACACAGAAAATGCGGAGAGGTGGGTGAGTCTGGCTGAAACCAACGGTTTGCTAAACCGTCGTAGGGTAAAACCTACCGCGGGTTCAAATCCCGCCCTCTCCGCCAGTGTTCTACGACCCATCGCCACCTGACAAACGCCTAACGCTTTTCTTCAATTCCCGCTCTTATTTCAGTCTATCCATGGCAATCAGGCTTCATCACATGTTTCCCATGCCCCAATTACTCACCCCGTAATCGTTATGCGTGAACATCGTTGGGAAACGACATCGCCCCTCTCCTTTGATGATGTCTTACAGACGACTCAACACTTGCAACAGGCTGGACTCACCCCTGCTCATACCGAAAAAGATATTATTTGCTACATCGAAGAGTGGGGGGTTCCTGGCCCGCAGGGTATTCGTGCCCTTGATTTCTGGCCGTTAGAAGACGTCACACTCATTCATATTTTAGATCAGTGGGAAGGAGACTTTTTCTTACTGGCCGGGCAATATCACACCGTTGTTCAACAATACCAATCCGTGAACACCTATTGTTCAATCTGTCATCCCTGGCGCATTGAAGAACACATGGTGACTTTACGGCCTGATGCCATGTTCTGGTTGGGTTTTCGACATGCTCACTCCTTTATCCGAGTCCGTGTGCACACAACGGAAATCGTCGCCCCCGGCGAAACGTGGGCTGATCATCAACGCCCCATGTGGTTAACCGAACGTCAAGCCGCGTTTCAGTCCGCGATTAAAACACTCGACCTTCCATTGGAAGCCGTAGTCGACCCGATACAGGTCCGCCTCCAAACCCCTCGGCAGGACACACCACTATTTTGTTCATGGCCCGATGCCTTTGGACCATGCCAATTTGAATTAAACTCGCCTGATGTCTTTGAATTTCTTGTTCCAGCCAGTCAACTCGCGGCTACGTGGCAGGGAAAACCTCAATCGGTACGAGCCTATCTCACCGGATTTACCGAAGAACAGTTACTACACTTTGATTCATTTGATGCAGCAAATCGATCAGTGTACCGATGTTCTGTCCATTGTGTCATGAATGAACTCCCTGAACTTTTAACCATTCTCGGGGAAACCGGTCGCCTATATTCCACACTCTGCGAATTTCAAACATCAGCGATTCTCCCAAACGGACATGATTCAGCCGCCATTATCGGTATTGTTGGTCATCAAGGAACATTTCAAATCGAAGTTCGGTTAAATCGATACCCTGTCAGCCCGCAAGATACCACGGCCTGGCTGGAGTCTGTCATCGGAAGACCTGTAACCTATGCTCCTCTCTCAGCATTTCCCTAAAGAACACGAAGGCGCAGAGCACAAATGCGATGAAGATGGATGCTTAGAGATCGTTCACACTTATAACCTATGACTCCGCATGCTCCACTTCTCGGAGAAGCTCACGTGCAGCTTCATACACTTCATCAACGGAAATCAGCTTCATGCAGCTCTCTTCACCGCGAAAGCAGCCTGGACGAAAACATGCCCGGCAATCCAACCCCTTATAGATCACCTTCGTCCTGGCTCCCCTTGGTCCCCACGTTTCAGGATTCGTCGGTCCGAACAGACCAACTACGGGACATCCGACGGCCGAAGCGATATGCATCATTCCGGTATCATTCCCAATAAAGAGAGCAGCGTGTTTCATCATCGCGGCTAATTCCAATAACGGCGTTTTCCCCACGAGCGAAAAGATTGACGTTTTGGCAACTTCTTGGATCTTCGCGGCAATTTCCTGGTCTCGGGTATCCCCAACAAGAACAATAGACAGGGTGCTTCCAGCCAACCGATCACATAACCTGGCAAATCGTTCAACCGGCCAGGCTTTAAACCAATATCTTGCCGTCGGATGAACCATCACCCACCGACGACCAAGAAGGCCCAGCTCATCTAATCTGGCGTGAGCTCGAGCCGTCTGTTCTGGTCCGGCAAACACCTCAGGCTTTTGAACCACCGAAGGCACATCAACAAACGTAAGGGCTTGCATGTGATATTCCACCATATGACGCTTCGCAATTCCTGATGAAATACAATGGGAGTATAATTTTCCTCTCCATCGGTTTTCGCTATTGAAGCCAATTCGTCGAGACGCGCCAGAAATCCAAGTCAGAAATGCGGAGCGATCCCCGTCAGTCAAGTCAATCACGCAATCAAATTGTCGACGACGCAACTCAAGCCAGAATTGAATTTGTTCAACAAGACTGCCCCGAGCCATCACCACGACGTCATCGACATGCGGGTTATGTTGAAGGACCTCTTGCGTTCCAGGATTGACCAGACAAACCAAGTTCGCATGAGGAAACTGCCGCCTCAACATTGAGAGGACCGGAGTTGAGAGCACCACATCCCCGATATACCGCAATTTAATAACAAGAATATTGTTCAATTGTGGTTTCCACGACCTGTCCAACATGAAAAGAAAATAAATCGAGGCTCACTATTTTTTGGCATCAACACAGGTAAACTAGACATGCCTGTCACTCATGACATGAAACACGGCCTCTTTCACATCCTGAACGGAAATTTCTAATAATCGCTGATAATCTTGTTCATAATCCACCTTTTGCCAATACGCGTCCTCTCGTCTTCCTTTGGTCACCATCATCGCTCGATTTCCCCAGGGCGCATATTGAACGGTATCAGCCGCGCCATAGAGACCGATTACGTAAGGTTTCGGTAATGCTGAGGCAATATGCATCGGACCTGTCACATTTGAAATAACCAAATCAAGTTCCGCTAGTACGGCAACCAACTCTCGGAGACTCGTCTGTCCAGATAGATCCAACGGCGGCTCGTTCATCAACTCACAAATTTGTTGACAGATACTACGATCAGCAGCACCTCCGACTAAGACAATTCGGACATGATAGTGCTCAACCAGAAAGTCTGCCAATCGAGCAAACCGATCTAACGGCCACATTCGCCACGGTGATCCGGCCCCCGGCACAAGACCGACCAGTCGTTGAGCATCCGTCGTGTTGGCTCCAAGCAATCCCAACGCACGTTGCGTCTCATCAGAAGTGAGAAACAGTTCTAATGGTGCCTTATGAGCATCAACGTTTCCCACTAGAGGATGAATCAAGTCCAACTTCTGTTCAATCAGATGTCGATGATCACGAGATACTTGTATGGAATGACTGTACAGAAATCCACGTATCCGATTTCGAGACTCTTCACCATACCGACGAGAGGCCCCGGACAACCATGCGATGGTGGCACTTCTTGGCCCGCTAAATACGTCGACAACGGTATCAAATTGCTCTTGCCGAATGTCAGCAATGAATTGCAGCCATTGCTTAAACTGTGTTGTTTTTGTTAACTGCCTCGCGGCACGTCGATCAATCTCAATCACGCGATCGAGATGCGGGTTATGATGAAGAATCTTTGCACTCTGTCCATCGGCAAGTGCCGCAAGATAAACATCGGGGTAAGCCTGTCGAAGTTGTCGAATAATAGGCGTGATAAGTACGACATCACCGATCACTCGTATCGCCAGGAGTAAGAGCCGTGTAGGCGCTGCGCTAGACATGGAGAAATGACTCTCGTTTCTTATGACCAACTCGCCTTCTTGGTTCCCGCTCACACATAATCAGTGACCTGAAACTCGTTCATAGAGTTGAACTGTTTGCGTTGCAGTGTGCTCCCAGGAGAACTGCTTGGCCCGTTGGAGGCCGGCATTGCGCATGCGGTGTTGAAGGCTCGGATCAGTCAGAATCTGTCTCATTGCGTGCTCCATCCCCGCAATATCCAAAGGACTGACCATCATTGCGGCGTCACCAACCACTTCGGGCAACGAAGAGGTATTCGAACAGACAACGGGACAGCCACAGGCCATGGCTTCGAGGACCGGCAACCCGAAACCTTCGTAAAGAGAAGGAAAAACAAAGAGTGACGCATGCTGGTAATATCGTACCAATTGTTGATCGGAAACCTTTCCGGCAAATATTGTCTGTTTTTCGATTCCTTTCTGCTTGACAAATTGAGGAATGTCTCTTTGCTTTTTCATATCACCAACAAGAATTAATTGATGAGATTGCCGAACATCCTCAGGGAGCAATGAAAAGGCATGAATCAGAGATTGAATATTTTTTGTTGGATCAGTCCCCGACACACACAAGACGTAAGGAATCACCTCTTCCGCTTGAGTTACGTCTGTCGATGGAGGGAGAAAAAGACCGTGTTCAACACCTTGCGGAATCACCGTGATCTGCTCATGAGGCAGACCAAGATATTCGACAATATCTCTCCGTGAACATTCTGACACAGTAATAATATGATCGATGTTTTCTAATGGACGTGGAATACACAGACGTTGAATATGTTCGTGTAGATTGAGACGTTTTGTAGGCTTCGGATACAACAACGGCTTGACGTCGTGAATCGTGACGACGAATTTTCCACGCTTGACCGCAAGGCACGAATCATAAGGAAAATGCAAAAGATCATAATTTCCCACACACATCGTCGCGACTTGTTCCCAAAACCGTCTTTTAAATAGAGGGTAACGACAGAACCGGTACCGAACGTTGGAACAGTCAGGAAAATTTACGGTGTTGACGGGCACGAGAACTTCATATTCATTGGTCTGATCAACACGACCAAGACCTTCAATAAGATTGCGGGTATACCGCCCCAGACCAACATTGAAATCTTTCAAATGCCAGGCGGCAATCACAATCTTCATGTTATAGCGAATCCAATAAATTCCAAGCAGTTCAAATAAGCCAACTTAACGCAAAACACCGCCTCATACATACGGAAACTCATCGGAACGGCTATAGGGCAATCTATACCCGTGTCGCATGCCAATCAATCCACGTCATTTCTCTCCCACATGGGACTCGAACAGTTTTGTATATTTGACAAAGGTATACATGCTGGCAAATACAGCAAAAATAATTCCTCGCGTACCATCCCGGTAGCCCTTTTTTAACACATATGTCTTGAAAAATATGATGAATGGATTACATACGAGATGATACCAGGAGACGGATTTCTGGACTTTGCCTTTTTCTAAGGCTGCTAGCGTGGTATACAGATTAAACTTTTTAAAATGATCCGTAATCTGTCGTTCCGTGTAGTGATCGAGATGCCCGGAAAGCGTCGCAATCTGACCATTCACGAGTAAATTCTCGTGGACTGCGACATCATTATACTGGGCCTTTCCATTCTGAACGAGACGTATTTGATAGTCAGGATACGCTCCCCCCCATCGAACCCATTGACCATAAAAATAATTTCGCCGTGGAACGCGATAGGCCACAGTATCATGTGAAGCAGTCGAAAGCGTTTCTTGAATTTCTCTGGACAATCCCACACTCACACGCTCATCGGCATCGAGTATCAATATCCAATCAGAACCAACCTGTTCCATGCCAAAATTCTTTTGAATCCCAAAGCCCGGCCACGGTCTGATGAAAATACGGTTTGTAAATTTTTTAGCAATAGACACCGTTTCATCTGTGCTTTGAGCATCCACGAGAATGATCTCATCTGCCCACTTGACGCTTTCTAGACAATCGGCAATATGTCGTTCCTCGTTTTTGGTAATCACCAAAACTGCTACAGTTTGACGGGTGTGCATACTTACCCTTTAAATCCATGCTTCAGGACTTCACGGTAAAACTTCCAATTCAACCAACGATTTCGTCTTGCTCCAACTTTTTTGGCCCGGGCAAGTCGCGCTTGCATGACAAGGGGATGATGTCCATGAAAATCCTTGAGAATTGAGTAATTCGGAAATTGCGCTTGTAGCACCGCTTCACGATCCAATTCTTCAGGTGTGCGGGTATTTCCATGCCACCATGACTCCATCACTCGTTTTTTGGCACGAAACGTCTCTTGATCTTTCACCCAACCATAATGAAACACACGAGCAGCAATCATCTGGCCTGCGGGACATGACTTAATCATTCGTGACGACTGATCGGTTCGAAAATCACAACCATCTGCCGAAGAGCAAAGATTCCTCTTTGTCCGAATAATTCTCGTGGCTTTCCGATACATCCAGGGATCAACAGACCAGTAGTCGCCTTTAAAATGAATCACACGAAAGACAAGTCCGAGAATATGCTCATGAGTCATGTACATATTCATCGCATTTTGGATAGTTGGCAAATCATCTTCATGAATCACTTCATCACCTTGAACGAGAAAAGCCCAATCCCCTGAACAATGAGAGAGTGCAATATCCTGCTGCTGACCCAAGATTCTCCCATCGTGCTTCAAGGTTTCATCCCACACACTTTCAACAATCTTTATGCGCGCATCGTCGAGAGATCGGATTAACCCCAGCGTATCATCGTCCGAATTTCCAACGTTCACAATAAATTCGTCGACAATCGGCAATGCGGACTGAATCGCTTCAATGATGGGAAAGTCATACTTAATGGCATTCCGAATAAAAGTAAAACCACTGACTTTCATGCCTCACCCCGGACCACGCCCTCTGAAGTCTGTTGATCAAGAAACTCCCGATAGACCGATTCGGTTCGCGCAAGCATGCCTGTAAAGCTATAGGTCTGCTCAATATGTTTTCTCGCTGATTGCCCTAAGTCCTCTCGAAGCCGTAGATTGGTGGCAAGGCGAATCATGGCTTGAGCGAGGGCTTCACTATTTTTGGCTTCCACCAAAAGTCCGGTTGTTTCATGCTGGACAACTTCTCGAATACTACCCACGTCTGTCGCAATTGCCGCAATCCCCATCGCCATCGCTTGCGTCAAACTTTGAGGTACGCCTTCAGCTTCTATTGATGGCAAAACAAACACATCCATCGTTGCTAACTGTGATGCGACATCCTCTTGATACCCTGTCAATATCACACGATCTTGCAATCCCAGCTCATCCCGCTTACGGACGATCGAGACATAGTCCGGGCCATCGCCTACAATATGCAAGACGACATCCGGCACATAAGACAAGACAGTGTGAAATGCCTCTAAGAGATACGATAATCCTTTATACGTCCTAAAAAACGTCACCGTCCCGATCACCACAGTCTGGTCGGTTATGCAATGTTGAGTCTTACGACAATGCTCCTCTAGGTTAAACTGAAATATTTCCAAGTCGACTCCGGTTGGGATAGAGAAAACTCGCTCAGCCGGTACGTCCGTTTGCTGCACAACAAGATTTTTGACTGCTTCACCAGTCGTCACAACCGCATGAGGCAAGTGTTGATACAGCACACGATGGCGCCAAGTCTTGGAAATCATCGTTGACTTATGACGAGTACGAATAATCAACGGATGGTAACGAGAGAAACGGCCTGCAATAGCAGCAGTCCAACTGTCAATTGACCCATGGGTATTCACCACTTGAATATGATGCCGGGCAATGAGCTTGAGAAAGACCACAATGAGCCACAACCATCGCACACGACGCATCGTCACTTCTTCAACAACAAGACCCTGCTGCTTCGCACGCATAGCCAGTTGACTGCGTGGTTGCACGGCTAAGACGACATAATGACCTTGCTTCACCATGCCACGAACTTCATGAAGAATACGGAATTCCTGACCACCAAGCTCCATAGATGACTCAGTATGCAAAATTCGTAATGGATGACGCGACAGTCTGGATTTTCCTGAAATTACTGATGTCATTGAACCCATCCAGGCAGGAGTGACTTCATCAACAGGAAGACTTATTGTGAGTCAGCTCCCATAATTTGGCGTATTTGACAAACGTATAGTATGCGTACAGACCGGACAATACGAGGCCAGGTTTTCCATCGAGAAATCCCAAACGCAACACATACATTTTCAAAAATGTGAACAGCGGATGAGAGATCAGCTGATGACGGTGAAATCGACGCCCACGCCTTCGCATCTCTTTAGACATCAAGGACGAATATCGATCCATTTTCATAAAATACTGATCAATATTTCGAAAGGGATACTGCGTCACATGATTCTTGAAGTAACCAATTTGACCTGTCACGGAATAACTCTCATGAACGAGATCATCGTGATACCGCATATGGGATTTGTGAAAAAATTGCGGTTGTCGATAATCAGGATACCATCCACAATGCTTAATCCATCGCCCGAGAAAGTTATTGAGTCGTGGAACAAAGTAGGCCTGCGCCTTCGGACCTTCCGCTAAATAACGACGAATTTCGTCACGGACTTCCAAGGTCGCACGTTCATCGGTATCGAGACTAAACACCCAATCGTACGAAGCATGAGCCATGGCTTCATTCCGTAATCGCCCAAACCCGTGAAAGGCGTGTTGATAGACCCTATTCGTATATTCTTGGCTAATCTTGGTCGTCTGGTCGGTACTAAAGGAATCCACAATGATGAGTTCATCAGCCCAATGCAAGCTCTCTAAACAGGCACGCATGTTCGCTTCATCATTGTAGGCAATGACCACTGCAGAAACTTTAGTACTCTGTGCCATTAGTTACCGATTCTTTCTTGGGGGCTTCATGCTTCTCACAACGAATTCATTATTCGTTTGGTTTCCGAGCAATATTTTTGGTGTTGACCTCTGAGGCTTTTAATAGAATTTCTGCCGCACTGAGCACTTCGTCAACAGATATGGCGGTCAAACATTCTTTTGCTTTGGTGTGATGACAAGTGGATTGCCCACAGGGGCGACACGGAAGATCTGTCAGTAAGGACCGGCGTTGACTTCCCCCATACGGTCCAGTCGCTCCAGCGTGAGTGGGACCATACAGACCAAGAACAGGAACCCCCACGGCCGCAGCCAAATGGATAGGCGCCGAATCATTTGCAATCAGTAAGTCAGTCTGGCGCAACAGACTTCCAAGTTGACGAAGACGAAGCTTCCCAACCATATCAAGACATTTCTCTTTCGTCACCTGCGAAAACTTTTCCATGATCCACTGTTGAGATGATGACCCAAGCACAATAATTTTATAGTTTGGCCAACGACTCAATTTGATCGCGAGTTCAACATAGCGGTCCAGCGGCCAATTTTTAATTTCCTCACGAGACAACGGAGCAATGGCAATCAGTCGGTCGCCAAGCTTCACCCCGGCTTCATCCAGTCTTTGACGAACAGTGACACGATCGGCTTCGATATCTGGAAAAGCAAATGTGGGAATTTGGGCTTCCGCACCAAGGTGCCGGACCACGGCTAAGTTTCTGTCCACCGCATGCATATCGAGTAAACGCCAGGGACGATCCATCGGAATAGGTAAAACCACGCGTTGGGTATAGAACCAGGGACTGCCTTCTCGTCCCGCAGCAAATCCCACTCGTTCGGATGCTCCGGAGAGACCAGCTAGAAATCCCGTTCGGAATAGACCTTGAAGATCAATCACCAGATCGTAGTTTCCTCGACGAACACGACGAATTAACGAGGGCCAAGACCTTAGACGAAAACTGACAGGAATAACTTCGTCGACATCTGGATTGCCATCCAACAATTCTGCCCACTCCTGCTTAATCAACCAGGCAATGTGTGCCGTAGAATAACATGCACGCAACGAAGCCAGAGCTGGAAGAGCGTGCACGATATCACCCAACGAACTGGGTTTCAGAAGTAGGATCCGTTTAGGTGGGGAAATCATGCATGCGTCAGGCAGAAGTGAAACGTACCAGACATAAGTCGTGGTTCATTATGACAAGAGAGATACACAATGCAAATACAAGATGCTCATATATGGCAGTGCATGAACAAAAAGACAAAGCAGACGACGACAACTCTGATTACTGCACCTTTGATATATCCTGAAGAATCCATTCTACCGCTTCACTGAAAGTTGAAGTAACACTTTCAATATGAAGCTCTCCACGCATTTGTGCGTGAATGGCTTCTTGACTCACCGGACTCGTAGTGACTAAGACGCCAATCGCCCCAACAGTGCCCGCCAACTCCATGTCGCTTCGCTTATCACCAACCATATAGCTATGAACAGTTGAGACGCTTAACGTCTCGACAGCCTGACGAATGAGGCCAGCCTTCGGCTTACGACAATCACACCCGTCATCGGGAAGATGCGGGCAGAAAAAAATTCCATCGAGTCCCCCCCCACCCTGCGCTAATATGTTCTCTAGTTTATCATGAATCGCCTGTAAATTGGCTCTAGTGAAATAGCCTCGACCTATCCCCGATTGATTCGTAACGAGCACCACAGAACAACCTGCCCGTTTTAATCGGGCAACAGATTCAACGACACCGGGATACAACACCAAGCCATCGGGGGTCGACAAATACCCGGGATCCTGATTTAAGGTTCCATCACGATCCACAAATACTGTGACCTCGTTATGCATCATGATTCGCCTTCACATTTCTTGATAGTTGGCACAGGGCCATATCAAACGCCTGCTGCACCGAAATTTGCGTCATACAGCGATGATCAATCGGGCAGGAACGCAGAAAACAAGGAGCACACCTCACGGAATCCTGAACAACGGCATCCTCCCACCCAAACGGGGCAGTATATCCGGGGTCTGTTGATCCGAAAATTGCGACGAGAGGAACGTTGAAGGCGGCAGCAATATGCATCGGGCCAGTATCATTGGTAATAAAAAGAGAGCATCGCTTAATAATGACCATCAGTTCACGGAGCGTCGTTTTCCCAGATAGGACAATTGGAGTCTCTTGCATCAGAGAGGCAATCGTCTGTGCCAACGACTCTTCTCCAGTTCCCCCGACAAGGACGCATTTGACTGTTGCCGCAGAACCAGCCATCTGACGAATGTGGTCCACCACGCGATCAGCTAATTCTGCAAATCGACCAGGTACCCATCGCTTTGACGACCCATACACAGATCCAGGATTCAGACCAATGACATATTCACTTTTTCCAGCGCCGATTTCAGGAAATCGTTGATTCACACATTCCTCATCTTGGTCAAAAGCTGCTAATTGCATCCGCCGTGGGAGTGTGCGGCCCAACACCTGTTGAATAAGCAATTGATAATACCGAACTTGATGTATACTTTTTTTATTGCGTGAGGTCGGCACCGCTTTCGAAAGCAAAACACTTCTCCCATCAGTACCATATCCCCAACGCTCTGGAATTCCTGCACACATCGTCAGAAAGGCTGCTTCAAACGCATTTTGCAGCAAAATGGCGATCTGAAACTTTTGTGATCGGAGTTTTCGAATGAGCCGTGCTTTGCCCAATATACCGGCATGAGTACGTTGATGCTGATAAAGCAGCACATCATTGATGCCCGGATGACCATGTAGTAACTCTGCAATGGCGGGTCTCGCCAACAACGTAATAGTGGCACGTGGATAACATTCGCGTATATCCATAAGGGCCGGTGTACACATCACCGCATCGCCTATCCAATTTGGGGCTCGGATAAGAATTCTCGTGATATCCTGATCAATCATAGATACGCGGGTACAAGAGTGGACGATACACTATCGGGTGGGTCATCTTCAGAACCATTTCCCCATATCAATTACGCCACGACGCGTTGCAACGATTCCAAAAGCTCTTTTTCACCTTTTTCAATTCTAATCTCGAGACGGATTGCCCACACATTCTCGCCATCCTGTAACAGAGGACCAATTTTCACTCCGTCTTTTTCCGTCGTCAAGATCACATCGCTATTGTGACGTTGCGCGTGAGCACGAATGGACTCAAGACTTGTGACGGAATAGGGATAATGATCAGGAAACTCAAATTCTTTGATGATGTTCACGCCCATTTGTTCGACTGTCCGACTAAACGACGACGCATTGCCGATTCCGCTAAAAATGACGGCTCGTTTCCCGATCAGCCAATCTCCAGCTTTAACTTGACGAGTTTTGATATTCACCACGGACACAGAATGGAATTCAACATGAATAGGTGAAAAGTTTTCACCAAGCACTGATTGAAGAGACTGAATAACATCGAGAGAATTTGAAGTCTGATTCGTACGAGTGATCAAAATGGACGTCGCCCGTCGTACTGCAGAAAGTGGCTCCCGTAACCGTCCTTTAGGCAAGAGTGCCGTTAATCCGCGTTGATCCAAGGCATCGACCAGTAAAAGATTGCAATCCCGAAACAGACTGATATGCTGAAATCCATCATCAAGCACAAAGCAATCGACGTCTAGTTGCTCAAGAACCCATGAGCCCAGCTTATAGCGATCATTGCCCACCGCGATCACCGCACCTGGACAGCATTGGGCCATGAGAAACGGTTCATCACCAACTTCCCCCGCACGGACCAAACATTCGTGACCGTTTGTGACAAGAACGCAATCTGCGGTATTTTTCCGACGATAGCCCCGGCTTAATATCCCAACTTGTTTTCCATTTGCCCGCAACCAATTGGCCAGCCAGATTACAACCGGAGTTTTTCCGGTTCCACCGACAGTCAGGTTTCCCACGCTAATCACAGGACGAGGAAGTCGGGAGGCTTTCAGCCAACCCTTCTCATATAGTTTTCCTCTCGTCTGAATCACCAAGCCGTAAGGAATGGCCAGTACGGTCAGTAAGCCTGGACAATGACGGTGAAACCATGACACGCTCTTTTCTGCTTGCATGCGAACATCCAACATCATGACCCAACACGGGTTTCTCTCAGTATGGCGTTAGTACATTTTACCAAGCACGTATGCGGATGATTCCTCTACCGGAACCGTATCAAGCATCGGAACAACGGTTTGAATCATTTGAATGTTTTTGTTCACCACACCGCGATGTGCCGCAAGAGCTTTCTGAGCGGCTTGTCCGACGCGAGTGCTCCATGACGCATCTTCATGAGCCTCTTTAATTCGATGGAACAATTCGTCTTCGTTTTGAACTTCTACCCCTCCTCCTGCATCACTCAATATCCGGGCCACCTCAGCACAGTGATCAGTATAGGGTCCGAAGAACACAGGAACCCCCCATCGAGCTGGTTCCAAGAGATTATGACCTCCAATAGGCGTCAACGTTCCCCCAACAAACGCGATCCACCCCAAGGCATAGGCCGAAACCAGTTCTCCTCTTGTATCAAGCAGAATGACACGGGAAGTTGTCGGTTCTTCGTGTGTTCCATGATCGTTCTGTAGACGACTCCTCCGAATGCAGGAGAAACCATGACGTCGAATATTCTCTTCAACATTTTGACTACGTTCAATGTGACGCGGGGCTATGAGCAAGACCAGGGATGGCATAATGTTGCATAACCGTCTGTAGCAGCGGAGCAGTTGATCCTCTTCAGCCGCATGGGTACTTCCTGCTACCAATACGATTTCGTGAGGCGCAAGATGTAGCATGGAACGGGACAAGGTGACAAAATGGGTATCCTCCGGAGGAGCATCGACATGATCGAACTTCATGTTCCCACTCGTTCGTACAATTTCAGGGTCAGCCCCCAGATTGATAATACGTTGTGCATCTCGTTCAGTCTGCATTAAACACAGCGTCATAAAGGACAGAACTTGCCTCATAAAACTTCGAATACGTTGGTAACGTTGAAATGAATTTGAAGAGAGTCTTCCGTTGACCAGGATCGCAGGAATTTGTTGATCAGCCATCAACCGTAAAAGATTCGGCCACAATTCAGTTTCGATAAGAAGAAAGGCCATTGGATGTAATGCACGAATATAGGCCTTCACCGCCCAGGTAAAATCAACGGGGCAATAACAGTGATGCGCGACATGACCTAACTGTTGCTCAACCGCTTCACGTCCCGTCTCAGTGACAGTCGAAACTACCAGAGAGCAATGAGGATGTCGTGCATGCAGCTCTTTGACAAAGGGAACCACTGCCGTCACTTCCCCCAACGACACGGCGTGAATCCAAATAATAGGAGAGTTCAGATGTTTAAGATGAGTGGGAACTCGACCTAACCGTTGGAGAAGACCGCGACGACATCGCGGCTTGGCCAACAGTCCCAACACGATAACTGGAGACGCCATCAGCAGGAGAACATTGTACAAGAAGTACCCCACTATACCTCCCACGCATGATAAACAATTCTCGCATCACTCATTTCGGGGCAGAGAACAATGAAAACAAATAGTCTCAGACTCGCCACATAAACCATACAGACCGGACGTTATTGTTCAGAAACTTCAGCCTCAGCTTCACGAGTGATCTGGTCCAGGGTGCGTTCAAGTTCAAGACGTTTCTCTTCAAGAACTTCGCGAGAAGACAAGGCCTCTACCCACAGAGGGGAGCCCCAAATAAACAAAGCTTTTGCCCACGGATACGGTACCATAAACTGATCCCAACTGGAGAAAAGTTTTTTTTTGAGTACGCCACCGTTACTGGAACAATGGGAAGTCCCGTCATTTTGGCTAAATAAATGACCCCTTCCTGAACTTTCCCCTGAGGTCCCCTGGGACCATCGGGTGTGATAACCAGGTCAGCTCCCGTGCGTCCGTACCGAATTAATTGTCGAAGAGCAGCATTTCCACCCCTCGTCGTTGACCCCCGCACCGATCGAAATCCAAATCGGCTAATGACTCGATCAATGAGCTCGCCATCCCTATGTTGACTAATGAGAATATAGGCAAACTTCCCACTATAAACCAACGGCATCATGAATTGGCGACCATGCCAAAAAGCAAAAATTACGGACTTGCCAGTACGATATAATTCGCGAACAGGTTCCTCACCCTTTTTGCTAACCTGCAAAGTGTGACCAAGCCATTGGATACACCTTGCACCCAACACTGGAATGATATGTACTGCTATCGATTGAGGAACATGCATACTACTAGACCGTATTGGGTTCCAACGAGGTGATTGTCGTGTGTTCAAATTGCGTCTGATAGAGTCGAGTATAGATCCCGCCATGCTTGAGTAATTCTTCATGTGTGCCTATTTCGACAAGCTGTCCACGTTCAAGTACAACAATCCGGTCAGCGTGCTGGACTGTAGAAAGCCGGTGCGCAATCACCAACGTGGTTCGATGATTCATGAGATTGGCGAGGGCCGCCTGTACCAGTCTTTCAGATTCTGAGTCTAAGGCCGACGTGGCTTCATCAAGAATCAAGATAGGTGGGTCCCGCAAAATCGCACGGGCAATTGCCAAACGTTGACGTTGCCCTCCGGATAGCTTGACCCCATCTTCTCCCACCAGCGTATTCAGTTGATTGGGAAGTGGCTCAATAAATTCCCAGGCAAAAGCTGATGTTGCCGCGTCAATAATGTCGGCATCACTTGCATCCGGACGTCCATACGCAATGTTATTTCGTATCGTGTCATCGAATAACACCGTTTCTTGTGAAACAATGCCGATCTGTCGTCTCAAGGATGCACGACTGACCTCGCAAACATCATGGCCATCGATGAAGATGCCCCCATCCGATGGGCGATAGAATCGCGGCACCAAGCTGACTAAGGTCGACTTACCGCTCCCGCTGCTACCTACAAGGGCCACAACCTCGCCAACCTGAATCGTTAATGAAATTTGTTGCAGAGCAGGCCGGTCACAGCCTTCATAAGAAAACGTCACTTCACGAAACTCTAATGACTGTGCAATGGGAGGAAGCGTCGCTTTCCCGTCATCATGATCAATCTCAGTTTGTAAATCCAAGACATCAAAGACTCGCTTTGATGCAGCCAGGGCTCGTTGAATTGTTTGATTCGCCCCTGAAAGACGCCGGATGGGCGCATACGCCATAAACATCGCTGCAAAGAATGATGAAAACTCTCCAGGCGTCATCGCGCCGATACTAATCAGGTGTCCACCGTACCAGGTAATCACCATTGTCCCACACACGCCAATAATTTCCATGAGCGGTGACGACAATGCGGAAACCTGAGCGGATTTTTGGCTTGCCGAACGATAGGCTCGATTCGTCACGTCAAACCGCTGTGCTTCGGACTCTTCTCTGCCATACGCTTTGACGAGACGAATCCCCGCAAACGCTTCCTTGAGGACGGCAGCCATATCGCCCATGCTTTCCTGACCACGCGTCGCGAGTTTCCTCAAGCGCTTTCCAATCCGCACGATGACCAGTGCCGATGCTGGAAGGATAAACAACATGACGGTTGCCAATTTCCAATTCTGATAAAAGACGACACCTAACAGTGCCACAAACGTCAGGCCCTGCTGAAAAAGATCTTTCATCACACTGGGGATGGCATTCGCCATTTCATTGACGTCGCTGATCACGCGTGCCACGAGCCGTCCAGAGGCATTCTTATCGTGAAACTTCACGGGCAGACGCACAACGTGGACAAATAACTGATGCCGCACATCCGCCACGATCCAATTCCCGACATAACTCATGAGATAGGCCTGACCATAGGCACAACAGGCTTTCACACACGCTACTCCCAAAATAATAGCCGGAAGCACACGAAATAAATATTCATCCTGTTCGAT